>DATJSJ010000075.1:0-34449 GCA_035504175.1 Acetobacteraceae bacterium
CCCTCGCGCCGGCCGTGGGTGAACTGATCCACCACCGGGTTGCCGCTCTCCATCAGCTCGGACGGCGGCCCGGACCAGACGATCCGACCGTGATGCAGCATGGCAATGCGGTCACCGATCCGCCGGGCACTCGCCATGTCATGCGTGATCGCAATCGCCGTGCTGCCCAGCCGCTTCACGCAATCGACGATCAGCCCGTCGATCACCGCGCCCATGATCGGATCGAGCCCGGTGGTCGGCTCGTCGAAGAACAGGATGTCCGGCCGAGCCGCGATCGCCCGCGCCAGGCCGACCCGCTTCTGCATGCCGCCCGAGAGTTCCGACGGCGACAGATCGCCGACACTGGCCGCAAGGCCGACCTGCGCCAGCACCTCCGCCGCCACTTCGCGCGCCTGCCGCCGCGTCACCTGCCGGCGTGCGAGCAGCCCGAAGGCGACGTTCTCCCAGACCGGCAGGCTGTCGAACAACGCGCCGTTCTGGAACAGCATGCCGATCCGGTCGCGCGCCCGCTCGCGCGCCGTACGGTCGAGGCGAAGCACGTCCTGCCCGTCGAGCTCGATCACCCCTTCGTCCGGCTGCATCAGCCCGATGATGCATTTGAGCAGAACAGACTTGCCGGTGCCCGACCCGCCGATCACCACCATCGACGTACCCGGCATGACGGTGAGATCGACACCGTCCAGCACCTGCTTCTCGCCGAACGCCTTGCGCAAGCCCTGCACACGGATCTTCGGCACCGCGGCGCCGGGCACCTCGCGGTTCATCGCGCGAAGAACAGCTCGGTGAGGCCGTAGTCGAAGGCGAGGATCAGGATCGACGCCATCACCACCGCCGCGGTCGTCGCACCACCCACACCCTCCGCGCCGCCGCGGCTGTTGTAGCCGTGATAGCAGCCCATCAGCGCGATCAGGAACCCGAACACCGCGGCTTTCGCCAGGCCCGAGACCACGTCCATCGTCTTCATGAAGTCGAACGTGTTCATCAGATACGGGATGCCGTGAAAGCCGAGCTTCACCGTCGCGACGATGAAGCCGCCCATCACGCCGAGAATGTCGGCAACGACGACCAGCAGCGGCAGCGCGATCGCCCCCGCCAACAGCCGCGGCGTCACCAGATACTTCATCGGATTGGTGGCGAGCGTGGAGAGCGCGTCGATCTGGTCGGTGACGCGCATCGTGCCGAGTTCCGCCGCCATCGCCGCACCCACCCGCCCGGCGACCATCAGCCCCGCCAGCACCGGGCCCAGTTCCCGCACCACCGACAGCACCACGATCCCGGCGATCGCGCTGCCGGCATTGAATCGGGAGAACCCGGTGTACGATTGCAGTGCGATCACCATGCCGGAAAAGATCGCGGTCAGTGCGACCACCGGCAGGCTGAAATAGGCGAACTCCACGAAGGCCCGCAGGAACGCCCGCCAGTAGAAGGGCGGTCGGAACAGATGCGACAGGCCGTTGAGCCCGAACAGGGTCAGCGCGCCGGTCATGCGGGTGCCGCTGATCGTGGCCCGCCCGACCAGGGCGATCGCATCCAGCGTCGCGTTCAGCATGGGATTACCGGCTGCGATACCGCCTGTGATAGCGCCGGCCGAGCGAAGTCAGGATCTCGTACCCGTTGGTGCCGGCGCGGGCGGCGAGA
The DNA here is from genome assembly GCA_035504175.1 of Acetobacteraceae bacterium. GTDB lineage: Bacteria > Pseudomonadota > Alphaproteobacteria > Acetobacterales > Acetobacteraceae > DATJSJ01. The sequence continues at coordinate 1,639 of DATJSJ010000075.1, forward strand.
TCGTCCGGCGTCGCGAGCGGGCCGATCAGGTCCAGCCAGTCGCCGGGGCCGGCGGCCGGATGGTCGGTCAGGTCGAAGGTGGCGAGGTCCATGGACACACGCCCTACCAGCGGGACCGGCCGGCCGTCAAAACCCGCCTGCGCGACCCCACTCAAGGCGCGCAGATACCCGTCCGCATAGCCCACCGCGACCGTGCCGATCCGGCTCGGCCGCGCCGCGGTCCATGTCGCATTGTAACCGACACCCTCCCCGGGCGACACATCATGCACTTGCAGGATCCGCGCCCGCAGGCTCACCGGCAGTCGCATCGGATTGGCCGATCCGGGCGTGGGATTGACCCCGTACAGCGCCGCCCCCGGCCGGGCGAGATCGGACCCGAACTCCGGCCCGAGAAAAATCCCCGAGGAGTTGGCGATGCTGCGCGGCGCCGGCGGCAGCGCCGCACAGGCCCGCGCAAAGCGCCGCCGCTGCCGGGCATTCGCGGGATCCGCCGGGCACTCCGCCGCGACCAGATGTGTCATCACATAAAGCACATCGATGCCCGCCAGCACGCCCGGCTCCGCCGCCAGCGCCGGCACATCGCCGTGGGAAAGGCCCAGCCGGTTCATCCCGGTATCGACATGCAGGATCGCCGGCAGCGCCCGTCCGCACCGCGCGGCCTCGTCCCGCCAGGCGGCGATCTCCGCCCGCGAGCCCAACACCGGAACCAGGCCCTGCGCCACGCAATCCGACGCTGCCTCGGGCAGCAGGCCGTTCAGCACCGCCAGCATCGCGCCGGGAACGAGGTCCCGGATCGCCAGGGCCTCCTCCACATGCGCGGTGAAGAAGTGCCGGCAGCCCTCGCGAAACAGGCGCGGAGCCACCGCGGCGGCGCCCAGGCCGTAGGCGTCGGCTTTCACCACGGCGGCGACGGGGCCGGACGGATGGCGCGCACACAACAGGCGCCAGTTGGCGGCGATCGCGTCGAGGTCGATTTCGAGGATGGCCGCGGGCATTCAGGAAGGAAGGCCAGGGCTCCGCCCTGGACCCGCTGGGGCCGTACGGCCCCAGACCCCATGACTTAAGGAACGGATTGCAAAGGCTGCGCCTTTGCTGGCGGGTCCAGGGGGGCAAAGCCCCCCTGGCCTACTCCTGCCCATGCGCCAGATCGAGATCCGCAAACCTCGTGTACTCGCCTTCGAAAAAGAGCTGGATCGAACCCGTAGGCCCGTGACGCTGCTTGGCGATGAACAGCTCCGCCTTGTTGTGCACCTGCTCCATGTCGCGCTGCCACTTGTCGAGCGCATCCTGAAACTTCTGCTCGCTGTCGAACCCCATCTGCTTCGGCGCGCGCTGCGCCAGATAATACTCGTCGCGGTAGATGAACATCACCACGTCCGCGTCCTGCTCGATCGAGCCGGACTCGCGCAGATCCGAGAGCTGCGGCCGCTTGTCCTCGCGATTCTCGACCGCACGCGAGAGCTGCGACAGTGCCAGCACCGGCACCGCCAATTCCTTCGCCAGCGCCTTCAGCCCCTGCGTGATCGCACTGATTTCCAGCACCCTGTTCTCCGGCCGCGTGCCCGCCGCCGGGCGCATGAGCTGCAGGTAGTCGATCACCACCAGAGAGAGGCCCTTCGTCCGCTTCAGCCTCCGGCAGCGCGTGCGCAGCGCGGAAAGCGTGATCGCCGGCGTGTCGTCGATGTGGATCGGCAGGCCGGAAATGTCCCGGCTGACCTGCACGAAACGGTCGAAATCCTTCTGCCCGATATCGCCGCGGCGAATGCGGTCGCCGGAAATACCCGCCTCTTCGGCGAGCAGGCGGGTGGCCAGCTGCTCGGCACTCATTTCCAGCGAGAAGATCGCGACGCTGCCCTGGGCGAGGGCACTGCCGTCGCGCTGCGCCGCCTCGCCCTGCAGCGCCCGCGCCGCGCCGAAGGCGATCTTGGTGCCGAGCGCGGTCTTCCCCATGCCCGGACGGCCGGCCAGGATCAGCAGATCGGACGGATGCAGCCCGCCCATCTTGGCGTCCAGGTCGCGCAGGCCGGTGGAAAGCCCGGACACGTGGCCGGCACGGTGGAACGCCCGCTCCGCGCCGCTGATCGCCTGCACCAGCGCCTGATCGAAGACGATGAAGCCGCCGTCGGCGGCGCCGCGGGTCGCGAGCTCGAACAGCGACTGCTCCGCCGCCTCGAGCTGGCCGGCCGCGTCCAGCTCCGGCTCTACCCCGAAGGCGCGATTGACCACCGTCTCGCCGATATCGATGAGCTGTCGCCGCAGCCAGGCGTCACGAATCGTGCGACCGTATTCGCCGGCATTGATGATGCCGACCATGGCGGTGAGGAGCTGGGCCAGATACGTGGTGCCGCCGACTTCCTCGAGCAGGCCGGAATGCTCGAACTCGGCCTTCAGCGTGACGATGTCGGCGAGCTGCCCGGCCTCGATCCGGCGGGTGATGGCGTGGAACACGCGGCCATGCACCGGGTCGGCGAAATGATCCGGGGTGAGGAATTCGGCCACTCGCTCATAGGCCTTGTTGTTGGCGAGCAGCGCGCCGAGCAGCGCCTGCTCCGCCTGCAGGTTGGCCGGCGGCTGGCGCTGGGAGAGGCCGAGGAGCGGCGAGTCGATCGTGTTCACGGAACCATCATAGTCCAGGGTCCGGCGCCGGGGCAGAGCAGGAGGGCTGTGGATCAGTGTGGAAGACGGGGAGGAATGCGGCGCGCAACGATCCCCACCCATTCCGCCGGCCAAACGCCTGGGCGAAAGAGGTGAAAGCCCTGCCATTCAACCGTGCGTGGAACGGGTCGCGAGGCTCGTTCGCAAAACACACGGGTCCGGCCGGAGCGCGGACCGGCGGAATTCAAGGTGCTGTCGGGTCGTCGAGTCCCGGAATCACGCGCGACGCGGCGATGCGCTCCTGCGTCCGGCTTCGGAGTCCGAGCTTGAACTTGTTCCAGAATGCGACCTCCGCCGACCGCGAGGGGTCCGAAGCCTGCGGGTCCAGGGCGAGCAGCGACGCGATGCAGGGGATTTGAGTCTCGGCGAACATCGACCAGAACGTGGCGATGTAATCGCGCTGGCGCAGCGGCACGTCATACCCGATGCGCCCGAGCAGGCGCGCCGTGGTCGCCAGGCGTGCATCGATCAGCGACATTTCATGCAACGCGCCGGCATCCGAGTCCGTCACGACCTTGCCGTCATGGACGACCCTTCCGCCGAGCGCGGTATAGGAACTCGCGTCCGGCGTTTCCTCACGACCGAGCTGCAGTCGTCCATTCAGCATCGCAAGGTACTTCAAGATCGCGTAGAAGATCGCGGCCGCCGCAGAGGCGAGCGGCACGCGATATCCGACGACACCGAAACAATGCTCGATGGCGGCCGCGGCGAGCCAGTCGCAGACGACCTCCTCACCCAGATCTCGCAGGCCGGTCTTGTGTCTGTAGACGAGATGGCCGAGTTCGTGGAAGAGGGCGTAGATTGCGAACGCGATCGGAAAGTAGGCGACGGCATCCGCGATCCCGTCGTCGAATGGCCCCCCTCCGCCCATGCGCGTGATCGCGATCATGCCTTGGACGAAGCCGCGCTGGTTTTGCATATCGATGCCGCGCAGCATCTCGGCTCCGGTTGCCCCGTCGGGCGGTCCGCGGGTCACGGCGCTCATCCCGCTCGCCAGCAGCGAGCCCAGGATGGGCAGCGCCAATGCCCGCCGTGTCTCGATTGCCGTTGCGGCGTCGCTGCCGCCGACGAAGTTGGAGGGCACGAGGTCGAGGCGATCCGGGCCCGCGAGACGGGACAGGAAATCAAGGCTGAAGCCGACATGCAGCGGAAACGCGTAAGCCGCCTCCGACAAGACGATGTAATGGAATCCGCCGGAGGGGACGAACTCCGCCACGAATCCCGGCACGCGCAGGAAGCGCACGCAGACCTGCTCCGGCGGCAGCGGCTCGAAGGGCCGGAGAAGGGGAGGCGGGTCGCGCAGGAAGCGGTGAACCAGCGACTGCAGGGCCAGCTCGATCAGGCTGGTGTAGGACGACGCTTGCAACGCCCAGCCGTCGCCGGCCTGGTGTCGGAAGAAACAGGCGAACAGCTCCTGCCACTCCGACTCCGGTGCGCGCCAGCTCTCGGCAGCTCCGCGCCCTGCGCCGTAGCGTGCTGCGACCAGCGCGAAGTGACGGATGATGGCGTCCTGGGCCAATCGCCTACCGCCAGACCGGCCGGCAGAGCTCGCCGACCCCCGCGCGAAACACGAGCACGGCGAAGGTTGCGAGCGAGATGGAAATGCCGAGCGTCAGAAACAGGCTCGAGACGGAATCGGCGATCGCGGCGACCAGGAAGACCGCGTCGGCTTTCTCCTCATAGAGCAGCCTGACGAGCGGCCGGTCGCAGATCAGCGGCCTGAGCTGGTCGTTGAGGCCGCCCAGCATGTCCTTCGCCCGGCGCGCCGGATCTCCAAGGACGGCGCCGCGTCCGAGGGCCAGGCCCAGCTCGCGAAGCTGGTCCTCCTCGGGTCTTTCGAGCTCTGCACGAATCTCCTTGGCGAGGGCCATGGCGGCGGCTCCGATGACATCGTTGCCCAACACGGTATCAGTCTTGGCGGCGGAGGGCGAACCGGCTCCCTCCTGTCCCGCCTCGTGGCCAATCGAGCGGAACGGCTCGATACCCGTTTGACGGCCGACACGCCCGGCATCGTCTTCAATCGGAGCGGACGTCGCGGCCGAACCCGCTCAAGCGACTGCACCGAGCGACATAAGCGTCGCGACGCAGCAGCTTACGGGCTCTCCTCGAGTCCTGTTACGCTGTCTGCCGCTCCAGGAACCCCAGCGTCTTCTCATTGAACTCCGCCACGCTCTCGTAGATCGGCGCGTGTGCGCAGCTTTCGAACACCGTGAGCTCGCTGCCGCGGATCCCGCCGGTCAGCGCGTCGGCGAAACGCGTCGAGGTCACCATGTCGTGCCGGCCGAACGTGATCTGCGTCGGCGCCGTGATGCGGGAGAGCTGTGCCAGCGCGTCATGCGCGATCACCGCGTTCGACTGGCGGAGGAAGGCGTCGAGCGGCTGCGCCGGCCGGCCGCGTACGAAATCGGCAAGCTGGCCGATATAGTCCGGCTTCGCGGCGTAGAGTTCCGGCGTGAAGCACCAGGGGAAGATGCCCTGGATGATCATGTCGGTGACGCTGCCGAGGCCTTTCGCCATGGTCTGCCAGCCCTCGAGTACGGTCTTGAGGAACGGGTCGGATTTCGGCCAGGCGCTGTGCAGGGAAAGGGACTTGACGCGGTCGGGGTGCTTGGCCGCGAGCCAGAGTCCGGTCGCCGCGCCGAGCGACAGGCCGCTCACATGCGCCCGCGCGACGCCGATCGCCTGCATGAAGGCGGCAACGTCGTCGGCGAACAGCTCGGTCGAATAGGTCCCTTCCGGTTTGTCGCTCTCGCCGGCGCCGCGCGGGTCGATCGAGATGCAGGTGAAGTGTTTGGCGTAGTCCGCGACCTGGAAGGCGTAGCAGGCGTTGTCGGCGGCGAGGTATGGAATGAGGATCAGCGGCTCGCCCGTACCCTGCTGCTCGTAATGCATCGAGATGCCGTTTGCCGTGACTGTCGGCATGGCGTGTTTCCCTCCCCAAGGCGATTTTGCGTGGGTGCCGGATCGCCTTGGCCCGGCTGACCGGCATGCAGCATAGGCGCAGCCCGCGTCATTCCGCCATCGCCCGCTTGCCCTTCGGGATGGGGGTCAGGGGCCTCAGGCCCCAGCGGGATCGAACCGCGGAGCGGTTCGATGGGGCGGAGCCCCTGCGCTTCCTTCCTGTCCCGTTCCCCGCGTCGCGAGGTAGTCCGTCACCGCCCCGTCCGGCGCCCGAGCATAGATTCCGCCGCGGCTGACCGCGGCTCCGGTCAAGCGGTGCATCGCGACTGCCATTTCGGCCGCCTTCGCCAGCGCGGCGATGCCTTCCACGACCAGCGCGCCATCGATCGCAAACGGCTGTTCCCGCGCGAACAGCAGCGCCGGCAGGCCGCCTGCCGGGACGATGACGTCGGCGCCTTGCGCGATCAGGGGTCGCGCCGCGGTCGCAAAATCATCGCGCAGTGCGGCGTATTCGGCGGCGTCCTCGAAGGCGAGCATGAAGCGGGCGAGGTCGGCGCGGATGGCGGTGGTGCCGGTCACCCGGTGTTCCAGTCCGTGGCTGCGGATCTGGTCGGCGTGCCAGGGGATGAAGACCGGGCTGATGGTGACGAGGCCGATGCGCCGGCCGAGCGTGCAGGCGTAGAGCAGGGTGGCTTCGCCCAGGCTGACGACGGGGATGTCGACCACGCCCCGGCATTCAATCAAGCCGGGCTCCTGTAAGTGGCCGATGACGAAGGCGTCGTAGCCCTGCTTCTCCGCCGTGATCGCCGCCTGGATCGCCTGGTCGGCGCAGCGGAATTCCGTGATTGCGTGGAAGTACCGGTCGGGCGGGACGATGCCGTTTACGTCGAAGGTGAAGCCGGGCGCCGCGACCGCCGCGAGCCGGGAGCGCAGCCGGTCGACATAGGGCGCCTGCGCGGCGGGGTCGACGAAGCTCTGGTACCAGATGCGTGCCGCGCGCGTGCTATCGCTCATGCTGTCCTCCCCCGGGGGCGATGGTCGCGCCATGGCCGCTGGATCGCCGCGGCGGCGGACCGCAGTGTGCATCTCCTGGTTGCGGAGGCCAACGCCGCTGCGTAAGGGACTCCGGCCCACGGCAACGCGCCGCGGGCGCCGGATCGCCAGCGGCAGGGGAGGGTGGCGGCATGTCGGGGGATGTCTCCGTCCGGGCGCGTCCGGCCAGTCTCGTGTTCGGCGTCGACGACCTGCCGCCGGCGCGCATGCTGCTGTTGCTGGGCGTGCAGTATGCGATTCTCGATGCGATCTACCTCGTGCTGGTCGCGATCATCCTGCGGCACGCGCATGCCTCCGGCGCGGCACGGGTCAATGCGATGGGGATTGCCTGCGTCGCGGTCGCGATCGGGATCGCGCTGCAGGCGCTGCCGCGCGGGCCGGTCGGCTCCGGCTACCTGGCGCCGCCGGTGTTCTCGGCCACGTATCTCGGCCCCTCGGTGCTGGCGGCGCAGCTCGGCGGCATTCCGCTGGTGTGCGGCATGACGCTGTTCGCCGGCGTGGTCGAGGTCGCGGCGGGGCTGGTGCTCGACCGGCTGCGCATCATCGTCACGCCGGTGCTGAGCGGTCTCACCGTGTTCGTGGTCGGGCTGCAGCTCGGCATGGTCGGCATCGGCGAGACGCTGGACGTGGAGCATGAGCATCTCGCCGGCTATCCGCTGCATCTCGCGGTCGCCTTCGGCACGCTCGCGATCGCGGTCGCGCTCAGCATCTGGGGCCGCGGCACGGTGCGGATGATGGGGACGATGATCGGCCTCGCCGCCGGCATGGCGGGTGCCGTGCCGGTCGGCTTGCTGTCGCCCGAGCGGGTCGCGGAGTTCGGCCGGGCAGGCTGGGTCGCGCTGCCGCACCCGATCGGCGGAGTCGGTTTCAGCCTGGCTCTGGCGCCGGCCTTCGCCGCGGCGGCGATCGCCGCAGCGATGCGCACCGCCGGCGTGGTGACGACCTGCCAGCGGCTGAACGATGCCGACTGGCGACGGCCGGACATGGCGAACATCCGCAAGGGCGTTCTGGCGGACGGACTGGGCACGCTGATCGCCGGGGCGCTTGGCGCGCCGGGGATGAGCACGGCGCCGAGCCTGGTCGGCATTTCGTCGATCACCGGCGCGACCAGCCGGGCGATCGGCTTCGCCGCCGCGGCGGTGCTGTTCCTCGTCGCCTTCTCGCCGAAGATCGCGAGCCTGCTGCTGCTTGTGCCGCACGAGGTGGCGGGCGCGCTGCTCGTGTTCACCTCGTCCTTCATGATCACCGGCGGGATGGAGATCATGCTGTCGCGCCGCGGCGACACGCGCACGGTGTACGTGATCGGGGTCGCGACGCTGCTGGCGCTCAGCCACCAGATCTACCCGAGCTATTATCAGGACCTGCCGCGGGCGCTGCACAGCCTGGCGGGTAGCTCACTGGCACTGGGGCTGACGGCCGCGATCCTGCTCTCGCTGGTGTTCCGCATCGGCGCCGGCCAGCGCGCGAAGCTTCCATTCCGCACCGGCGTGCCGAGTTCGATCGAGGCCGCGGTCGCGGAACTGGGCAGCAAGACCGAAGCCTGGAAGATTCCCGGCGATCTCCGGCAGACCATGCTCGGCAATGTCGCCGAGGTGCTGCGCTATATCGAGCAGGCGCACGCCCATGCCGTGGGCGGCACGCTCGGCGCACGTTTCGATGGGGAGGAGCTTCGCGTTGCCGTCGCCTACGCGGGCGAGCGGATTGCGGCCCCGCCGACTCCGGTCGGCGCACGCGGGCCTGACGGGCCCGATGTGCTGGACAACGAGGAAGCGGCGGCGGTGATCGGGTTGCGCAACTTCCTGCGCGGCCTGGCTGCCGACCGTGCGGTGGTCCGGCGCCGGCGCGGCGTCGTGCGGGTGCAGCTTCGATCGGCCGCGTAGGCCGTGCGACGGCGCCGTTACGCCTGCAGCGCGGCGACCCCCGGCAGCGTCTTCCCTTCCAGCCATTCGAGGAACGCGCCGCCCGCCGCCGAGACGTAGCTAAGCGTGTCGATCACCCCGGCGTGGCGCAACGCGGAGACCGTGTCGCCGCCGCCGGCGACACTGCGCAGCGTGCCCGCCTGCGTCGCCGCCGCCACGGCCCGCGCGAATTCGGTGGTGCCGGCATCGAAGGGCGGCGTCTCGAAGGCGCCGAGCGGGCCGTTCCAGACCAGGGTTTTCACCGCGCCGAGCCGCGCCGAGAGGTCGGCGACGGTTGCGGGGCCGACGTCGAGGATCATCTCGCCCGCCGGCACGGCGTCCAGTGCGACGGTCCGCGCCGCCGCACCAGGCTTGAACTCGGCCGCCACGACGAGGTCGCGCGGCAGCACGATCTCGCAGCCGCCGGCCCTGGCGCGCGCCATGACGTCGCTTGCGGTGTCGTGCATCTCCGCTTCCTGCAGCGACTTGCCGACCGCGATGCCCTGCGCCGCGAGGAAGGTGTTGGCCATGGCGCCGCCAATCACCAGCGCGTCGACGCGGCCGATCAGGTTGCCGAGCAGCTCGAGCTTGGTCGAGACCTTGGCGCCACCGACCACCGCCATGACCGGCCGCACCGGATTGCCCAGCGCCGCGTCCAGCGCCTCCAGCTCCGCCTGCATCAGCCGCCCGGCATAGGCGGGGAGCAGATGCGCGACGCCTTCGGTGCTGGCATGGGCGCGGTGCGCTGCGGAGAAGGCGTCGTTGACGTAGAGATCGGCCAGCGCCGCGAGGCCTCTCGCCAGCTCCGGGTCGTTCTTCTCCTCGCCGGCGTAAAAGCGCGTGTTCTCCAGCACGGCGATGTCGCCATCGCCGAGCCGGTCCACCGCCTGCTGCGCCGGCACGCCGATGCAGTCCTCGGCGAAGACGACCTTCCGCCCCAGCACCTCGCCGAGCGCACGCGCGATCGGTTCGAGCGACATCTCCGGCACGCGCTTGCCCTTCGGCCGCTCGAAATGGCTGCACACGATCACCCGGGCGCCTTTCCCGGCGAGCTCGCTGATCGTCGGCGAGAGGCGTTCCAGCCGGGTGCGGTCGGTGATGCGCCCGTCGCGCACGGGGACGTTGAGGTCGGCGCGCAGCAGCACGCGCCGACCCGTCACCTCCAGCCCGTCGAGCGTGCGGAAGCCCGCCATCTCACAGCCTGCCGAACAGTGCGGCGGTGTCGGCCATGCGGTTGGAGAAGCCCCATTCGTTGTCGTACCAGCCCATGACGCGGGCGAGCTGGCCGTCGATCACCTTGGTCTGCGGCGCATCGAAGCTGCAGGAGGCGGCGGCGTGATTGAAATCGGCGCTGACCAGCGGCTCGGTGTTGTAGTCGAGAATGCCGCGCAGCTCGCCTTCCGAGGCCGCCTTCATCGCGGCGTTGATCTGCTCCGCGTCCGGCTGGCGCTCCAGCACGACGTCGAGGGAGACCAGCGAGACGTTCGGCGTCGGCACGCGGATCGCGGTGCCGTCGAGCTTGCCTTTCAGCTCGGGCAGCACCAGGCCGACGGCGCGGGCGGCGCCAGTCGAGGTCGGGATCATCGACATCGCCGCGGCGCGGGCGCGGTGCAGGTCCTTGTGCAGCGTGTCCACCGTGCGCTGGTCGCCGGTGTAGGAGTGGATGGTCACCATGTAGCCGCGCAGGATGCGGAAGTTCTCATGCAGTACCTTGGCCATGGGCGCCAGGCAGTTGGTTGTGCAGGAGGCATTCGAGATCACCTGCATGTCGCCGTTCAGCGTCTTTTCGTTGACGCCGTAGACGATGGTCGCGTCGACTCCGTCGGCCGGGGCGGAGATCAGCACGCGGCGGGCGCCGGCCTCGATCAGCGCCATCGCCTGCGCCTTCTTGGTGAAGCGCCCGGTGCATTCCAGCGCCACGTCGATGCCCTGATACGGGCATTTGTGCGGATCGGGCTCGGCGGAGACGCGGATCGGCCCGATGCGCCTGCCCTGGTGATGGATGCTGATGGTCTCGCCGGCGATCTCGACCTCGCCGGGGAAGCGGCCATGCACGCTGTCGTAGCGGAACAGATGCGCGTTGGCTTCCACACTGCCGAGATCGTTGATCGCGACCGGCACGACGTCCTCGCGCCCGCTCTCCACGATCGCCCGCAGCACCAGCCGGCCGATCCGTCCGAATCCGTTGATGGCGACCTTCACGGCCATGATCCGACTCCCTCGCTTCGCGTCTTCCCCAACCGCGGCGGCGCAGCCGCGGCCTCAACCCCGCATCGTAGCCGGTTCATCCCCGGCGGCGATTGATCCTGGTCATGCGGCGAGCAGCTTGCGCACCGCGGCGACGACCGCCTCCGGCGTGATGCCGAAATGGCGGAACAGATCCTCGGCCCGGCCGGAGGCGCCGAACCCGTCCATGCCGATGAAGCACCCGTCCGCGCCCAGCCAACGCTCCCAGCCGAAGCCGCAGGCGGCCTCGATGCCGCAACGCGGCGCCTGGCCCAGCACCTGGTCGCGCCAGTCTGCGTCCTGCGCTGCGAACAGCTCCCAGCAGGGCAGCGACACCACCGCGACCGGAATGCAAGCCGCGGCCAGCATCTCGCGCGCCGCCATGGCGACGGACACTTCCGAGCCGCTGGCAACGAGCGTCGCCTGCCGCGGCCCGTCCGCCTCGGCCAGCACGTAGCCACCACGGGCGCAGGCATTCTCGCCCGACGCCGCGACCCGCAGCGGCGGCACGCTCTGTCGGGTGAGGCAGAGCAGCGACGGGCCATCGGTGCGGCGCAACGCCAGCTCCCAGCTTTCTGCGGTCTCGATCGGGTCCGCCGGACGGAAGACGCAGAGATTGGGCATCGCACGCAGCGCGGCGAGCTGCTCGATCGGCTGGCAGGCCGCGCCGTCCTCGCCGAGGCCGATACTGTCATGCGTCAGGATATGGATCACCCGCTGGCGCATCTGCGCCGCGAGCCGCAGCGCCGGCCGCATCGAATCGCTGTACACGAGGAAACTGCCGCCATACGGGATCACACCGCCATGCAGCGCCATGCCCGTCATCGCCGCGGCCATGGCGTGCTGGCGCACGCCGTAATGCAGGAAGCGCCCGCTGAAACCGCCCGGCGCCACCGCCGCGATCCCGTCCGGCAGCGTCTGCGTGGCGCGGGCAAGATCGGCGGATCCGCCGGTCAGCTCGGGGATCACCGGAAGCAGCGCCTCGAGCGCCATGCGGCTGGCGGCGCGCGTCGCGATGCGCGGCCGCGTCTCCAGCAGCCGTGCCTTCAGCCCGGCCAGCGCCTCGTGCCAGGCCTCCGGCAGCCGCCCGGCAACCACGCGCTCGAACTCGGCGCGCATCGGGTGGCGCGCGATGCGCTTCAGCCAGGCGCGACGGGCGCCGGCGCCGCGCGTGCCGGCGCCGCGCCAGCGGATCGCGATCTCTTCCGGAACCTCGAACGGCAGATGTCCCCAGTCGAGCGCATCCTTCGCCGCCTGCGCCTCGCCCGGGCCGAGCGGCGCGCCGTTCGCGGCGTGCGTTCCGGCCTTGGTCGGTGCGGCGAAACCGATGATGGTGCGGCAGGCGATCAGCGTCGGCTTGCGTGAGCGCAAGGCGAAGGAGAGCGCCGCGGCAATCTCCGCCGGGTCATGCCCGTCGATCCGCTTGACCGCCCAGCCATAGCTCGCGAACCGCCGGCACTGATCGGCGGAGCAGGCCAGCGCGGTCGCGCCGTCGTGGCAGACGCCGTTGTCGTCCCAGAGCACGGCCAGGCGCTCGAGCCGCAAATGCCCGGCGAGCGCCGCCGCCTCGTGGCTGAGCCCCTCCATCAGGTCGCCGTCCGAGGCGATCACCCAGGTGCGGTGATCGACCAGCGAGCGGCCGAACCGCGCCGCCAGCAGCCGCTCGGCGATCGCCATCCCGACCGCACTCGCCAGGCCCTGGCCGAGCGGCCCGGTGGTGGCCTCGATCGCCGGATGGGCGCCGAACTCGGGATGGCCGGCGGCCGGGGAGTGGAGCTGGCGAAAGCGGCGCAGCTCGGCGCTGCCCATGCCCTCCTGCCCGGTCAGGTGCAGCAGCGCGTAGAGCAGGGCGCTGCCGTGGCCGGCGGAGAGCACGAAGCGGTCGCGGTCCGGCCAGCACGGGTCGGCGGCGTCGTATTTGAGGAACCGCGTCCACAGGCAGGCGGCCACGTCGGCCATGCCCATCGGCATGCCGGCATGGCCGGACTTGGCCGATTCCACGGCGTCGATCGCCAGCGCCCGCACCGCATCCGCGAGCCGACGGTCGGGCGTTACCGGACGCGCCAGGATTGCGGATTGCAGGGCGAGAGCCGGATGGCCGGCCCGGATCTGCGCGGTCTCCTCCATGCCTCCACCTGTCGGACAAGCCCCGCAGGCGCACCGGCCGGGGCGCCGAGGGCTATAGAACCCGGCTCGCCGCCGCGGCAAGGGGCACGCCAGGGTCGGCTTCGCGGCCGCTTGCGGCCGACCTGGCTTCCTGGCACGCCTGCCGACGCGCAAGGGGGACCGCCGATGAGGGCTGCCGCGGCCGCGGCCTGCCGCTGCCATCCATGAGCGGTGAGCGAGCCTCGCGGCGGCGCGCCGTGCTGCTGCTGCTGCCGGCAGCACTGGCCGGCTGCAAGCTGATCGACCAGACCACCTTCCGCCCGGTGAAGAAGCCGCCGCCACCCCCGCCGCCGGCGCCGCCCGGGCCGCCGCCGGTGCCGCCGCTGCTCAGCATCCGCTTCTCCCGTCCCGGCATCGACTATGCCGGCGCGCTGCGCGACGCCGTGCAGGCGGCACGGTCGCGCAAGCCCGACGTGCATTTCGACGTGCAGTCGCTGGCGCCGGCCGGGCCGACGATCGACGCCCAGCTCGCGGCGCTGCAGGAGGCCAATCGCCGCGCCGGCGAGGTCGGCGCCGCGATCGTCCGGCTCGGCGTTGCCCCGGGTCAGGTGAGCCTCTCCGCGCGCGTCGAATCCGGGATTGCCGTGCCGGAGATCCGGGTTTACGTGCATTGAGCCGAGTCGCCGTCGCGGCGCAGTGGATCGTTTTCGACTAGCATTCCGCACCGGGAAAGCCATAAGTCCGGGATCATGCACCCGTTCCACGAGGTCTGCCGCAGCGCCCTGGCGGATATCCGCGCCCAGGGCCGCTACCGCCGCTTCACCCCGCTCGACAAGCAGGCCGGCCGCTTTCCGCGCTATCGCATGGAGACGGAGGAAGGGTCGCGCGAGGTCCTGGTCTGGTCGTCCAACGACTATCTCGGCATGGGCACCGAGCCCGCGGTGATCGAGGCGGCCGTCGCCGCCGCCCGCGAGCACGGCGCGGGCGCCGGCGGCACGCGCAACATCGCCGGCACCACCCCGCTGCACGCGGCGCTCGAGGCCGAGCTCGCCGATCTGCACGGCAAGGACGCGGCGCTGCTGTTCGTCTCCGGCTACGTCTCCAACCAGGCCGCACTCTCGACCATGCTGCTGAGCCTGCCCGGCTGGCACGTCTTCTCCGACGCGAAGAACCACGCCTCGATGATCGCCGGGATCAAGGGCCCGCCGAAGGGTCCGGCCGGCGTCACCACGCACGTCTTCGCGCACAACGATCTCGCCGATCTGGAGGCGAAGCTGCGCGCAGCGCCGTCCGAGGCGCCGAAGCTGATCGCCTTCGAGAGCGTCTATTCGATGGACGCCGACATCGCCCCGATCGGCGCGATCTGCGACCTGGCCGAGCGCCACGGTGCGATGACCTATCTCGACGAGGTGCATGCGGTCGGGATGTACGGTCCGGGCGGCGGCGGCGTCGCGGAACGGGATGGGGTTTCGCATCGGCTCGACATCATCGAGGGCACGCTCGCCAAGGCGTTCGGCGTGCATGGCGGCTATGTCACCGGCCGCGTCGAGGTGGTCGATTTCCTGCGCTCCTCGGCCAGCGGCTTCATCTTCACCACGTCGCTGCCGCCGATGGTCGTGGCGGCGGCGCTGGAGAGCGTGCGGCGCGTGCGGCGCGATGCGGGACGCCGGGCGGCGCTGTTCGAGCGGGCGGAGACGCTGAAGCGGCGGCTGGACGCGGCCGGCCTGCCGCACATGCCGTCGGTCAGCCACATCGTGCCGCTGTTCGTCGGCGACGCGGCGCGATGCACCGCGATCAGCCGCCGGCTGCTGGACGAGTTCTCGATCTACGCGACGCCGATCAACTACCCGACGGTGCCGCGCGGCACCGAGCGGCTGCGGCTGACGCCGACGCCGTTCCATAGCGACGCGATGATGGATGAGCTGATCGCGGCGTTGCAGGCGGTGATGGCGCCGGTTGAGGCGGTGGAGATGGCGTAAGAAGGCCTGGGGCTCTGCCCCATCGGACCGCTCTGCGGCCCGATCCCGTGGGCGCGAGCGCCCCCAGACCCGCATGACTTTAAGTGAAAGGGGTGCAGGGGACGACTGTCCCCTGCCGGGGTGCAGGGGCGGAGCCCCTGGCCTTCCTTCTCAGCCTTGCCCCTTCCTCGCCGCCGCCACCTCCTGGCGCAGTTCATCCAGCGTCACCGCCCCGGGAATCAGCTTGTCCCCAACGATGAGTGCCGGCGTGCCCTCGATGTGCAGGCTCTCCGCCAGCGCGATATTGCCGCGCAGCTGCGAGCGGATCGACGGGTCCTGCATGTCGCGCAGCAGCCTGGCTCCGTCGAGCCCGAGCCCGTCCGCGATACGCCGGATGCTGTCCTTGGTCGACGGGGCGCTGTCGGTCATCAGCGCTTCCTGCAGCCGCAGATACCCGCCCTGGCGCTGCGCCGCGAGGAGCGCGCTGGATTCGAGCTGGCTCACCGGTCCGAGCACCGGCAGGTCCTTGTAGACGAGGCGCAGATGCGGGTCGCTCTGCAGCAGCGCCTGCATCTCCGGCAGCATGCGCCGGCAATACGGGCAGCGCGTGTCGTAGAATTCGACGATCGTCACGTCGCCCTTGGGATTGCCGGCGACCGGATCGGCCGGGTCGGCAAACAGGCGGGCATGCGAGGCGACGAGGGCACTTTCGGTCGCCGCCTGCTGGCGCGCCGCCTCATCCGCCTGGAGCGCCGTCACCGCATCGCGCAGGATCGACGGGTCGGATTTCAGCGCCTGGCGCAGGATCTGCACGATCTCGGCGCGCTGTGCCGGGGTGAACTGGTCGGCGCGGGCCGCGAACGGCAGACAGGCGAACAGGGTCAGCGCCACCGCAGCCAGGCGGGCACATGCTCGGAACGGTGGCAGGGTCGGGCGGGTCATCTCTCCTCCTCTGGCCGGCGCGCATGGCGTTGCCGGCACCGGTGAAGCCGTCTATGGCGGGTCGCTCGAGGGCAGTGACGCGGGCGGTTCCGCTCCAGCCGGTTGCAACAGGGGGTGGCGTCGGTGCGTAGCTTGGTCTCGGTCGCAGCAGGCCCTCGCCCGTCCGTCGGACCGGATCCGCAGCCGGGTGCGGCACCGGCGAGCGGCGCACGGGACGTCGCCCGCATCCTACGCCAGGACGCGCGGGCCCGATACGCCGCGGGCACGCGGGCGCGGCGCCGGGCGGTGGTCGCGGTGGCGACGGCGTTGGCGTTGGCGGGGTGCCAGACGCTGGATTCGATCTCGCGCGTGATCGGCTCGCCGGAGGCGGGCCCCACCGGCGAGAAGCACCTGGCCGGGTTCATCGGCGGCGTGGTGGCCGACGAGCCGCGCGCCGCGGTGATCGGCCGCGACGTGCTGGCCGCGGGCGGCACCGCGGCGGATGCGGCCGTGGCCGTCGGCTTCGCACTGGCCGTGACCTTGCCTTCGCGTGCCTCGCTCGGGGCCGGCGGCGCGTGCCTCGTCTATCAGCCCTCGCACCGCGGGCCGGGCCATGGTGTGCCGGAGGCGATCCTGTTCACCTCGGCGCCGGGGGAGTCCGGCGGCGACCGGCCGGCGGCGCTGCCGATGCTGGCGCGCGGACTTTACCTGCTGCACGACCGCTACGGCCTGCGGCCGTTCGAGACGCTGGTGCAGCCGGCCGAGGATCTGGCGCGCTTCGGCGTCCCCGCGCCGCGCGCGCTGGTGCGCGACCTGGACACCGTGGGCGCGCCGCTGCTGGCCGATCCCGCTGCCGCCGCGGTGTTCGCGCCGCACGGAACGATGCTGACCGAGGGGGCCGAGCTGCGGCAGCCCGATCTCGGCGGCACGCTGGCGCAGATCCGCACCGCCGGGGTGGGGGACCTTTATCAGGGCCTGCTCGCGCAGCGCCTCGTGCAAGCGAGCATCACGGCCGGCGGCCCGATGAGCGCGGCCCAGTTGCGCGCGGCGCTGCCGCAGGTGGCGGTGCCGCTGATCCTGCCGGCCGGCCGACGCTACAGCGCCGCCTTCCTGCCGCCGCCCGCGGATGGCGGCCTCGCCGCGGCGGCCGCCTTTGCGGTGCTGGAGCGCAGCCCCGCTTCGGTGCAGGCGGCGGATGCGCGGGCGATGGCGGTCGCCGCGCGCTGGCGTGCCGGCAGCGGCGGCAACCCGATGGCGCTGGTCTCGACCGAGCTGCCGGCCGGCAGCCTGCCGGCACTGCCGGCCTCCACCAGTTTCGCGACCCTCGACCGCACCGGCATGGCGGTCGCGTGCAGCCTCAGCATGAACAATCTGTTCGGCACCGGGCGCATTGCGCCTGGCACCGGCATCCTGCTCGCCGCCTCGCCGGGCGACGTGCCGCTGCCGCTGCTGGCCGCCGGGATTGCCTGGGACCCGGAGGATCGGGCGTTTCGTGCCGAGGCGGCCGGCTCCGGCCAGGAGGGGGCGCCGCTGGCGGTGGCGGTCGGGCTGGAGAACGCGCTGCGCAGCCGATCGCCGATGCCTGCGCCGGTGCCGGATCCAGGACGCGTCAACATGATCGCCTGCTATCGTGGCTTGCCGGGCAGCAGCACCTCCTGCGGCTGGGTTTCCGACCCGCGCAATGCCGGTTTCGCGGTGGGCGGAAGCTGAGCGGCGATGCGCGACGCGGGCGGAGCGGCGATCGCTCTCGCAGCCGGCTGGGGCCGGTGAGGGCCAGGCGCGCATGCTGAAGATCGGCCGTGGTGCCGCGGCGCCGCCCTTCCTGGTCATGGATGTGATCGCCGCGGCGAATGCGCGCGAGGCGGCGAGGGCGCCGGGCGATCCGGTGGTGATCCGCATGGAGGTCGGGCAGCCGGGCACCGGCGCGCCGGAGGGCGCGGTGCAGGCGGTGGCGCGCGCGCTCGCCGGGGGCGCGACGCTCGGCTACACCGAGGCGTTCGGCCTGCCGGTCCTGCGCGAGCGCATCGCGGCCCATATCGCCGCCTGGTACGGGCTCGATGTGCCGGTGCGGCGCATCGCGGTGACGACGGGCGCGTCGGGCGCATTTCCGCTCGCGTTCCTCGCGGCGTTCGATCCTGGCGACGCGGTGGCGCTCGTCGCGCCGTTCTATCCGCCCTACGTGAACATCCTGACGGCGCTCGGCCTGCGGCCGCAGATCCTCGAGACCGGGCCGGATACGCGCTACCAGCCGAGCCTCGCGATGCTGGAGACGCTCGATCCGCGGCCGGCCGGGCTGATCGTCGCCAGCCCCTGCAACCCGGCAGGGACGATGCTGCATCCCGAGGAGCTGGCGGCGATCGCGGCCTGGTGCGATCGCGAGGGCGTGCGGCTCATCTCGGACGAGATCTATCACGGACTGCACTACACGAGTGCCATCGCGACCGCCGCCGCGTTCAGTCCGAACGCGATCACGATCAACAGCTTTTCCAAGTATTTCAGCATGACCGGCTGGCGAGTCGGCTGGATGGTGCTGCCGGAGGCGCTGATCCGGCCGGTCGAGTGCCTGGCGCAGAATCTGTTCATCAGCGCGCCGCATGTCTCGCAGCTCGCCGCCGCGGCGGCGTTCGACTGCCATGCGGAGCTGGCGGAGAATATCGCGCGTTACCGGCGCTCACGCGAATTGCTGCTGCGCGCCCTGCCGCAGGCGGGGTTCCCGCGCCTCGCCCCCGCCGAGGGCGCGTTTTACCTCTACGCCGATGTCGCCGACCGCACGGATGACAGCGTCGCCTTTTGCGCGCGCATGCTGGCGGAGGCGGGCGTTGCGACGACGCCGGGGGTGGATTTCGACCGCAGCCGTGGCCACCGCACCGTGCGGTTCAGCTATTGCGGCCCGGAGGCGGACATGGCGGAGGCGGTCGAGCGGCTGGCGCGCTGGGCGTAGCGCGCGCGCCGTTCGGATCGGTCGGGCGGCAGGCGGCGCTCCAGAACCGGACAGGTCCGACCTCAGGCGCGGTCTGCCGATACCTTCGTGATGAAGGCCCGCAGGTCGGCCAGCATCAGCTCCGGCTCCTCCCAGGCGGCGAAATGGCCGCCCCTCGGCATGTCGGTCCAGTGCACGACGTTGTACGTCTTCTCGGCAAACGAGCGCGGCGGCGGAATGAACACCGGATCGGGGAAGGCCGCGACGCCGGTTGGCACCTCGATGCGCGTGCCGGCCGGGAAGGTCTGTGATCCTTCCAGCCGCTTGCCGTGATACATCCAGGTCGCCGTCACGAACGACGACGGCGCGACATAGAGCATGATGTTGGTGAGCAGGTCCTCCTCGGAAAACCTGCTCCAGAGGTCGGGGCTGCCATCGGCGCGCTCCGGCAGGTCCGCCCATTTGCCGAATTTTTCCAGGATCCAGCCGGCCGCGCCGACCGGACTGTCGGCCATCGACACGCCCAGGGTCTGCGGGCGGGTCTCCTGCTCGTGATTGTACCCGGTTTCCCAGTCGGCGATCGCATCCCGCCTGGCGACGAAATCGCTTTCTTCGGCGGTCGTCGGCGTGACGTCCTTTCCCAGGACGGTGACCATGTTGATGTGGATGCCGAGCAGCGCGTCAGGCTGGCCATGCGCCATCCAGACCGCGATGCCGTGGCCCCAGTCGCCGCCCTGGACGACGTAGCGCGATCGCCCGAACAGCCGGACCATCAGCTCGTGCATGAGCTCGGCGGCACGACGCGGCCCCATGGGCGCGGTTATCGGCCTGGAGAACGCAAAGCCGGGAAGCGAGGGAACAACGACATCGTGCCCGTCGGCGGCGAGGGCTTCGCGCAGGCGCTCGAACTCGAGAAACGAGCCCGGCCAGCCGTGCAGCAGAAGCACGGGAGGCCTGGATCCGTCGCCCTTCATATGGACGAAATGGATGCGCTCGCCCGCGATGTCGGTCGTGAAGTTCGGGAGCTGATTGAGGCGCCGCTCGACCGCGCGCCAGTCATAGCGATCCCGCCAATAGGCCACGAGCCGCTTCAGGTCATCGATCCCGACGCCGGCCGTCCATCCGCCCGTGTCGGGCAGCTCGCTCCAGTCATAGGCCTCGACCTTCGCCCGGATGACGGCAAGCCGTTCGTCGGGGATATGGATCGTATAGGGTGAGATCACGGTTTTCTCCTCGGAACCCGTCGCGGCAACGATGAGGCCGACACCGCCGATCGTTGCAACGGGCTTCGCTCCAGTTCGCGTCCCGCAAAACTGGACGCTCGAGGCTCCGTTGTGTATCCCGAAAAGCGGCGAAGACTTGTGCATCGGGCGCACAGATGGGCACTCCCGCGGATCGGGCCGGCGACCTCGAGATCTTTGCGGTGGTGGCCGATGCCGGCAGCTTCTCGGCCGCCGGGCGATCGCTCGACCTGGCACCGTCCTCCGTCGGGCGACGGATCGAGCGGATCGAACATCGTCTCGGCGTCCGCCTGCTGCTGCGCACCACGCGATCGCTGACCCTGACGGCGGAGGGCGCCGCTTACCTGTCCGCCGCCCGGCGCATCCTCGCCGACCTGCGCGAGACGGAGCAGGCGATTGCGGATCAGGGCGCGCCGCGCGGACGCCTGCGCGTCAGCACCTCGATCCTCTATGGACGGATGTTCCTGGTGCCGCTGCTCGCGGACTTCGTCCGCCGCTATCCCGGCATCCTGCTGGACGTCAGCCTGACCGACGCGATCGTCGACATCGCCGCCGGCCAGGCGGATGTGGGCGTGCGGTTCGGCCCGCTGCCCGACGGGCCGCTCACGGCGCGCAAGCTCGGCGAGACGCGCAAGGTGATCGTGGCGTCGCCGGATTATCTCGCGCGTCGGGGCACGCCCAAGGTCCCGGAAGACCTGCACGGCCATGACTGCCTCGGCTTCAACTTCAGGCGCGACGCGCCCACCTGGCCGTTTCGCGAGGACGGCCGCGACTATGCGCTGGCGATCCGCGGCAGCATCGAGGCAAACAACGGCGAGACGCTGGGCCAGTTGGCGGCCGAAGGCGCCGGCGTGACCCGTGTGGGGACCATAACCGTGCGCGACGCGATCGCCCGGCGCGACCTCGTACCGCTGCTGGAAGAGTTCAATCCGGGCGATGTCGAGGACATCAACGCGGTGTTCATGGGCGGGCGGCACATGCCGGCACGCGTTCGCTGTTTCGTCGACTATCTGGTCGAGCGACTGCGCTCTCCGGAACGCGCGAGTTCCGAACGAGCCTCCGGCGCCGGCGTGGTCGGCCGATCAGACCGCGACCGCGCGCGACGGATACGGCGAAGCCCGTGAGTCGCAGTCTGAGGCAGAAACGTCGAGCGTGACAGGGTAAGACGGGGCGAAGCTGGTCGATGATCGCCGCACGCTTCCTCGCCGCCGGGGCATCGGTGGCAGCCAGGATCAACTGAACTACTGACTGCGCAGGTCGCGCTCTCGTCCCCTCCACGATCGCTGCCGTGCGCCGGAACGGGAACGCGTCAGCGCGCAGCGGTCCACGCCATGTGCTGGAGATCGATCGCACAAAGTCCATGCAAATGGTGGTGCAACGCATAAGACTCCACCCAGGGCCGGTACCCTGGCTCACTCGGAGTCAATGCGCGCCAGTCCGGCGGCCCGAAGGTGGCGATGCCGTTGATCGTCGGCAGATCACGGGTTTCCGCGATCATCATCGCATCCACGTTCGCCGTGTAGAGCCGCACCACGGGATTCGGACTGGACTCGCCGCGCGAGCGGGACACGTAGAAGGCGCGGCAACCCGTCGGCGCCTGCGGCACGCGCCGCAGGAAGGCCAGTTCTCCCGGCCGGTCCTTCACCACCGGCGCCCAGGTGGCGACCTGTTCCGCCGCCAGCAGCGCACAGACGAGGCCGGTCAGCGGCGCCGGCCAACGCCGGGCCAACGCCGCCAAGGCCGCGATCGCAATCGTGATGACCGGGAGATCGAGCAGGATCTGATACCGCTCGACGACGCGCACCGCCTTCGCCCCGGGCACCAGCGCCCAGACCAGCTGCCACGGCGTGACCGTGCCGATCCGGATCGTCAGCGCCCAGGTGACCAGCGTCGCGAGCGCCACGGCACGCAGCAGGGCGCCTCGATCCGCATCGCGCCGCCAGACCCGGACCACGCCGACCGCGAACAGCACAAGCAAACCGATTGGCAGGCCGGTCATGTTCTCGTCCGTGTGCGGCACGTCGACGAGGGGGTCCGGCTGGAAATGCCCTGTCAGCCAGCGGTCGAGCCAGCCCCAGACCAGATTTCCCGGCGCCAAGTGCACGATATCGACCGGCGTGATGCCGTAGGCCAGGGTCTCGGCGAAACTGTGCATCCCGGTGGTGCGGGCCTTCGGCAGGTAGAGCAGCAGCAGCGGCAGGGTGGCGAGGGCGGCGGCGCCGGCGACCAGCGCCGCCGCGCGCCAGTGCCGCCGCAACGCCTGCACCCAGTCGCGGCGGAGCGCGGCCGGCGCCAGCGCGATCCAGGCAAGTGCGACGGCGGCGCCGAAGAAGGTGGCGAACCAGGCCATGTAGTAACCGGTCATCAGCCAGCTGCCCCAGAGCAGCGCCGCCAGGCCGCCCAGCAGCAGAAGGCGTCCGGTCCGCCCGCGCCGCAGCGCCAGTGCCGCCCCATGCAGCAGCAGCGCCAGCAGCGGGGCGAAGCTCACGGCGAAGAGCTGCGCATGCACCGCTTGCAGGGCGATGTTGTTGGCCGTGGTGAAGAGGTAGGCGCCGAACAGCGACCAGAGCAGCCCCAGCCCGACGATCCGACGCAGACACGCGGCGAAGCTCGCAAACCCGATCGCCGTCACCGCGACATGGACGAGTTCGGCCGCGAGCAGCGGATCGATGCTCGCGCCCCGCAGGGCGGCGTACGGAATCCCGTACAGCAGATAGCCGTCGTCATAGGCGAGAGTGCCGCGATGCGGGAAGAAATAGGCGGTGGTGTCCCAGGCCGCGCGACCGCGGAACACGTTGTACCAGTGCTCCAGGATCGCGACTTCGATGTTGCCGTCGAATCCGTCGCTGAACAGGCGGGTGAAGCCATTCGCGATCTGCACGCGATAGACGAAGGCAACCGCGGCGAGCAGCACCGCGACCGACAGCAGGCCATGCGCAAGGCGGCGCCTGGTGGCCGGGCCCGGCCAGCCGGCAACGCGCTCCCGCACGGAAACGCCGATCGGGGCAGCGGCGTTCATTTACCGGAGAGGGCTGAGCTGCGGCGTCGGACCCGGGTCCGGCGCGCCGCAATCCAGCCTGGTATCCGATCGCGGCGAAGCGTGAGTCGCGTCGCGACCACGCGTCGCCGCGTGAGTCGGATACTCAGCAAACTGCTCTGTGCCGGCTTTCCGTGAAAGCTGGCACTAGCGCCGCCACCAGCCGCGCTTTTTCGGCGCGGCGGCGTCCTCGCTGCCGACCATGATCGGCTGGATCGCCGGCTGCGCCGGTTCTGCCGGGGGCGGCGCTTGCACCGTCTCCGGCTCCTCCGTGATCAATGCGGGCGCCGGCTCCGGTGGCACTACGGGCGCCGCGGCGACCGCGTGCGCCAGGGTGGGCACCGGTTCAGACAACTCCGGCGGCGGGGATGCATCCGTTTCGGCCATCGACCCGGATGCCGCCACCTCGAAGTCCCGAGCCGGAACCGGCGCTGCCGCCGCCGCGAGATCGTCCGGGGCGGCCGTCGTCACGACCTCCGCCGCAGGAGCCGCGCCCGGGCCCGCATTCATCGGCGCCGATGCCTCGCGCTCGGCCACCTGCTCGATCACATCGAAGATGTCGAACCCGTGCCCGCCGAAGGGGTCGGCGGGAGTCGGGCCGGCATAGGGCGGCGCCGGGATCGGCGCCGCCTCGTCCTCCGCGCCCTCGCGCCTGCGCCGTCCGCCGCGCCGACCGCGCCGTCGGCCGCGCTGGCTCTCCTCCGCGGCCGCGGCCTCGTCGGTCGCCCCCGTTTCCGTCTCCGCCGCGGCCTCGGACGGCGCGGTTCCATCCGCCGCCTCGGCGATCAGCAGCGGCGCGTCCCCGACCGCCGCCAGGCTCGGCGCCGGCTCGACGGCGACATCCGCCAGCCCTGCACCGGTTTCCTCTCCCTCCGCCGCCGCCTCGGATGCGCCGTCGTCGGCCTCGGCGGCCTCCTCCTCGGCGCCGCCGTCCTCGCGCCGGCCGCCGCGGCGGCGCCGACGGCGCCGGCGGCGCCGGCGCTCGCCTTCCTCGCCCGACGGCTCGGCCTCGGCCTCGGCCGACTCGGCCACGGGCGCGATCGCCTCCTCGGCCGCCTCGTCCGCGGCTTCCGCCGCGACCGCCTCGTCCTCCGGCATCTCGGGCGGTGGCGTCGCGGTCTCCTGCCGGATCGCCGGCGGCGCCTCGGCGGTCTGCGCGCGCACCCGGTCGATGCGGATCTGCGGCGGGATCAGGCTGTCATCGGCGGCGAAGCTGACCCGCATCGCCGCCCGCGCCTCGATGTCGGCGAGCCGCGCCCGCTTGTGGTTGAGGATATAGAGCGCGATGGCTCCGGCGACGGAGACGACGATCTCGGCGGCGCGGCGCTTGCCGCCTTCCTCCTCGATCGCGCGCAGCACGTGCAGCACCGAGCTCTCCGTGCTGCGCACGTGCCCGGTACCGCCGCAATGCGGACAGGCGGTGAAGCTGGTTTCGGCGAGCGACGGGCGCAGCCGCTGCCGGCTCATCTCCATCAGGCCGAAATGGCTGATATGGCCGACCTGGATGCGCGCGCGATCGGTCTTGAGCGCCTCCTTCAGGCGTCGCTCGACCATCGCATTGTGCTTCTTCGACTCCATGTCGATGAAGTCGATGACGATCAGCCCGGCCAGGTCGCGCAGCCGCAATTGTCGCGACACCTCGTCGGCGGCCTCGAGATTGGTGCGCAGCGCCGTCTCCTCGATGCCGCGCTCGCGCGTCGAGCGGCCGGAGTTGACGTCGATCGCGACCAGCGCCTCGGTCTGGTTGATCACCAGATAGCCGCCGGACTTGAGCTGCACGGTCGGCTGCAGCATGCCGTCGAGCTGCGCCTCGACCTGGCTCTTGGCGAACAGCGGCTGGCCGCCATCGCGCCAGAGCTGCACCTTGCGCGCGTGGCTCGGCATCAGCATGCGCATGAAATCGCGCGCCGCCTTCCAGCCGCCCTCGCCATCGACCACCACCTCGTCGATGTCGCGGGAATAGACGTCGCGGATCGCGCGCTTGATCAGATCCGCTTCCTCGTAGATCAGCATCGGCGCGACGGAGGCGAGCGTGCGCTCGCGGATGTCGTCCCACAGCCGCAGCAGGTATTCGCAGTCGCGCTTGATCTCCGGCTTCGGCCGCTGCGCGCCGGCGGTGCGCACGATCAGTCCCATGCCGCGCGGGATGTCGAGTTCGGCGGTGATCTCTTTCAGCCGCCGCCGGTCGGCGGCCGAGGTGATCTTGCGCGAAATGCCGCCGCCTCGCGGGCTGTTCGGCATCAGCACACAGTAGCGCCCGGCGAGGGAAATGTACGTGGTCAGCGCCGCGCCTTTCGTGCCGCGCTCCTCCTTCACCACCTGCACGAGCAGGATCTGCCGGCGGCGGATCACCTCCTGGATCTTGTAGTTGCGCATGAAGCGTGGCGGCGGCCGCCGCTCCGGCCGGTCGTCGCCGGAATCGCCACCGATCGTCTCGGGGGGTGGCGCGGTCTCGCCCACGCTTTCGGGCTCGCCGTTGGCGATCTCGACCTCGCCGGAAGTGGCCTCGGCGGCTTCCGGCGCCAGGTCGGCACCCATCGCCGCGATTTCCGCGCGGGTCGGCAGCGGGGCCGTCACGGGTGGGGGCTCGGGCGTCTCGCCTTCGGCAAGAGGCAGCTCGCCGGGACCGGCGTCGGCCGCGAGCGGCGCCGATGCGGCTTCGGCAGTCGCGCCCGATGCGGTGTCCGCCGGGTCGAAATCCGACCTGTCCGGTTGGTCGGCCGTCGGCTCCGTGTTCGCGCGCGCGGGCTCCGTCGCCTCGGCGGCATCATCGAAGCCGGCGCCCGGCGCGTCGAAGCTCTCTGCGACGGGCTCGTAAGGAGCCTGTGCGTCCGAGGCATCGGGCGCGGCCCCGGCCGGCACCGCCTCGCCGGTGCCGGCGTCGAGCGTGGCGGCCGCGGCGTCATCCGTCCCGGCGGCCGCGACAGCCTCGCCGGCTGCGTTCTCGCTCCGGATCCCGGATCGGCCGGCCGTCGGAGTCGATTCGGCGGCGGCGGCGGCCGCGTCTTCGGCCTCCTCCTCGGCGCGCGCCTCGGCCTCCTGCATCTCCAGCAGGCGTTGCCGGTCGGCGACCGGGATCTGGTAGTAATCCGGGTGGATCTCGCCGAAGGCGAGGAAGCCGTGGCGGTTGCCGCCGTACTCGACGAAGGCCGCCTGGAGGCTCGGCTCCACGCGCACGACCTTGGCGAGATAGATATTGCCCTTGAGCTGTTTGCGGGCCTGGGTCTCGACGTCGAAATCTTCGAGGCGGCTACCGTCCAGCACCACCACGCGGGTCTCTTCCGCGTGGGAGGCGTCGATCAGCATGCGTTTGGACATGGATACTCCGGTGCGCCGCCGGACCCGCCGCGCGATCGCGGCCGGTCATGCGCGACCCGATCGGGGCAGCGCGGCGGCTGATGGGGGAAAGGTCGGAAGACGGTGCGGGACGGGCCTGGACTGCGTCGGCAAGAGCCGCGCGCGCAACGTTCGGGGCAATCACGTCCAAACCTGGCACGGCAGTCCTGGGCCTTCGGGTTCCGGCGACCTGGCGCGTGATGCCGCGGCCGCCCATGGGCGAATGCCGACCGGGCGGGGCCGGTCGCGCCGCGAGCGGACCTGTCCTGCCGGCCCCGGCGCGCGATTCCGCGCGGCACGGGCGGTGGCGTCGGAGCCGGTCCGCGCCCGCGCCGTGCCCGGTTCGCTCCGGGGCTGGAAGGGTGCGGTGCCGGGCACCGTCGATGCAGCGGGACCGCCATTGCGGCCCCCGCCCCGGGACTCGTTCGCTTGCGCGATCGGAATCCTGCGCCACCGGAGCGGGGCGACCATGAAGCAAACCGCCGGCGCCCGCAAGTCGCCGGACGCCTGTGACATGCAGGCCACGAAGGGGCAGAAAATCAATGCGCAAGGTGCACATCCGAAAGCAGTCTGTTAAATAGGGCGGCATGTCGCCGGATCAAATCCTCTCCCGCAGAGTAATGCTGGGGCGTGGAATCGCGGCCACGTTCCTGCTGCCCGCCGCCGCCGTCCCCAGCGCCGGAGCGCTGGCTGCGAGCGACGCCGCCCGCCGCCCGCGCCAACACGCGTCGCGCCAGGCGCCGCCCAAACCGGTGGTGATGCTGGATGCCGGGCATGGCGGGAAGGATCCGGGCGCCATCGGCGTCTCCGGTACCTATGAGAAGCACGTGGCGCTTGCCACGGCGCACGAGCTGAAGCGCCAGCTCGAGGCGGACGGCCACTATCGTGTGGAGCTGACCCGGTTCCGCGACGTGTTCATCCCGCTCGAGGATCGGGTCTCGATCGCGGAGCGGGCGCGGGCAACGCTGTTCGTCTCGATGCATGCCGACGCCCTTTCCTCCGATCACTCGGTGCGCGGCGCCAGCGTCTATACCCTCTCCGCAACCGCCTCGGATCCGGTCGCGGCGGCGCTGGCGCAGACCGAGAACAGCGCCGACCGCTTCGGCCACGCGCACTACCACGCGCTGTCGCCGGAAGTGGCGCAGATCCTCGCCAGCCTGGTGCGGCGGGAGACGCGGATCGGCTCGGTCCGCATGGCGCATGACGTTGTGCATGCGCTGGGCGCCGACGTGCCGCTGCTCGACAACCCGGCGCGGCACGCCGGCTTCGTCGTGCTGAAGGCCGCCGACATCCCGAGCGTGCTGGTCGAGATGGGCTTCATGTCCAACCGCCAGGACGAGGCGGCGCTGCGCCGCCCGGCGCACCGGGCCATGGTCGCCCGAGCGATGAAGCACGCGGTCGATGCCTATTTCGCCTCGCAGGGTCACGGCGTGCTGATGAGCGGCTGAGCCCGGCGCGCCGCCCCGGGGGACAGCCTTGGCCCGGGCGGCGTCCGCCTGCCCGGGGCCGGCTTGTGGCCGTCGGCACGACGCGCTAGATGCCCCCGCTCGGGCGCCCGGGGCGCCGGCCGCAGCCCTCGCGGGCGTGGTGGAATTGGCAGACACGCCAGATTTAGGTTCTGGTGGCGCAAGCCGTGGGGGTTCAAGTCCCTCCGCCCGCACCACCGCCGGCTGGCCGACGAGGGATTGGCGGACAGATGCAGGTTACCGAAACGCTCTCCGACGGGCTGCGGCGCAACTATACCGTCGTACTCCCCGCCGCCGATATCGAGAGCCGCCGGTCCGCGCGCCTGGCCGAGCTGGGCAAGAGCCTGCGGCTGCCGGGATTTCGTCCCGGCAAGGTGCCGCTGCCCGTGGTCCGTCAGCGCTACGGCAGCGCGGTCAACGCCGAGGTGCTGGAAGAGAGCGTCAACGACGCCACCCGCCAGGTGCTGAGCGATCGCGGCCTGCGCGCCGCGACGCAGCCGAAGGTGGACGTGGTCGATTCCGACCCGGCGCATGACCTCGCCTTCAAGGTGGAGGTGGAGCTGCTGCCGGAGATCCGCGTCCCGGATCTCGCCGCGCTCGAACTGGTCCGGCTGAAGGCGCAGCCCGGCGCCGATGCGGTCGAGGCGGCGCTGACGGGCCTCGCCGAGCGGCAGCGCGAGCTGGTCGACGTTCCGGCCGAGGAGGCGGCCGGGCACGGCGCCGCACGCGGCGAGGTGCTGGGTGTCGATTTCACCGGCCGCATCGACGACACGCCGTTCCCGGGCGGCGCCGGCACGGATGTCGATGTCGAGATCGGCGGCACCGGCTTCATCCCGGGCTTCAGCGAGCAGCTCGAGGGCATGAGGCCGGGCGAGACGCGCACGATCGACGTCACCTTCCCCGAGGACTACCAGGCCAAGGAGGTGGCCGGTAAGCCGGCGCGCTTCGAGGTCACGGCGAAGCGGCTGCGCCGGCGCGCGCCGATGCCGGTCGACGAAGCCTTCGCGGACCGGATCGGCTTCGAGAGTCTGGACAAGCTGCGCGAGCTGCTGGCGACGCAGATGCAGCGCGAATACGACCAGCTCTCGCGCATGCGCATCAAGCGTCAGCTCCTCGACGCGCTGGCGGAGCGGGCGGATTTCCCGGCGCCGCAGGGCATGGTGCAGGCCGAGTTCGACCAGATCTGGCAGCGCGTCGCGGCCGAGCTCAAGGCCGGGCGCGGCGACGAGGAGGATCGCGACAAGGACGAGGCGACGCTGCAGGCCGAGTATCGCGGGATCGCCGAGCGGCGGGTCAAGCTCGGCCTGCTGCTCTCCGAGATCGGCCGGGCCAACAGCATCACCGTTGCCGCCGACGAGATGACCCGGGCGATGCGTGCCGAGGCCGGGCGCTATCCCGGCCAGGAAACCCAGGTGATGGAGTTCTTCCGCAAGAACCCGCAGGCCGCCGAGACGCTGCGTGGCCCGATCTTCGAGGACAAGGTGGTGGATTTCGTCCTCGAACTGGCCCGCGTCGAGGAGCGCGAGGTCGGGATCGCCGAGCTGGCCGCCGAGCCGCAGAGCGAGTCGGCGGCCGCCGGGCAAGCGGCTCCGGCCGACGCGGCACCCGCCGCGGCCGGCGGGACGGACCGGACCGAGGCGCACGCCCCCGAGACGAGCGCCCCCGAGACGAGCGCCCCCGAGTCGAGCGCATCGCAGGCGAGCCAATCGGAGCCGGTCGCATCGGAGCCGGTCGCATCGGAGGCGGTCGCATCGGAGGCGGGGTCATCCGACGGCGGCACGGACGCCTGACCCGGCTCGGGCAAACGTCCAGGGTGGCAGAGCGCCGCCGCGTTCAACTGGAACTTGGCAATACCGCGGACTATGTAGGGCAGGCCGGGCGGGCGAGGGCCGATGAGCGGCCGCGGCCACGGCCCGGCCGGCTGGGAAGGTGGGGAATGAGGGATCGCGATCCCGTCGAGGTCTATAACCAGGCGCTGGTGCCGATGGTGGTCGAGCAGACCGCCCGCGGCGAGCGCGCCTTCGACATCTATTCCCGGCTGCTGAAGGAACGCATCGTGTTCCTGACGGGGCCGGTGTTCGACCAGATGAGCGCGCTGATCTGCGCCCAATTGCTGTTCCTGGAGAGCGAGAACCCGACCAAGGACATCGCCTTCTACATCAACAGCCCGGGCGGCGTGGTCTCGGCCGGGCTCGCGATCTACGACACGATGCAATACATCCGCAGCCCGGTCAGCACCGTCTGCATCGGCCAGGCCGCCTCGATGGGCAGCCTGCTGCTCTGCGCCGGTGCCAAGGACAAGCGGTTCTGCCTGCCCAATGCCCGGGTGATGATGCACCAGCCCTCGGGCGGCGCGCAGGGCCAGGCGGCCGATATCGAGATCCAGGCGCGCGAGATCCTGACGCTGCGGCAGCGGCTGAACGAGATCTATGTCCGGCACACGGGCCAGCCCGTCGAGGCGATCGAGCGCAAGCTGGAACGCGACGCCTACATGTCGGCCGACGAGGCACGGGATTTCGGCCTGGTCGACCAGGTGGTGGAGAATCGCCCGGTTTCCCAGGAACTGCTCGCCGTCAGGGCGTGAGGGCGCCCGGCGGCCGGCCGTAGCGACGCTGCGTAGCGACGATTTGGCGGGGCTTGCCGCCGACCGGCGGGGCGCGGCCGGGGTGGAGATGACGATCCGGTCGCCGCGCGCGGCCGGCGCTGCCTGGACCATTCCCTTGTCCGGCGCTGCCGGAGGGGGCTACAGTCGGTCGGTTTGTCCCCGGGGTTCCTCGGGGCGGGAGTTTCCATGAGCAAGTCCGGCGAATCCAAGAATACCCTTTATTGTTCGTTCTGCGGCAAGTCCCAGCATGAGGTGCGCAAGCTCATCGCCGGGCCGACGGTTTTCATTTGCGACGAGTGCGTCGAGCTTTGCATGGACATCATTCGCGAGGAGCACAAGACGCACCTCGTGAAGTCACGCGACGGCGTGCCGACGCCGAAGGAGATCTGCAAGGTCCTGGATGATTACGTGATCGGCCAGGACCACGCCAAGAAGGTGCTCTCGGTCGCGGTACACAACCATTACAAGCGGTTGGCGCACGGGCAGAAGAACAACGACGTCGAGATCGCCAAGTCCAACATCCTGCTGGTCGGGCCGACCGGGTCGGGCAAGACGCTGCTGGCGCAGACCCTGGCGCGCATCCTCGACGTGCCCTTCACCATGGCGGACGCGACGACGCTGACCGAGGCCGGCTATGTCGGCGAGGATGTCGAGAACATCATCCTCAAGCTGCTGCAATCGGCCGACTACAACGTCGAGCGGGCGCAGCGCGGCATCGTCTATATCGACGAGGTCGACAAGATCAGCCGCAAGTCGGACAACCCCTCGATCACCCGCGACGTCAGCGGCGAGGGGGTGCAGCAGGCGCTGCTCAAGATCATGGAGGGGACGATCGCCTCCGTGCCGCCGCAGGGCGGGCGCAAGCATCCGCAGCAGGAATTCCTGCAGGTCGACACCACCAACATCCTGTTCATCTGCGGCGGCGCCTTCTCGGGTCTGGAGAAGATCATCGGCGCCCGCGGCAAGGGCTCCGGCATGGGCTTCGGCTCGGACGTGCGCGGCCCGGACGAGCGGCGCACCGGCCAGATCCTGCGCGAGGTCGAACCCGAGGATCTGCTGCGTTTCGGCCTGATCCCCGAGTTCATCGGCCGCCTGCCGGTGGTCGCGACCCTCGAGGATCTGGACGAGGGCGCGCTGGTCGAGATCCTGACCAAGCCGAAGAACGCCCTGGTCAAGCAGTACGCCCGCCTGTTCGAGATGGAGGGGGTGAAGCTCGCCTTCACCGAGGACGCGCTGAAATCGGTCGCGACCCGGGCGATCGCCCGCAAGACCGGGGCGCGCGGCCTGCGCTCGATCATGGAGGCGATCCTGCTCTCCACCATGTTCGACCTGCCGGGCCTGGACGGGGTGGAGGAGGTGGTGATCAACCGGGAGGTCGCCGAAGGGCGGGCCAATCCGCTGTTCACCTATGGCAAGGAACGGGCGGAAGGCGGCGCCTGACAGCTGTCCCGTCGCCGCATTCGAGACCCGCTGATTTCAAGTCCTTGTGCGAGCGCCACGGCTGCCGATATCCCCTGCTGACCGGGCGGTCAGCCCGGGGGTGCAGCGCCCGGGCAACGCGGGCCCACCCATTCTGCGGCGCAGCCGTGCCGGTTGCAGGTTCACCTTGCCGGATCCGTCCGGTCAGGCGTTCCATGGGCGGCGGTGCTGCCGACTGTCCTGAAGGAGGTCACCGATGACTGAATCCGACCGCCCAGAGAAGGATCGTCCCGAAAAGCACGGGTCGGACAAGGACCAGCCCGAGGCGGAGCGGCCCGCGGCCGAGGCGGCGCCAGCGGTGGGGCCGGAGCAGACCGGCGGCCCGGTGCGGGCCGAGGTGCTGGCCGTGCTGCCGCTGCGCGACATCGTCGTGTTCCCGCACATGATCGTCCCGCTCTTCGTCGGGCGCGAGAAGTCGGTCCGCGCGCTCGAGGCGGTGATGCGCGACGACAAGCAGATCCTGCTGGTCGCGCAGAAGAACGCCGCGCAGGACGATCCGTCGGGCGACGACATCTACCGGGTCGGCACCGTCTCGACGATCCTGCAGCTCCTGAAGCTGCCCGATGGCACGGTCAAGGTGCTGGTCGAGGGCGGACGGCGCGCCAAGATCGCCGGCTTCCGGGAGACCGAGGCCTATTTCGAGGCCTTCGTCGAGCCGCTGCCCGACCGCGACGGCGACGCCAAGGAACTGGAAGCGCTCGGCCGCACCGTGGTCAGCCAGTTCGAGCAGTACATCAAGCTGAACAAGAAGATCGCGCCCGAGGTGCTGGTCTCGCTGAACCAGATCGAGGAGCCGAGCAAGCTCGCCGACACGGTCGCGAGCCACCTGAACCTCAAGATCGCCGAGAAGCAGGAGCTGCTCGAGACCACGCGCGTCGGCGAGCGGCTGGAGCGCGTGTTCGGACACATGGAGTCCGAGATCGGCGTGCTGCAGGTGGAGAAGCGCATCCGCAACCGCGTCAAGCGGCAGATGGAGAAGACGCAGCGCGAGTACTACCTGAACGAGCAG
>DATJSJ010000076.1:0-14352 GCA_035504175.1 Acetobacteraceae bacterium
GCGCAGAGCGCGGAGCCTTGACAGCCTTGCGGCCCCGTGGCGAGCGCTTGAGGTTCGCTCGACGGTGTCGAGCGCGCATGGTTGCGCGCCCGGCCCCTGGGCGACGCCCCGTGGTGGTGCTAAGCGCGCCGCCTCTCTTGCCGGATGCCCGTGATGGATGCCTCACCCGCCCGCCCGCTCGTCGCCTCCCGCCCGTCCGGGCCGCTCGCCGGGTCGGTGCGCGTGCCCGGCGACAAGTCGATCAGCCATCGCGCGCTGATGTTCGGCGCGCTCGCCGTCGGCGAGACCCGCATCACCGGCTTGCTGGAAGGCGAGGACGTGCTGCGCACCGCCGCCGCGATGCGCGCGCTCGGGGCCGAGGTGGTCCGGCAGCCGGACGGGGAATGGCGCGTCGCCGGGCGCGGCATCGGCGGCCTCGCTGAGCCGGAGGACGTGCTCGACATGGGCAATTCCGGCACCGCGGCGCGGCTGCTCGCCGGGATGCTGGCCGGGCACGACCTGTTCGCGGTGATGACCGGCGATGCCAGCCTGCGCCGCCGGCCGATGCGCCGGGTGATCGAGCCGCTCTCGACCTGCGGCGCCCGCTTCACCGGCCGCGCCGGCGGGCGGCTGCCGCTGGCGATCGAAGGCGCGCGCGACGCGCTGCCGATCGAGTACCGCTTGCCGGTCGCCTCGGCCCAGGTGAAATCCGCAATCCTGCTCGCCGGGCTGAACGCGCCCGGCCTGACCCGGGTGGAGGAACCGCAGCCGACTCGCGATCACAGCGAGAACATGCTGCGCCATTTCGGCGCCGAGGTGACGGTCGAGGCGGACGGCGCCGGCCGGGTGATCACGTTGCGTGGCCAGCCGGAACTCACCGCCCGCGACGTGGTGGTGCCGGGCGATCCGTCCTCGGCCGCCTTCCTGATCGTCGCCGCGCTGCTGGTGCCGGGCTCGCACATTACCATCGCGGGCGTCGGGCTGAACCCGCTGCGCACCGGCCTGTTCGCGACGCTGCGCGAGATGGGCGCCGGGCTGGAGATCGCGAACCCGCGCATCGAGGGTGGCGAGCCGGTCGGCGACCTGACGGTCACGCACACGACCCTGCGCGGCGTCGACGTACCGCCGGACCGAGCGCCGAGCATGATCGACGAATACCCGGTGCTGGCGGTCGCCGCCGCCGCCGCCGAGGGCACCACAAGGATGCGCGGCCTGCACGAGCTGCGCGTCAAGGAAAGTGACCGGCTGGCGGCCACGGCGGCGCTGCTGACCGCGAACGGCGCGCCGCTCGAGATCGAGGGCGACGATCTGCTGGTGCATGGCGCAGGCAGGCCGCCGCCCGGCGGCGGCATGGTGGCGACACAGATGGACCACCGCATCGCGATGAGCGCGCTGGTGCTGGGCCTGGCGACCGCGGCGCCGGTCGCGGTCGACGATACCAGCTTCATCGACACCAGCTTCCCCGGCTTCGTCGCGCTGCTGAACGGGCTGGGCGCCGCGCTGCGATGACCGGCGCGGCCGGCACCGGCCCGGCGGCGACAGGTCCGGTGGTGATCGCGATCGACGGGCCGGCCGCGGCGGGGAAAGGGACGCTGGCCCGCCGGCTCGCCGCGGCCCTCGCGCTGCCCTATCTCGACACCGGCCTGCTCTACCGCGCAGTCGGGCGGCTCGTGCTCGATGCCGGGGGTGATCCGGCCGATCCGGCGGCCGCGGCGGCCGCCGCGAAGCGCCTGCAGCCGGCGGATCTGGATCGGCCCGACCTGCGCGGGCCGGACGCCGACCGCGCCGCGAGCCAGGTCGCCTCGATCCCGGCGGTGCGGGCGGTGTTGCTCGCCTTCCAGCGCGATTTCGCCGCCGCGCATGGCGCCGTGCTGGACGGGCGCGATATCGGCACCGTCGTCTTCCCTGCCGCGCCGGTGAAGCTGTTCGTGACCGCGAGCGTCGAGGCGCGCGCCGGCCGCCGCTGGCGGGAGCTGCGCGGGCGTGGCACTGAGGTGGTCCTGGATGCGGTCGCCGCCGATCTGCGCGCCCGCGACGAGGCCGACCGGCTGCGCGCCGCCTCGCCGCTGCACGCGGCCGCCGACGCCGTGTCGCTCGACACGACCGAACTCGATCCGGATGCGGCGTTCGAACGGGCGCTGGCGATCGTCCACAGCCGGCTCGGCACAGCCGCGGTCCCGCCTGCCCGGTCGTAACGCAGGCGGGCCATCCGTCCGGCCGAATTCAGGGGCTTGGCGCGTGCCGGGGCGCGTTACGGCTTGACTCCACAGGGCCGTGGCGTATCTAGGAGCGGGAGGCCCCCGCCGGTTCGGCGCGGGCCCCGTTCCACTTGAAACCGGTCCAGCGCAGCGCGCGGACAAGCCGTGTCCCGGACGGGGCGCGCAAACCTCGGCCCGGGCGGCTGTCCGGGCCCCGCAGACAGGAAATTCCCCAGCTCATGGCAGCATCCGCCACCGCCCGCGTCGCCGACCATCGCCCCACCCCGACCCCGCCGCGGCCCGAGCCGCAGCATGCTCCCGGCGGCGAGGATTTCGCCTCCCTCCTCGATGAGACGCTCGGCCGCGACAGTGGCTTCGAAGGCTCGGTCGTCACCGGCCGCATCCTGCGCCTCACCGACGAGTTCGCGATCGTCGATGTCGGGCTGAAGAGCGAGGGCCGCGTCGCGCTGAAGGAATTCGGCCCGCCCGGCACCCGCCCGGAGATCAAGCCCGGCGACCATGTCGAGCTCTATGTCGAGCGCTATGAGGACCGCGACGGCAGCATCGTGCTGTCGCGCGAGAAGGCGCGGCGCGAGGAGGCCTGGACCAATCTCGAGCGCGCCTTCGAGGGCAACCAGCGCGTCAACGGCACGATCTACGGCCGGGTGAAGGGCGGCTTCACCGTCGATCTCGGCGGCGCGATCGCCTTCCTGCCGGGCAGCCAGGTCGATATCCGTCCGGTGCGCGATGTCGGGCCGCTGATGGGCACGCCGCAGCCGTTCCAGATCCTCAAGATGGACCGCGCCCGCGGCAACATCGTCGTCTCCCGCCGCGCCGTGCTCGAGGAGACGCGCGCCGAGCAGCGCAGCGAGCTGATCCAGGGCCTCAAGGAAGGCCAGATCCTCGACGGCGTGGTGAAGAACATCACCGATTACGGCGCCTTCGTCGATCTGGGCGGCGTCGACGGGCTGCTGCACGTCACCGACATCGCCTGGCGGCGCATCAACCACCCGTCCGAGGCGTTGCAGATCGCCCAGCAAGTCCGCGTGCAGGTGATCCGCTTCAACCCGGAGACCCAGCGCATCAGCCTCGGCATGAAGCAGCTCGAAGCCGATCCGTGGGAGGGCGTCGCCGCCAAGTACCCGCCGGGCGCCAAGTTCTCCGGCCGGGTCACCAACATCACCGACTATGGCGCCTTCGTCGAGCTCGAGCCCGGCGTCGAGGGGCTGGTGCACGTCTCGGAGATGTCCTGGACCAAGAAGAACGTGCATCCCGGCAAGATCGTCTCCACCAGCCAGGAGGTGGAGGTGATGGTGCTGGACGTGGACGCCGGCAAGCGCCGCATCTCGCTCGGTCTGAAGCAGGTGCAGCGCAATCCGTGGGAGCAGTTCGTCGACGACCATCCGATCGGCTCGACGGTCGAGGGCGAGATCCGCAACATCACCGAGTTCGGCCTGTTCATCGGCATCTCCGCGGACATCGACGGCATGGTGCACATGTCCGACCTGTCCTGGGACGAGCCGGGCGAGCTCGCCATGGCCAAGTACCACAAGGGCGACGTGGTGAAGGCCAAGGTGCTCGACGTCGATGTCGAGAAGGAGCGCATCTCGCTCGGCATCAAGCAGCTCCAGGACGACCCGGCGGCCGAGGTGCTGAACCGCGTGCACAAGGGCGATGTCGTCACCTGCATCGTCACTGCGGTGCAGGCCAACGGCATCGAGGTGAAGGTGGACGAGGTGCTGAGCGGCTTCATCCGCCGCGCCGAGCTCGCCCGCGACAAGTCCGACCAGCGGCCGGACCGGTTCGCGGTGGGCGAGAAGGTGGACGCCAAGGTCACCGCGATCGACCGCGCCGCGCGCAAGCTCAGCCTCACCATCAAGGGCAAGGAGGTCGAGGAGGAGAAGCAGGCGATGGCCGATTACGGCTCCGCCGATAGCGGCGCCTCGCTCGGCGACATCCTCGGCGCCGCCATTCGCCGGCGGAACCAGCAGGCGCAGCAGGAGAACGGCTGAGCCCGGCGGGCCGGATCGTCGCAGAACCGGCCCGCCTAGGCCCCGTGTCCTTCGAGACCGATCTGCTGATCGACCGGCGGCGCTTGGTGCGCCGCCTGGTCGCGTGGCGGGCGGTCGCGATCCTGGGCGTGCTCGCCGCGGTGCTGGTCGCGATCGGCCGCGCCGGCTGGCTGCCGCAGGGCCCGCATATCGAGCGCCTCACCGTCAGCGGGCTGATCACCGAGGACCGGGCGCGGACCGAGGCGGTGGAGAAGCTCGCCCGCGATCCGATGGTGGCGGCGCTGATCGTCTCGGTCGACAGCCCCGGCGGCACGGTCGCCGGCGGCGAGAGCCTGCACGACGCGATCGCCCAGGTCGCGGCGGTCAAGCCGGTGGTCACCGTGATGCGGGGTGTCGCCGCCTCCGCCGCCTACATGGTCTCCGTGCCGGCGGCGCGGATCTTCGCCCGCGGCGCGACGCTCACCGGCTCGATCGGCGTGCTGCTCGAGACCGGCGAGATCTCCGGCCTGCTCGACAAGCTCGGCATCGCCACCGATACGATCGTCTCCGGCCCGCTCAAGGACCAGCCGAGCTTCTTCCATCCGACCAGCCCGCAAGGGCAACAGGTGCTGCAGGGGCTGGTGACGGATCTGTACGAGCAGTTCGTCGCGATGGTGGCGACCGGCCGGCACATGTCGGTCGAGCAGGTGAAGAAGCTCGCCGACGGTCGCGCCTATACCGGGCGGCAGGCGCTGGCGCTGGGGCTGGTCGACCAGCTCGGCGGCGAGCGCGCGGCGCGCGACTGGCTCGTACGGGTGCGGCATGTGCCGCGCGGCCTGCCGGTGCGCGACCTGAAAACCGGCGGCTGGTCGGTGGACGGGGTGCGGGCGACGCTGAGCGGGCTGCTCGGCTTCGCGGTCGGCCCGGTGCTGCCGGCGTCCGGCGCCTGGGCGCTGTGGCGGCCCGGGGCGAACTGATGCCCGGGGCGAAAGCCTGCGCCATCAATGAGTTGCGCCTTGACGGCCGGATGCCGTCTCTGGCACGGTCCGGCGCCGGGGAGCCAGAAATGACCAAGTCGGAGCTGATCGCCGAACTCGCTTCGGCCAATCCACATCTGCTTGGCCGCGACGTCGAGACGATTGTCGCCACCATCTTCGATGAGATCACCGCGGCATTGGCGCGGGGCGCGCGCGTCGAGTTGCGCGGCTTCGGCGCTTTCACGGTCAAGCGGCGCAATGCCCGCACCGGGCGCAATCCCCGCACCGGCGAGGCGGTTCCGGTCGAGGAGAAGGTCGTGCCCTTCTTCAAGGCGGGCAAGGAACTGCGCGAGCGGGTCAATCGCGGCAAGGGTTCGCGCGGCGCAAGCCGGCTCGAGCGCGTGCCGGCCTGACGGAGTCGCGGCGCGTGTTCCGCATCGCCGGTCGGGTGCCGCCGGCCGCCTCGCCGGGTCCGGCTTTCGTCCACGGCGGTGACGCGTGATCCGTCTGATCATCGCGCTTCCGGTGCTGCTGATCCTGGTGCTGTTCGCACTGTCGAACCGGGGGGTGGTCTCGGTCGGGTTCTGGCCGACGGACTTCACCTGGCAGACGCCGC
The DNA here is from genome assembly GCA_035504175.1 of Acetobacteraceae bacterium. Lineage (GTDB taxonomy): Bacteria > Pseudomonadota > Alphaproteobacteria > Acetobacterales > Acetobacteraceae > DATJSJ01. The sequence goes on from DATJSJ010000076.1 coordinate 5,762, forward strand.
TTTCGGTCGCGGTGCTGGTGGGCATGGCGGTCGCCTTCCTGCTCGGCGCGGTGCTCGCCTGGATCGGCACCTTGGCGCAGGCGCGCCGCGCGCGGCGGGCGGAGCGCCAGGTGCGGCTGCTGGAGGCGGAGGTCGCGACGCTGAAGGCGCGGCTGCCCACGCTCTCGCCGGCGGAGGCGGACGTGGAGGCACGGTGGGAGGAGGCGGCGCGGCGTGCCTGATGCCGCCCCCCGGCTGATTGCGGCATTGGACACGGCGGATGCGACGCTGGCGCGGGACTGGGCCCGGGCGGTGGCGCCGCATTGCGGCGCGCTCAAGCTGGGGCTGGAGTTCTTCGCCGCCAACGGCCCGGCGGGCGTACGCGCGATCGCCGACCGGCCGGTCTTTCTCGACCTGAAGTTGCACGACATCCCGAACACCGTGGCCGGGGCGGTGCGCGCGGTGCTGCCGCTGGCGCCGGCGATGCTGACGCTGCACGCGGCGGGCGGTGCGGCGATGATCGCGGCGGCGCGTCGGGCGGCCGAGACCGCGGCCGCGCGGCCGGCGCTGCTTGCCGTGACCGTGCTGACCAGCCTGGACGCGACGGCGCTGGAGGCGACCGGCATTGCCGACACGCCCCGTGCGCAAGTGTTGCGGCTGGCGCGCCTGGCGCTGGCGGCCGGGGCGGATGGGCTGGTGTGCAGTGCGCATGAGCTGGCCGCACTGCGCGATGCATTCGGGGGGTCGCCGCTGCTGGTGGTGCCGGGCATCCGGCCGTCCGGCAGCCCGGTCGGGGATCAGGCCCGCACCATGACGCCGGCCGCGGCGATCGCCGCCGGGGCGGACTGGATCGTGGTCGGGCGGCCGATCACCGCGGCGGCGGATCCGGGCGCGGCGGCCGCCGCGATCGCCGCCGAGCTGGCGGTGCCCGCGTGAGTGTGCGGGTCAAGATCTGCGGCATCAACAGCGCCGCCGCGTTCGATGCGGCAGTGGCGGCGGGTGCGGACTGGGTCGGCTTCGTGTTCTGCGACACCTCGCCGCGCTTCGTGCGGTTCGATGAGGCGGCGGCGCTCACCGCCCGCCACCCCGGCGGACCGCCGCGGGTCGGGCTGTTCGTCGCCCCGGACGACGAGGTGGTGGCGGCGGCGCTGGCGCTGATGCAGCTCGATGCGCTGCAGCTTTACGCGCCGCCGGAGCGGATTGCCGCCATTCGTCGCCGCTTCGGCGTGCCGGTCTGGCAGCCGGTCGGGGTCGAGATTGCGGCGGATCTGCCCGGCGAGCGCGGTGCGGCGGATGCGTTGTTGCTGGAGGCGAAGCCGCCTGCCGGCGCGGACCGGCCGGGCGGGCATGCGCGGCGGTTCGACTGGTCGCTGCTGCGTGGCTGGGCGGCGCCCGGGCCCTGGCTGCTGGGCGGCGGGCTGGCGCCGGACAACGTCGCGGCGGCGATCCGCGAATCCGGCGCGACCGCGGTCGATGTCTCCTCCGGTGTCGAAAGCCGTCGCGGCGTCAAGGATCCGGCGCTGATCCGCGCCTTCATCGCCGCGGCGCGGGCGGCGTGATGCGCGATGCCGCGGCGTCGCGGATGACCTGGGCTCGGCTGCTGGAGCTTGCGCGGGCGCATCCGACCGCGGCGCGGAATCTGCTGTTCGTGCTGATCGGCTTCCCGCTGGCCTGGCTGGGCCGTGTGCTGGCGGATCACTATGCCGCGGCGATCGCGCCGGTGCTGTCCGGCCTGGCGCCGGTGCCGGGGATCGCGATCGGGCTGCTCGCGGCGCGGCTGATCGCCGATCGGCTGGGCGTGCCGCGGCGATAGGCGCGACGCGGACAGTGCCCCCCGGTCGGTCGCGCGTCATCGCTGGCTGGGTCCACTGAGCGATGGCGGACGCCTGGTCGGCGCTGACGGTGTTCGTGCTGCTCTGTCTCAGCGCCTCGCTTGGCTGGTACGTGCGGCCGCGGCTGCCGGAGACGCATCGCGCGCGCGAGACCGTCGAGGTCATGCAGCTGATAATCGGCATGCTGGTGACCTTTGCCGCGCTGGTGCTGGGTTTGCTCACCGCTTCGGTGAAGGCGGGCTACGACGCCGCCTCGCATGACCGGCAGGAGTATGCGTTGCAGCTCGCGCAGCTCGACCAGTGCCTTCGGAATTACGGGCCGGAGACCGACCCGGCGCGCGAGGATCTGCGCAGCTATACCGCGGCGGTGATCGCGAGCACCTGGCCGTATGAAAGGCGGCCGGTGGGCGTGCACTATCCCGACACCTCGCACATGCCGCTGGTTGGCGCGGTGCCGGTGTTGGCGGCGCTGATGAACCGGGCCGGGCTCTCGATCGAGGAGCTGCAGCCGTCCGATGGCGCGCATCGCCGGATTCAGCGGGACTGCCTGGCACGTTTCCACGACGTCCTGACGGCGCGGGCGGCGGTCATCGAGGATGTGCGCGGCTCGATATCGGCGCCGTTCTATCGCATCCTGGTGGCCTGGCTGATGGTGATTTTTGCCGCGTTCGGCCTGGCGGCGCCACGCAACATGTTGCTGCTGCTGGCGATCGTCTTGTGCGCGATTTCGCTGAGCAGTGCCGTGTTCGTCATCGCCGATCTCAGCCGGCCGTATGGCGGCCTGTTCGTGATCCCGAGCACGGATATGCGCGCGGCGCTGGCGTCGATGACGCGACCGTGACGCCGGCTCATGTTGAGTATCTTTCGCCATTCGAGGCGCCTTCCGGCGCCTTCGACGCGGTCGAGCGCACCTGCGGCGCGACGGCGTAAACACGACGTCAGATGAGAGCGGCGCATCGCTCCAAGGCGGGCGCAAGGCTTACCGGCCGGACGATCGCAGGCTAAGGAGACGCCATGGATCAGCCCCGCCCGCGCGTCGCGCTCTTCGTCACCTGCCTCGTCGATCTCTATCGGCCGACGATCGGCTTCGCCGCCATCCGCCTGCTGGAGGCGGCCGGTTGCCGGGTGGAGGTGCCGCGGGCGCAGACCTGCTGCGGCCAGCCCGCCTACAATTCCGGCGACCGCGCCACGACGCGCGACCTGGCCCGCGGCATCCTCGACGCGTTCGGCGGCTACGACTACGTGGTGGTGCCCTCGGGGTCCTGTGGGGGCATGCTACGCGAGCACATGCCGCATCTGTTCGACGACGACCCGAATCTGCGCGGCCGCGCCGCCGCACTCGCTGAGAAGTGCTACGAGCTGGTCTCGTTCCTGACCGACGTGATGGGGGTGGAGCGCGTGCCCGCGACCTTCCGCGGCAGCGTGACCTATCACGACAGTTGCGCCGGGCTGCGGGAACTCGGCGTCAAGCAGCAGCCGCGCACCCTGCTGCGCAGCGTCGAGGGCGTGACGTTGCAGGAGATGGCGGAGCCCGAGATCTGCTGCGGCTTCGGCGGCACGTTCTGCGTCAAATACCCGGAGATCTCGACCCGCATGGTGGCGGACAAGGTGCGCGACATCGCCGCGACCGGCGCGGACACATTGCTCGCCGGCGACATGGGCTGCCTGTTGAACATGGCCGGACGGTTGAAGCGCGAGGGCAGCCCGATCAAGGTGCGTCACGTCGCCGAGGTGCTGGCCGGGATGACCGATCAGGTGCCGCCGATCGGCGAGCGGCGCAGCTGATCCCGGTCGCGGCGCGCCGCCGCCGCTTGGCGCCGCGGGACCGCGCGGCCTGGCAGGGCGCGGCCCCACGCCTCCACCTCCAGGCTCAGCAGCACCGCAAGCAGCAGCGCGGCTGCGGGGATAACGAAGCTCACGGGATCCGCTCGAGCGCGCATCGCGAGCGCATCGTCAGCCCCATCCCATGCCGGGCGTGAGACGGATCCGTGCGGCCGCGGGCAGGGGCGACGCCCGCTCGCGCGAACTCAGGCCCGGGACGAGACGGCTTGGCAGCACCAGCGACGCGCGCGATCCGGTCGCATCCGGGACAGGCATCGACGACGCCAGCATCCGCTGGGTCGGCAGCGTGCCGAGTGCCGACCACGCGGTGATCTGAACCTGGCAGGCCAGCGCGGCACACGCGGTAAGCGAGATGCCGATGAGGATCGAGTGTCTGTCCATGATGTTGCATCGCAGTCCGAAAGGATGAGTCGTCGAGAATTGGAGCGGAATTCTCCCGGTCTTGGTCGCGGCGGTCGGCGCGGCGCGGCCCGTTCGACGTCGCGGCCTCGAGCAGCGCGGCACGGCATCGCTTACCCGGCCGGCGCGCGATCTCGCTCGATCGCGCGCCGGTCGTTCGCCTGGTCGTGCGCCCACCCGCGAGCGTCGGTCGCCCGAGACGGGATGCGGCGTGTCAGGCCCCCGCTGCCATCGCCTTGACGTCGGCGGCACTGAGCGGCTTGCCGCCGATCGCCCATTCCCCGCTTTCGATCTCCTGCACACGGACCCAGGTGACGGCGCGCATCGACTCCCCTTCCACCGACAGCATCGCGTCGGTGACATTCCGGATCATCGCCTGCTTCTGCTCCGGCGTGAAAACCCCCTTGATCAACGCAATGTCGACGAGCGGCATGACAACCTCCTGGTGACTGGACGAGCCGCGAGCGGCCCGGTGCGGACGATGCCGATGCGAAACCAGTGCCACCAGTTCAGCAACTGAAGCGGGGGCGGTATAGAAACTGAACTGGAACGGCCCCGCCGGCCGGCCTATCTACGCCGCCGATCCTTCGCTGGAGGGCGAGATGACGCAGGGTAGTTACAAGCAGTTCTGTCCGGTCGCGATGGCCGCGGAAATCCTGTGCCCGCGCTGGACCATCGTGCTCGTGCGCGAACTCCTGGCCGGCTCGACGCGGTTCAACGATCTGCGGCGCGGCGTGCCGCGCATGTCGCCGGCACTGCTGTCGCAGCGGCTGAAGGAGCTCGAGGCCGCCCAGATCATCGCCCGCGTGCCGGTGCGCGGCGAGCCGGGCGTCTTCGAGTACCAGCTCACCGCATCGGGGCGGGAGCTGCAGCCGCTGGTGGAAGCGTTCGGGCGGTGGGGACAGCGCTGGGTCGAGACTGAGCTGTCGCTGCAGCACCTCGACGTGTCGCTGCTGATGTGGGACATGCGCCGCAATCTCGACCCCAGGCCGATGCCGCGACGCCGCAGCGTGATCCAGTTCCGCTATCCGGCGCTGCCGCCGACGCAGCGCGCCTGGTGGCTGCTGGTCGCGCCGGAGGCGGAGGTCGATCTCTGCTCGGTCGATCCCGGCTTCGACGTCGATCTCTACGTCTCGACCGACCTGCGCACGATGACCGCCATCTGGCTGGGACTGGAGAATGTCCGCGCGGCGGTGAATGCGGGGCGCCTGCTGCTCACCGGGGACCGCCAGCTTGCCCGCGACATGCAGTCCTGGCTCGGGCTCAGCGTCTTCGCCAGCACGCAGAAGCTGGCGAGCTGAGGCGCGGCGGCGGCGCGGCCGACCATCATGGCCGCGGGGGAACAAGCAAAGGCGCGGAGCACGTGCTGGAAGCTGATCACCAGCCTGCCGGTCGACTCCGGCCTGGCGGCCGTCGAATATCCGCATGCGCCGCACGGAGACTGGGCATACAACTGAAGCCGCCCCTTTCGTCAGACTCGCTTTCACCCGCTTCGCAGGCGGAGGTCGCCGGCAGGATTCTATGAGTTCGCACGATGGACCCTCCACCGGGCGGGTGACATTCCGAACTCGCGTTTGAACGCGCGACTGAACGCCTCCTCGGAGTCATATCCGACGGAATAGGCAAGCTGGGCGATCGTCTTGTACGTCTCACCGAGGTTCGACCTGGCGCTCTGAAGTCGCCAGAAGGTGAGATACCGGATCGGCGGCATGCCCACGAGCGAGCTGAAGCGCTCGACAAAAGCGCTGCGGGACAGCGCAACCTCCCGCGCAAGCGCTTCCGTGGTCCACGGAGCACGGATGTTGCCATGGATCAAGGCGAGCGCGCGGCCGACTTTCGGATCCTTCAGTCCCTTCAGCCAGCCCTGGCTTTCCTCGCCGAGCGTCGATGCGTACTGGCGCACTGCCTCGGTCAACAGCGATTCGCTCAGCCGCGTCACGACGCTCGACGAGGCCAGTCGGCCTGCGGCGAGTTCGCTTGCGGCGAAACGGACGGAAGCCTCGATCCACTCGCGTGATGCGCCGTCGCGGACATCGATCACGAGCACCTTCGGCAAGGTCTCGAACAGCGGCGTGTAGCTGGCTTCGCTGGCGAGGAACCCGCAAAATATCCGGGTCGCGCCCCCGCCACCGCCGTGGAAGATCCGAAAGCCGCCGTCCGCGGATCGCTGCATCAGCTGCCGGGCACTGACCGGTTGCAGGCCGCGCCGATCAGCCAGGATGTGAGGGTCGTTCTGGGGGAACAATACGATCTGGCCCGCGCCGACCTCGGCGATGGACTCGTCCTCGACGGCGACGAGCAGTCGGCCCTCGGTGACGACGTGATAGGAGATTATCTGACTCGGTCGTTCCGGCAGCAGGCTCAGGCAGTCGTCGCCCGTGAGTTTGACGCCGACGCACCACGGCGCGGTGAAGTGCCCGGAGAGGAAGACGCCTCCCGTCAGGCGGACCGAACGAAGGACCTCCGACAGCGCGTCCACCATGACGGCGACCCTCCGATTTGGACGGACAGTCAGGCGATCCGGCGGCGCGATCATTCGATCGAACCTTGGCCAAGCGTACAGCTTCGCCATCCGACGCGCCACAGCGAGTGCGGCGCGGCGGATGCGAGGACGACGGGCCGCAAGGCCACCCGCCTCAAGCCGGCAACGCAGGATCAGACGAGGAGTAAGCCATGACCACCGCAGCCATCACGCCGACCAGGCGTGTTCCGGTTCCCCTGAATGGCGTCGATACCCCGACGCTGTTCGCCACGATCAAAGCGGTCGGGGCCGAGCCCGAACTCGCGAAGTTCCGGTTCCGCGCGAACAGCCGTTGGGTGTCCGGCACGCAAAGCCAGTGCACGATGCAGGGCTTCTATGGCGCCGGGAACGAACTCACCCACGTCAGGCCATTTACGGCCGTGGGCGATCACCCGGCCGTCCTGTGCGGCGCGGACGAAGGGCCGACCCCGGTGGAATGGATCCTTCACGCGCTTGCCTCCTGCCTCATGGCGGGCATCGGCAACATCGCGTCGGCCCGCGGGATCAAGCTCAACAGTGTCGAGGCGACCCTCGAAGGCGACATCGATCTGCGCGGGGTGCTCGGCCTCTCGAACGAGGTGCGCAACGGCTACCGGGGCGTCTCGGTCTTGTTCGCAATCGATGGCGATGCGAGCCCGGAAGAGCTCGAGATGGTCGTCATGCAGTCGAAGGCGCGATCGGCGGTCTACGACATCATTACCAACGGCGTCCCCGTCTCGATCGGGGTGAAGACGCCGGCGATGGCTTGACGGGCGAGGTCGTCAGCCGAGCGCAGGCGGCCCCCGCAAAGATTTGCACAAGGACATTTCATCATGCCGAGAACGGATGTCATCATCGTGGGCGGCGGACAGGCCGGCCTCGTCATGAGCCGAAGCCTCAGCTTGCGCGGGATCGACCATGTCGTCATCGAGCGCGGCCGCATCGGCGAGCGCTGGCATGCGGAGCGCTGGCGCTCGCTGCATCTCCTGACGACCAATTGCATGAGCGCGCTGCCCGGATTGCCTCACGTCGGACGGGACCCGGACGCCTTCATGCCGGCCAAGGATTTCGCCGCCTATCTCGGGCGCTACGCCAACGCGATCGCCTCGCCGGTGATCAACGGTGCGGACGTGCTCAAGGTCGAACCGGACGCCGGCGGCTTTCGCGTCGCCACGACCGCCGGGCTGTGGCGATCGAGAGCCATCGTCGTTGCGACCGGCGCTTGCGAGACGCCTTTCCGACCGTCCATGGCGCGGGCGCTGGCTTCCTCGGTACTTCAGATGTCTCCAACCGAGTACTGGGCGCCGGGCGAACTCCCCCAGGGCGGCGTTCTGGTGGTTGGCGCGTCGTCGACCGGCGCTCAGCTCGCCGAGGAAATCCACGCTTCGGGGCGGCGCGTCATTCTTTCCGTGGGCGAACACACTCGCGTGCCCCGTCGCTACCGCGGGCGGGACATCTACGCCTGGATGGAGACAGCCGGCATCCTCGACGATCCGGCTCTCGAGGGAGGCAATCTCGACGCCGCTCGCCGCCAGCCCTCGCTGCAGGTGGTCGGCCGTCCGGATAACCGTGATCTCGACCTTGGCGTTCTCAGCCGCCTCGGCGTGCGCCTGGTCGGCCGGCTTTCGTCCGTCGACGGCGCAAAGGCCGGATTCGCCGGCGACCTCGCGCGGACGACGCAGGCTTCGCACCTCCGCATGTCGCGGATTCTGGACCGGATCGACGCCTGCATCGAGGAGAGAGGCCGTGAAGCTCCCGCCGCCGATCCCCTGGCGCGCGTTCCATTCCTGGCCGCGGCCGATCCGCAGATCCTCGATTTGCAGCGCGAACGCGTCCGGACGGTCGTCTGGGCAACCGGCTACGCGCGCCGCTATCCCTGGCTGAGGTCGCCGGTTCTCGACGGCCGCGGCGAGATCGTCCATCGCGGAGGCGTGACGGCCTCTCCGGGTTTGTATGTGCTCGGACTCACCTTCCTGCGCCGGCGCCGATCGTCCTTCATCAACGGCTGCGGGTTGGACGCCGAAGACCTCGCGCCGATC
>DATJSJ010000077.1:0-38175 GCA_035504175.1 Acetobacteraceae bacterium
TGGGCGTGCCCGAGACTACTTTGCGCTTCGAGCATGCCGACGGCGAACTCTTGGTCGATTGCCAAAGCATCGCTGTCGGCCTGTCAGGAGCAGTCGCCTGCGGCTGCAGAATAGCGGTCCGATCCAATTCAGTGATCAGCATGATGCAGATACCACCATCGCACAACGTTGGTGAAGCTGACCCACGTCGGGTGGTGAAGAGCAAGCATCGAGGTCAGTGGTCATTGTGGATACTTGCCAATCCCCAATTCCGGATCGAATGACAGGAATGCTGCTCTCGATCATAGGGCCACAGCGTAGGCATAGTGCTCATCATCGTCGGCCCCGGGACGCCATAAGATGCACCTACAGGTGCTGCAATCGCATGGTGTCATGGCGCGTGACCCGTGTGGTCCCCACAAGAGTTCCCACACCCGGATTGCGCTTGCCTGATCCGAGGTGATTCGCCTGTCGCCCCACTCGGCTGCTTCACCTGTCATTAGCCATCACGTGCCTGATTGTGCGCCATGCGCCGCAGATCAATCGAGCCGGCTCAGCCTCCCACTCCCGTCCGGCCAATCGCGGGCGTCGGACTGCAGCGCCAGGATGCGCCAGCTCGCGTGTCCTTTGCCGAAGCGCGGGCGTTCTTCCGACGCAAGCTGAAGGAGCGGGCCAGGCGGCTGGTGAAGCGCGACGAAGGGTAGGCCGGCGCCGGCGCCTCGTTCGGCTTCCTCCTGATCGCCCAGCAGCCCGTCGCTGGGACCGCATTTGCGTCCGGCGCGGGATTTCCGCTCGACGCGTCAGCCGCATCCGGCAGCTCGATCAGCGCGTCGATCGCCGCCTCGATCTCTTCCCGCGACCATGACGCGACGTTCAGCGCCAGAGAGTCCAGGGCGAAGAAGCTATCGATGCGCAAGGACCCTTTCAGGCCTGGTCGGATACCTCCGGCAAGGGCGCAACACGATCATGAACAAACCAGAGGGCTTTCAGGTGAACCGTGTTGTGCCGCTCGCAGCACCCGCGAGAAGCCCGCGGTGAATGCGTTTCGATCACGCTCAGTTTATCCGGTCCGCCTCATCCGGTGCAAACGGTCCTCCGTAAGGTTTCGGCAGGACAAAGGTTTCGACGCTACGCGGTAGCTCGCTCAGACCTGACGTCATGCTCTTTGCGCAACGTAGGCTCACCAAGGAGACTGGGATGTCAGGGAACGGCCCGAATGATTCTTCGAGTCCAGGCCGGCGCAGCCTGCTGGCTGGCGCAGGATTTGGCGCTGTCGCGCTGAGCGGTCTCGCCGCCAGCGCCGCAATGACCGGTTTCGCCCGCGTGGCAGACGCTGCCGGGGTGACCGACGCTGACCTGCTCAACTTCGCCCTCAATTTGGAATACCTGGAGGCCGAGTACTACGTCCGCGCGACGACCGGCCAAGGCCTGCCAGCCCAGGATACCACCGGCTCGACCGGGCCTTCGGGCGGCGTGACTGGCGGCAGCAAAGTGCCTTTCGCGAGCGCCGCCGTCGAGCAATACGCCAACGAAATTGCCAGCGACGAACTCCATCACGTCCTGTTTCTGCGCTCCGTGCTCGGCTCCCAGGCCGTCAGCGAGCCGGCCATCAACCTGGCCACCAGCTTCGACATCCTGGCCCAAGCCGCCGGCCTCGGCGCCTCGTTCGATCCGTTTGCCAACGACATCAATTTCCTGCTCGGCGCCTACATTTTTGAGGACGTCGGAGTGACCGCCTATCACGGGGCGGCACCGCTCGTGCAGAACAAGCAGATCCTTGCCGCCGCCGCAGGCATCCTCGGCACCGAGGCCTACCACGCGTCTGAAGTGCGCCTGCAACTGTTCCAGCGCGGGCAAGGTTCCGCCACCCGGAAGATCTCGGCGCTGCGGGCGACACTGTCGCAGGCCAATGACGATCAGGGCGTCGTCGCCAATGGCGTTGCCAACATCGTGCCGACGGATGCGAATGCGCTGGTCTATTCGCGCACCCCGCGCCAGGTTCTCAATATCGTCTACGGCGGAGTCAATGCCAGCAGCGGCCTGTTCTATCCCGACGGCATGAACGGAGCGATCAGATGAGCACCGGCACAACGCGTTCACGCGTGATCTCCACCGCCGCAGGCGCGATGGCACTGGCCCTGGTCATGGGCGGCGTCGCCCACGCCGGAATCATCCTGTCGACACCCGACGCGAGCTTCGCGACCAGCCCGATCTCGATCGCGCTCGGCTCGGGAACGTTCACCTTCACTGGAATTCCGAATACCTTCCCCGGCAATCCGCCGGCCGAGGTCAGCACCGCAGGCAGTGCCAGGGTCGCGACGCTGATCGGCGTCACCGATTTTTCGAGCGGCGCGTCCATCGATCAGAACAATGAATTGTACAGCTTCGCACCCTACCACACGCCGACGATCATTCCCGACTCTGCCGCCGACGATTTCATCGGACTCGCCTTCACCAACAGCACCGGGCTGCATTTCGGATACGCGCAGGTCGACGGTGCCGAGCTTGTCAGTTACGCTTACGAGTCCACCCCGAATACCACCATCCTGACCGGCGCCGTGCCGGCGCCCGAGCCCATGACGGTAGCGATCCTGCTGTCCGGCCTGGCTGCCTTGGCGTGCGTCAAGCGGCACCGCCGGAATCCCGCGGAAGACTAGTGTGGTGATTCGGAGATTCGCGATATTTCATATCGTGAATTTCCGGATCTGAATCACACTCGATTCAATGGTTCAGTGGCCCGATTCACGTGAAATTCGTTGCAGCGAATCGCGCGATCGGGACACTGGCCCGTCGGCATGGGGCGCCCGCTCCGGCGCTTCATGCCGTCTCGCCTCGTGAACCGGACGGCGACGATGGATTGGCGCCTGCGCTTCCTGCTTCTGGCAAGTTTCCTTCTCGCCGGCCTCATTGGGTTGGAACTGGCGCACGGGACGGCGCCAGCGCATCGGACGGTTCCGCGGCCAGCCGTCTCGCGTATCGAGCGCCCCGTCAACGCGCACCGCGACGCTCGGCGCGGGGAGCCGTTTGCGGCCGTCGCTCTGGCGCGGCCACTGTTCAGCCCGAACCGCCGCCCACCGATGCAGGTCGCCGGCCCTCCGACGGAACGCCAGGGACTGCCTCGCCTGTCCGGCGTAGTCATCGATGGCCCCCGGCGGCTCGCTTTCTTCGCCGGTCCGGAAATCGGGCGGACAATCGTCGCCGAGGCGGGTGCGGCTCTCGGACGGTGGACGGTCGTCGCCATTGCGGCAGATGCCGTGACGCTGCTGGGTCCGGATGGCGAGCAGCAGATGCAGCCGCGGTTCGCCTCGGAGCCAGCCGCAACCGTCGCCACGACCGTGACGCAGCAGCCCAACAGGCTTACCGAAGCCATGCGACGGTCCCACCACGCGCTGCTCGAGCTGCTGGAAAACGGACACGCGGCACCGCTGACTCAGTAGCCGGGATCGCTTGAATTCCGCTCGCAGCAATGCCGGAGAAACCCCTCGAAAGCCCCTTCCCGCACCTTGGTGGTGCGATTGCAAGTCAGCCCTTCGGTTTCCGCGGCGGCTTGATCGGCTTATCCCGAGGGCGAATCGAACTCATTCGCTAATGCGCCGATACGCATTGATCTGCTGGTTTGCCACCCGCAGCACGCCATCTGCTGCAAATAGCGCACCGGCATTGTCCCCCGCCGAAGGTGCAAGAGTGCACGGGCGCGCTTTGCGGCTGCTTGTAGGACTTCCAGATGCTTCTCCAGCTCCACCGGATCGCGGAGAGGGAGCCGGCGCTGGCACGCGCGCCGGCCGCTCATGAATGTGTCTCGGCTGTAGTCGCCGCGCACATCGCGAGGATCGCGGCGTTCATGCCGCTGGATCTGCCGCGCATGCTCTCCATCGACCGGCGCATGACCGGTCTCCACCGGCGCTTCCGGCTCCTGAAGCTCCGCGAGAACCATTTTCGCAGCCTGCTTTGGGTCGAACTTGGACGGCTTGAGGTTGAGAACCATGGGCGCTCCACCCTCGACTGCTCAGGGATAGTTCCTTCGCGGCGACGGCCCAACCGTGGCACCTTCACTCGATATCAAGAAGGAACCGGTGCGCGGGGCTCATCCGCTCATAGAGCGCCGGTGTCAGAAAGGCGCGCTGGTTGAGTTGTTGGTCGATGTCGCGCCGCGTGTGGCTCAGATGCAACTGACGGCGCCGCGCATCCGTCTCTTTGACGGTGCCGCTATGCCACATATGGGCGTTGCAGAAGACGAAGGCGCGAGCCGGGACCGTGACTCTGACCTCGCCCGGATACGGGGCGAACGGATCGGTCGGCACCTTGTCTTCGTCGCCCGTCACCTCTGACTGCGCGGTGTGTTCGGTCAGCTCGTCCCCCTCCTTCGCCCACTCATGCGGTTTGTCCCGCTTATCGGCGCCCATGCCCATGGCGTTCTCGCCGGGGACGTTGAGCGCCATGCACCAGCGGGGCACCTCTTGACAGGCACAGCGCAGCAGGCTGCGGGCGGTCCCCCATACGGGCTGCCGGCACAAGCCGTTTCGGACGTCCCGACTGGATGCCTACAGAGCGTTCCGTTTCCGGAGCCGATTGATCGCGGCTGAGCGGTGTCCCGGAGCCTCCGGTCGACACCTTCAATGTTCCGCGAAGTCGGCTCCAGGGCGGCACTCAGGGCGTCCTTCCATCCATCCGCTGGATGTCAGCACCTCCTGGATCCAATCCAGCGCCTCATCGAGCTGTCTGACCAGTTGCGGCGCCGCCCAGCGATCCCACAGGTCCTCCGCGACAAACGTCCCGGCGGGCCCCCGGGTCAACGCCGCGATGATTGCGCCGTCGTCGGCCCTGATCTCCAGGATCTCCTCCGCGTATTCGTGCTCTACGGCGACTCGCGCGCGCAGGTGCGGGGGCAAGCGAAAGTGCCATTCGCGGATAGTCGCCAAGTGGAAGAGCGTGAATGCGGGGGCGGGCGCGTCGGCAAAAGCGGGGCGCACAAAGGCCATCGATGCCTCCTGAAATGGACTCAGCGGTGAAAAACGGCGGGGGTCCGAAAAAGCGGCCGGACCACCCTCCCACTATGTCACCGACGCGAGCATGACGCCAGCCCGATCGATGGGGCACGGGCCGATGCCGTCCGCGCGCCCGTTGGCCGCGCCGAGGCCGGGTGGCCCGGCTCGCGGAAACTGCGCACAATCACGATGCGACCTCATCCGCAGAGCCCCCCACGACGCAAAGCTGTGGGCGCCGGTCATGGGAGTCCGACGGCATCGGCGTTAGAGCCCGGATCTGCGTCAGGTTGTCGCCTTGTGCGTATGCGTTTCGGCTTCCTTCGGCGTCCACGACACCGGCAAGGCGCCTCCAACCGTGCGGGGCGATCCGGGTCTGGATGCTTGGTTTCAGACCGCTCTCCGCGCCTTCGGTGATTCCATCTCCGGCGATCGTGCTCTCGGTCGCGCCTCGAGAGCCGGATCGTAGCGACGCCCGGGGCCCCGGCATCCGCACGGCCCGCATCGCCCGCTCAAGCGCGCGCTCGCACCGCGCCGTCGTGCCGCCGGCCTGTGCTGAGCGCGTTCGAGCAACAATCGTTCCCGAGCCTCGATCTCGCCGCTCGCCGCCATCGCCGCGCAAGCACCCGGGCAGCGCCGTCCTGACCCTCGGCGCGGCCGCCCTGATGGCGGCCTGTCTTGCGCACCACCGGGGCCAGCGCTCCCGCTGCGTTGGAGCGCCGCTTGCGACCTCGGGCAGCGCGGGTGACCCTGCGGGCGATCCCAACCGTGCGAGGAGGGCACCGCCATGCAACCGCTCTATACCGCGACCGCCACGGCGCATGGCGGCCGGCAGGGTCATGTCCGCTCATCGGACGGCGTGCTCGACCTGGACCTCGCCTTCCCGAAGGAACTCGGCGGTCCAGGGGGCCTGGCCACCAACCCGGAGCAGCTTTTCGCCGCCGGCTACGCGGCCTGCTTCGAGAACGCGGTGATGCGGGTTGCGCGGGAACGGCGGGCGCCGCTGCAGGCTTCCTCCGTCACGGCGCATGTCGGCATCGGTCGGGAGGCGGACGGATATTTCCGGCTGCGGGTCGCGCTCGAAGTCTCCGTTCCGGGACGGGATCGGGCGGAGATCGAAGAGTATGCCCGCATCGCGCACGAGCAGGTCTGCCCCTACTCCCAGGCCACGCGCGGCAATATCGAGGTGACGGTCAGTGTCGTGCCCGCGCCGGACTGACCCACGACGCAACGCATCGTTTCCGCCACCGCAGCAGCAGGCCGGCGCCCGGACTCGTCGTATCCTGAACGCCACATCTTGCCGCGCGATCGGATCCGCCGCGGCCGCGATCCCTGTGTCGTGTCGCAGCCTCGATCGCCGCCGCGCGGACGGCGATCCCCTCGATCAAGAGCGGAATCGCTCGGACCGCGCCGGGCGATCCGGGTCCAGCTCTGTTCCCACCGTTGTTCGCGCCCTCCGTGAGTTCACCGCCGGCGATCATGCTCCGGCGCTCCCCGGAACCGCGGCTACCGCGTCTCGGACGCGGCCCTGCCTATTTCGGCGCAAATACCAGCCGATCGGCCCAGACCGGCCGGTCGACGGGATTGCTTTGCGCGCCGACCGTCACCTTGGCAAAATGCATGTAGTCGGGATCGCGCGGATCGAACCCGCCCCACATCCACCCATGATCCAGGAAGATCTTGACCGCGACGGAGCCTTTCGAGATCAGCCCGGGCGCGGTGCGATCGCGGTCGGCGTTGACGGATGACCCGGCCGGCCACCAGCCCTCCTTGGGATCGTGGTACGGGTTGATCAGCGGGTTGATGTCGACCGCGAGTCCGTACGCATGCCAGCTGAAGCTTCCAGGGTCGTCCTGCGCCGGGCGGCAGTAGAACCCGACCGTGTCGTTGCTTGCCGCGTATTTGCCGACCGGAAAATCGTCATAGGGCTGCATGCGCTCGATCTCAAAACCGTCCTGGAACAGTGCGGCGAAGATCGTCACGACCTGGCTCGCGACGCGGCGATGCACCACCAGCACGCCCTCGTGCACGGCATTGTCGAAGCCGACATAGTCGAGATGCACCGCGACGAGATCGTCGAGCGACACCGGGCAGCCCGCATGCCACGACTGTCCGGTCATCCTAGCGCGCTCCGCAGCCGAAAGGGCCTGGATGCTCGAGCGGTATACCCCGGACGCACCGGCCGCGATTGGCGCCAGCGCGGGCAAGGCGCAGACCGCCAGCCGCAGAACCCACCTGGCCATCGATGGTGCCGCCTTCCTTCCTGAATGCCGGCCGGCGCGGCAGCGCCGGCGCCGTGCGGTCGCGGACCACGCCGCGACCGCAACCTTGGAAGATGCGGCCGGTCGCGGCAACCGCCCGGGCTGCGATCCCCGCCCGGCCCGCAGGGCCGCGCCTATCCGGCGATGTCGGAATTCGCCGGCGGTGGTGCCGGATCGCCGAAGGCGCGCAGGATTGCCGCGAGCTCCGGCTCGGCGACCATCGTCGCCGCCTTCGCCGGCGCGACCCAGCGCGTCTGCCGCTGCCGCTTCTCCGGCCAGGATGAGAGCTGCCGCTCCACCGCGAACGGAAACACCTGCACCGCGCAATGGATGATCCGCCCGGCCTCCAGGCGCTTGGCGTAGCGATAGGTCCCGACCGGCGCGCCGGCGATGCGGCCGACCAGCCCCGCCTCTTCGAAAGCCTCCCGCTTCGCCACCTCCGCCGGCGTCAGCTCGGGCTCGGTCCAACCCTTCGGAATCACCCAGCGACCGGTGTCCCGCGAGGTCATCAGCAGGATCCGCGTCCTGCCCTTGGAATCCAACGCGAACGGCAGTGCCGCGCACTGCTCGCCGTTGTTGCATCGTGCCGGCATTTTCAGGCGCTTCGCCTGGGACTTCGTCTTCATTCCGCCGGCCGGCCTCCCTCGCTCGCTCTCGACCGGTCGGGCGGCCGGCTTCCGTCCGGGCGCAGCGCGAGACGGCGGCCGGAGCGCCATGCTGACGCCGAAGCGCGCCGCGAACAAATCAAAACGGAACCAGCGCGCCTGTGCCCACGCCCCGAGGGGCGAACCCCGCAGCCCCCAGGCTCGCGCCGGGCCATCCGCTCCGATCGAAATGGGGCGGCCGCGGCGTCTATACCGCGGCCGCCCCGGGGCTTCGGATCCGGGCGTTCGCCCAGCACGCGCAGACATGGTCAGTGAATGCAATCAATGCAAGGGCCGTACCTCCCGGTCGTCCCCTGCCCCGGCGGGCCGGTCCGCGGCCGGCTCTATCGCTCGAACCGCGCCATCTCGATGTCGTCCAGGCCGCGGTAGCGGTAGACGATCACCGAGCCGACCCACGCCACGATGAACAGGCCGATGATGGCGAAGCCGAGCGCGTTGAAGTTGTCGTTCAGCGCGCCGATCGCATTCCAGAACCAGCCCCGCAGCGCCAGCTGGTCGCCGAGCAGGCCAAGCGCCTCGATGCCGCCAATGAACACCGCCACCAGGACCGAGACGAAGGTGATCGCGAGATTGTAGTACAGCTTGCGGATCGGCTTGATGAACGCCCAGTCGTAGGCGCCCAGCATCAGAATGCCGTCGGTCGTATCGATCAGCGACATGCCGGCGGCGAACAGCGCCGGGAAAACCATGATCGACCAGATCGACACGCCCTTCGCCGCCTGCGTCGCCGAGATGCCGAGAAGTGCCACCTCGGTCGCGGTGTCGAAGCCGAGCCCGAACAGGAAGCCGAGCGGGAACATGTGCCAGCTTCGGGTGACCAGGCGGAATAGCGGCCGGAACAGCCGGGCCAGCACGCCGCGGCTGTTCAGCAGCAGGTCGAAATCCTCGTCCACGTAGCGGCCGCCGCGCTGGACATGGCGGAAGGTGCGCCAGACCGCGCGCAGGATGATCAGGTTCGCGGCGGCGACGACAAACAGGAACAGGGCCGAGACCGAGGTGCTGACGATGCCGCCGATCGCCTTCAGGTGATCGAAGGATCCGGTCAGCACCGTGGCGGTCCCCGCGACCGCCGCGGCGGCGAGGATCACCACCGCCGAATGCCCCAGGGCGAAGCAGAAGCCGATGCCGACCGGCCGCTGGCCCGCCTGCATCAGCTTGCGCGTCACGTTGTCGATGGCGGCGATGTGATCTGCGTCCACCGCATGGCGCAGGCCGAAGCCGTACGCCAGGAGGGCGGTGCCGAGCAGCACGGGCTGATTGCGAAACACCAGCACGGCCCAGGCCCAGGCCGCCAGATTGGCGACCAGCAGGACGAGGTAGATGCCGATGATCGGTCGCCTGAGGGCGGAAGGCTGGTCGACGATTCGTCTGAACAGGCTTGGCATTGCGGTCTGCCTCTGACGTCATGTCATCGCAGGCCTCGGCCGCTCCGCGTCGCGCGGACCGTCCCATCGGGACGCCCCGCCCGATGCGGCTGCTCTGACGTCCCGACACGGCGGAATGCCGTGTCCTTTGATGGCAGGTCTCCTGGCTCGCGGGTCGCCGCCGTCCACCGCCTTCCCAGGTTGCCCCAGTGGCCAGTCTGGTGTCCGGCTCGCCGCCTACAGTTGCGGGGACAGCCGCGGCCTTCCACCGCGTTCCCTCTTAGCCCCTTGCGGGGAACCATCGCCGGCAGCCTACGGGCAGATGCCATCACGCGGCAATGAGCAACCCATCCGCGCCCGGGCGGCAGGCGGGACCAGGCCACGATCATCGAAGGCGGAATCACCGAAGGCGTGAATCATGGTTTGAAATCAAACCGCCAGACCACGACCGGTCGGAGCGATCGTGGTCTAGCCGCCGCCGGATGGCGCACCCGGGAGCAGCGCCGCCATCTTGGCCAGCAGCCGCGGCAGCTCGATCGGCTTGGTGTCGTAATCGTCGCAGCCCGCTTCCATGGCGCGCTCGCGGTCGCCGTCCATCGCATGCGCGGTGAGCGCGATGATGCGCAGACCCTTCGTCGCGGGGTCGGCGCGCAGCCGGCGCGTCGCCTCCCAGCCGTCGATCACCGGCAGGCTCAGATCCATCAGCACGATATCGGGTGTCACGTTGCGCGCGGTCTCGATTGCCGCGGCACCATCGGTCGCGGTGATCACCTCGTGGCCGCTGCGGCGCAGCCGGCGCGACAGCATGTCGCGATTCATCTCGTTGTCCTCGACGAGAAGCACCCGCGCCATACCTACTGCTCCGCCTCCCCCGCGACCGTCGGGGCGCTGCCGAGTGCCTCGCGGATCGCCTGCGGCAAGTCAAGATTGGTGCCCAGGCCCTTGCTGATCACCCGCCGCGTGCCATCGGCCAGCGCCGCGCGCTCCGCCGGCGAGAGACGCTTGGCCGTCACCACGATCACCGGAATGTCGTGCCATTCCGGCCGCGCCTTCAGCTCCGCCAGCAGCGCGAACCCGTCCATCTCGGGCATCAGGAGATCGAGCAGAATCAGCGCCGGCGGCTCGTTGGCGCACAGCCAGTCCAGTGCCTGGCGCCCGTCGGCCGCCATCGCGGCATGATGCCCCATGCGCGCCAGGATGCGCTCGGTCATCTCGCGCGTCGGCGCGTCGTCCTCGACCACCAGCACCACCGCGCGACCCTCGACGCGGCAATGCCGTGCCAGCGCCTCGGCGAGTTCGCCGCGATCGACCGGTTTGGTCAGGCAGGCGGCGGCACCGAGCGCGAAGCCGAGCCCGCGCTCGTCGCTGACGCTGACCAGCACGACCGGGATCGCGGCAGTCGCGGGATCGGATTGCAGTTGCGCAAGCACCGATCCCGCCTCCGGCTGCGGCATGGTCAGGTCGAGTGTGATCGCATCCGGCCGGTGCTGTCGTGCCGCCGCGATCGCCGCCTCGACGCTCGCCGCTTCCACCGCCATGTAGCCCTCGCGCACGAGATGCGCGGCGACGATCCGCCGGCCGGCAGCATCGTCGTTCACCACCAGCACGGTCGCGACGCGCGGCGGCCGCGGCGCCTGCTCGGTGATGGCCCGGTCCGGCCGCACCGGCAGGGTCAGCACGAAGGCGGAGCCCTCGCCCGGCCGGCTGGTCACGGTGACGTCGCCACCCAGCATGCGGGCGAAGCTGCGGGTGATGGCGAGGCCGAGCCCGGTGCCGCCATAGCGGCGCGTCGTCGAACTGTCAGCCTGGCTGAAGGCCTGGAACAGCCGGCCGAGCTGCTCCTCGGTCATGCCGATGCCGGTGTCGCTGACGGTGAAGGCGATCTGCCCGGCCTCGCGCCGCACGGTGAGGCCGATCCGCCCGCCCGAGGTGAATTTGGCGGCGTTGCTCAGCAGGTTCAGCAGCGACTGCTTCAGTTTGATCGTGTCCGAGGTGATGACGCCCGACGAATCCGGGCAGTCGACCGTCAGCCGGTTCCCCTCGCGGGCGGCGAGTGGCTCGACCAGCGAGCGCACCTCGGCGATCAGCGCCGGCACGTCGATCTCCTCGATGAACAGCTCCATCCGGCCGGCCTCGATCTTGGAGAGATCGAGCACGTCATTGATCAGCCGCAGCAGGTGGTTGCCCGCGCCTTCGATCTTCTGCAGATCGGGAACCATCATCTCCTGCCCGGCATCGGCCGCATCCTCCTGCAGGATCTGGCTGTAGCCGATGATGGCGTTGAGCGGCGTGCGCAGCTCGTGGCTCATATTGGCGAGGAATTCCGACTTCACCCGCGTGGCACGCTCGGCCGCGTCGCGGGCCAGCTCCGCCTCCGCCTGGCGTTGCTTCAGCTCGGTGATGTCGGTGTAGATCGCGACCGTGCCGCCATCATGCGTGCGCCCCTCGCCGACCCGGATCCAGCGGTCGCGGAAGCGGAATACGAAGGTGCCACGGGGATCGGCATGGCGGGCCAGGCGCTCGGCGATCCACGCGTCCGGGTCGCGCCCTTCGAGATCGATCAGCCCGTGCGCGATCCCTGCCTCGACGACGGCGCGAAACGAGGCGCCGGGTGCGACCGCCGCGTCGGTGCCGGCATGCAGCGTGTGGAACCGGTCGTTGCTCAGCACCAGCCGGTCCCCGGCGTCGTAGAGGGCGAAACCCTCATCGAGACAGGCGATCGCGTCGGCGAGCGTCTGCCGCTGTCCCTCCGCCTCGCGCGCCAGCCGGTCGCGCTCGTCCAGCGTCTGCTGGAACATGCCCATCGCCCGCGTCATCGCGCCGATCTCGTCGCCGGTCGGTGACGGCAACGGCACGCCACGCCGTCCGGCGACGATCGCCTCGACCGCGCCGGTGATGCGCCGCAGCGGCAGCAGGATCGAGCGCAGGATGTAGATCGTGAGCACGCCGCCGACCAGCACGGCGCAGAGCACGACGATGATCGAAATCTGGCGCGCCCGGCCCGCCGTGCGCAGCACCTGATCGCGCGCCACGGCGGCCTCGATGGCCAGCTCCTGGTCGAGCTGGTGCAGCATGTCCTCGACGCGCAACCCGTGCAGCCGCGCCTGCGCGAACAGCGAGTTGCCGATCACCCGCTCGTCATTGGTGTAGGCATCGACGGCGCGATCGGCGAACCGGTCGAAGCTTGCCGCCTCGCCGCGGATCTGCGCCGCGAGTTCGGGGCGCGCCCGCGCCAGAATGGCAAGCTGCGCCGCCAGCCGCGCCCGCGCCGCGTCGGCATTGTGCTGCGACAGCATCAGCAGGCTGACCGCCAGATCCGCCTCCCAGTAGCGTAGATCCTCGAACGCGGCACGGACGCGGTCGGCGGTCTCGATCAGCTCGACGATCCGCTCCGAGCGCATCGCACTCGTCGACGCAAGGCTGAGTGACCGCGTCAGATAGAGATTGCTGCCGACCATCACGGCGAGCAGCAGCACGGAGAGGATCAGCAGCCGCGCACGGATGCTGATGCGGCTCAGCGCCGACGGCCGGTCGCGTGCCTCTGCCGGTGCCGGCATGTCAACGCCCGCGCCGTGTGCAGGGCCGGCGGCCGGTGCGCCGCACCCGCGCAGGTCGGCAACGGGCGCGCGACCGCCTCAATGCGCCAGCGTGATGCTGACGACGCCGCCGAGATCGCCGAGCTTGCGGCCCTCGCGCGGGTAGCCGGTGATGTCGAGCGAGCCTTTCGGGCCGCCATGGCAGGCCAGGCAGGAGGCGTCGTAGTATTCCGGCATCAGCATGCGGAACTCGGGCTTGCCGTCGACCATGACCATGGCGGTGTACGGCTTGCCGCGCGGCCAGCTGCGCGCGAGCAGCTTGTCATCGATGATGTGCCGCTCGAAGGCGTCGGGCAGCGCCTTGCGGTTGCGCACCAGATCGACCGGGGCGGTGACCTTGATCGAGGCCTCGGCGCCGGCACGGCGCTGGAATGCCTCATCGACCAGGCGCGCGAACACCGCCGGGATGAAGCCCTTGAACGCCATTCCCTTCATGTTGATGGTCGACTGGTTGGCGTCAGTGACCTCGACGATCGAATCCATCATGTCGTGCAGCAGCCGGCCCTGGCGCGAATCCGGATCGAGCTTCGCCGGGTCGATCCCCGTGCGCTTGCGGAAGATCGCCAGCGTCTCCGCCAGCACTTTCTTGCCGTCCAGCCCCTTGTCGCCGAGAGCGGGATTGTTGATCAGCGCCTGGTTGTCGGAGATGACCGTGCGCGCCGCGCGCAGCATGTCGGCGAGGCTGTCGGCGATCGCGACGTCCCGATCCTTCGCCGCCTGCAAGGTGGCGGAGGCCATGGCCGGCGGCCCGGCGACCAGAAGCGAGGCAGCACCAAGCAGCACCACCACCCCCGCGGAGAGAGCGATCGTCCAGGGGCTGCGGCAGCGCGTCATAGGCTCGGTCCTCGGCATCGGCGCCGAAGTGACACCCGCGGCGCGCCGCTGTCCATAGCGCGGCCGGCCCCAGCCGCGGGTGACGCGCTTCACCCGTGCGCGTGCGGCGACGCCCGACGCCGGACGCGCGGGAGTGTCGCGCCGGCGCCGGCGGACGCGCCACCGCCGCTCAGTCCGGCTGCGTCCAGCGAATGTCGGGCGGATCGCGAAACGCGAAGCGCAGCAAGTGGCGGGCGACGACGTCCTCGACCTGCGCCAGCGCCGCCGCGTCGGCAGCGGTCACCCGCAGCACCAGCGTCTCATCCTCCGCCGCGAGCGTGCAGGTGCCGGCGGGAAACGCGATATCGCCGCGATCCTCTTCCAGCGTGACCGGCAGCCGGTGCTGAAAATGCTTGCAGAGCTGCGCGAGATAGCGCCGTGGCGTGGCGATGGCGATGCGGGCCTCGGCCGCGAGCGGCGGCGGCATCAGCTCCGCTCCACGCTGGTGGCGGCAGCGTCGAGCGCGGCGGCGACGGCATCCGCCTCGGCCTCGCTGAGCGGCCCGCGGGAGAGGCGCAGCCGCAGCGCCAGCTTCAGGTTCTCCATCGCGCGCAGGATTTGCGGCGCCGGACCGCCGGCACGCACGCGGGCAGCCTCGTCCATGCGCGCGAGCAGGGCGTCCAGCGCCTCGCGGTTGGCGTCCAGGAACGCCCGCCCTTCTTGCGTGATGGTGTGCAGCTTCTTGCCGCTGCCATCCGCCGCGCCGGCGGTCACCTGGCCGAGTTCCTCGAGCAGGGTCAGGGTGGGATAGATCACGCCGGGGCTCGGGCTGTAGGCGCCGCCGACGCGCTCCTCGATCGCCTTGATGATCTCGTAGCCGTGCCGCGGCTTCTCCGCGATCAGGCTGAGGATCACCAGGCGCAGGTCGCCATGGGCGAAGAACCGCCCGAGTGCGGAGCGGCCGCCGCCATGGCCATGCCGCCCGTGACCGCGGAACGGTCCGTCGAGCCCGTGCCCACCGCGGGCGAAGCGATGGCCGTGGTCGAACGGGGATTGGTGGTCGCGATGTCTGTGGTGCATGAGAAGCTCCGAGTGTGTTTCGATATATCGGAGTCGCAGATATATCGAAACACGCTCGGGTGCAAGCCCCGGCGCGATCAGAACCGACGGCGCCCGGTCATTCAGGCAGGGCGGCCGCTTGGCGCGACGGGCTTCTCGGAGCGGAACCGCGGATCTGCCCGGCGCGGCCGCTTCCGCCAGTGCGAGCAAATCGCGTCTGCCGCAGGCCGCACGCCGCCGACCGGGTCGCGCCACCTGTCACGCCATCTCTCACTGGGCCAGATAGAAACTGCCGAGCCAGAGGGTGATGTCGTTGAAAGCCGGCCCGGTGAAGGCCGGCGTCTGCGTCACCGCGTTGGTCTCGATGATGATCATCCGGTCGCTCTTCGAGATCACGAAATACTCGCGGGCGAGGTAAAGCCGGTCGACGGCCGCGCCATTCACGGTGACGTCCGACCATTTCATGATCACCTGCGCGTACAGCAACGGACCGATTTTCTGCACGTTCCGCAGGCTGTAGGTAAAGTTGGGCGCCGAGCTCGCAGCATTCAGCAAGACCGAGAGCTGAGCCGTCAGGAAAAACCCGACCGCATCGGATTGGAAGGTGCCGGTGAGCAACTTGGTGTACTCGTTTAGCTTGGCCTCCTGGCCCGGCTCCTTCTTCGCTCCGGCGTTTCCATTGCTGGCAGAGCGGGCTCCCTTGACATCGACTTCGGCCGGATCGGAGAAGTCAGCGCTGAGCGACTTGAGCATCCCGAAAAGCTCGGGCGCGCGATCCATCGGCACGATCTGGACCATGATGAAGGGAAACAGCTTCTTCACGAAGGCGCCCGCGACCGAGTATTCCTGCCGGCCGCGCCACACGTAGATCGGAAACAGGCTGAACGGGCGCTGCGCCGCGGCCGGCACCTTGGCCAGGTCGAAACCGGCCACTTCCGACCCCAGGGCCAGCTCGGTGCTCTTGTAGTAGCGCCAGCGCGTGGCGTCCTGCAGGGCGAAGAACTCCCCTTCCGGATTGAACTGAACCTGCCCGGAGGCGTCGCCCATATCCATGGACGGCTGCTGGACGAAGAATTTCTGCACGTCGAGATACTTCTGCCCGCCGAGCCGCCGCTCGACGGAGGTTATGCGCGAGTTCAGCGCGTCGATCTGGGTCTCATACTGGCGGTTCGCCGCCTCCATCTTCTCGGTGAATTTCAGGTCCGCTTTCTCTATCTCGATCTGCTGCGACTGCTTCAGACCGTCGATTGCCTCGGTCTTGAAATACTCGCTGATCCCGGCCACCGTGCCGCCCGCGAGCACGGCGATCCCGACCGCGAAGACCAGAAGGTTGCTCTTGAGCCGGTCGGCGAGCGAGGGCGCGTCGTGAGCCGCGACCGCAGCAGGTGCGACGGGCCGATCCCCCGACGGTGACCCCGCTGTCTCGCTCACGCGCAACCTCCGCCGGAATCCTCTCGCAACTCTGCCAGTTTAACAAACCGGCAACCCGGCCGCGTCATCAATTTCGTGGCAAAACCGATATGATCCGCAGATGGGACGTCGCCGCCGGAGTGCAGCGTCCGTCGGCCGCCACCGGTCGCTCAGGCCCGCGCGCGGCCCTTGGCGAGCGCCAGCACGGCGATGATGATGAAACCGGTGACGACATAGCGCAGCCCCGCGCCCACCCGCATCACGTTCAGCATCGTGACCACGAGATCGAGCAGGGTCGCGGCACCCCAGAGCCCGGCGACCGAGGCCTGGCCGCCGGCGATGCTGGTGCCGCCGAGCACCACGACCGCGATCGACATCAAGAGGTAGTCGGTCGCCATGTCGAGCGACGCGCCGCCGGCATAGGCCGAGAGCAGCACGCCGCCGAGACCGGCGAGCAGGCCGGAGATCACGTATACCCCGGCGATGGTGCGATCGACGCGCACGCCGGCGAGCCAGGCGGCGCGCCGGTTCTGCCCCGTCGCCAGCACCGAGCGGCCGAACACGGTCCGCCGCAGCACCTGCGCCGCCAGCACCGCGACGACCACGAACACCAGCGCGATCACCGGCAGGCCGGCGACGCGCATGGTGGAAAAGGCGGCGAGCGCCGGCGCGGGCTTGGCGGTCGAGCCGCTGGAATAGGCGATCGCCATCGACTGCGCGACGAAGCCCGCGGCGAGCGTGCCGATCATCGGTGGAATCGCCAGCAGCCGGATCATCGCGACATTCGCAATCCCGGCGCCAAACCCGACCCCGAGCCCGACCAGCAGGCCGGGGATCAGCCCGGCATTGCTCTGCTGCATCGTCCCCATGGCGAGATAGCCGGCCAGCGTCATCACGCCGGGGATGGAGAGGTCGATGTTCCCCGGACCCGCCGTGATCACCAGCATCTGGCCGAGGCCGACGATGACGTAGAAGGTCGCGAACTGGACCGCGACCGCGAGCGTGTCGAGCCCGCCGCGTCCGCGCACCACCGCGACCGTCAGCAGCCACACCAGCAGTGCCGCGGCGAAGGACCAGATCCACGGCCTTCGGTCGAGCCAGGGCCGCAGCGCGAAGCGGGCGGCGGTGTCGCTCATGCCGCGGGCCGCCGCCCGAAGGCGCGCAGCGCCAGCACCAGGATCAGGATGCCGCCCTGCGCGCTGAGCTGCCAGTCCGACGAGATCTCGACGAAGGACAGCAGCGATCCGGTCAGCAGCATGATCAGCGCGCCGATCACGGCACCGGCCGGCGATACGATGCCGCCGAAGAACTCGCCGCCGCCGACGATCACCGCGGCGATGGATTCCAGCGTGTACTGGCCGCCGACATTGGCATCGCCGGTGGTGTTGAGCCCGGTGGTCGCGAGCCCCGCCAGCACGCCGAGCGCGCCGGCGACGCCGTACATGATCGCGCGGCCGGCGAGCGGCGACCAGCCGGCGCGCTCGATCGCGCGCTGGTTGCCGCCGAGCCCGCGCAGCACCGCGCCGTACGAGGTACGCATCAGCAGCCACTCGCCAACGACGGCGGCGACGATCGCAAGCAGCACCGGCAGCGGGACGACCGGCGGCCGCCAGCCGGTTGCCGCCTGCAGCCAGTCCGGCGCGGCGCCGCCCGGCGAGGGCAGCAGCAGCAGGGCAAGCCCGAGCCAGACGAACGACGCGCCGAGCGTCACCACGATCGCCGGCAGTTGCCGCAGGTGGATCAGCGCGCCCATGCCGGCATAGGCGAGCACGCAGAGCGCCAGTGCCGCCCAGCCGAGCGCCGGCGTGGTCGCGAGCAGCGTCGCGGCGATGCAGTTGACCAGCGAGACGAACGGGCCGATGCCGAGATCGATGTCGCCGAGCGCGATGACGCAAAGCTGCGACAGTGCCGCGAACACCAGCGGCAGCGAGAAGTTGAGCAGCAGGGTCAGCCCGAAATAGCTCGCCGCCCGCGGCTGGCGCAGGAAGATCAGTGCCAGCATCGCCGCCAGAGCGACTGCCGGCAGGACCACCCGCAACGGCGGCAGGCGCAGGCCGCGCCGGGATGCGACCGGGCCCAGCGCAGGGGCGGCGTCAGGCGACAGCGGCCGCGCCCTCCTGGAAGGAGGCGCGGATCACCCGCTCCTCGGTGAGCTCGGCGCCTTCGATCACATCGCTGATGCGGCCCTGATAGAACACGTAGACGCGGTCGCAGTGCGAAAGCTCGCCGTTCTCGGTGGTGTACCACAGGAAGCAGCGACCCTCCTGCTCCGCCGCGCGCCGCACGCTGGCATAGAGCTCGCGCTTGGTGCCGATATCGACGCCACGCAGCGGGTCGTCGAACAGGATGATGTCGGCGCCGGCGGCGAAGGCGCGCGCCACCAGCACCTTCTGCTGGTTGCCGCCGGAGAGGCCGGTGATCGGCATGCCGACATCCGGCGTGCGGATGCCGAGCTGCTCGCGCCAGCGCCGCGCCGCCGCCTGCTCGCGGCCGAGATCGATCACGCCGAAGCGCGCGATGCCGCGCAGCAGCCCGATCGTGGTGTTGGCCGCGACCGACCAGAGCGGAAACACGCCCTCCGCCTGGCGGTCGCCGCTGACATAGGCGACGCTGCCCGCGACGCGCGTCGCCGCGTGCCGGCCCGCGCGATGGCCCGCGGCGGCGAAGACGCGCAGCAGCAGGTCGCGCTGCCCGTGCCCGGCGAGACCGGCGAGCCCCACCACCTCGCCGGCGCGCGCGACAAATTCCGACCCGGCCCCGCCGACCGAATCCTGCACCCGCATCGCGGCGCTGGCGGACGCGGCGCGTGGCCCGGCGTCGGGTCCGACCTCCTTCTCCTCGACCACGCCCATCATCTCAACCAGCCGCGCCTCGGAGAAGGTCGCGGCCGCACCGCCGCCGACCATGCGGCCGTCGCGCATCACCACCAGCTCGTCCATATGCGTCAGCACCTCGGCGAGCCGGTGCGAGATGAACAGGGTCGAGATGCCGCGTTCGCGCGCAACGCCGATGAAGCGCATGAGCTGCTCGGCCGCCGTCGCGTCCAGCGCCGAGGTCGGCTCGTCCAGGATCACCAGCCTGACCGGCTCATCGGTGACGGTGAAGGCGCGCGCGGTCTCCACCATCTGCCGCTGGCCGAGCGGCAACTCGCCGACCGCGCGGTCGGGATCGATGCCATGGCCGGGGAAGATCTCGTCGAGTGCCGCGACGATCAGCCGCCGCGCGCGGCCGCGCCAGCCCGGGCCCTGCAGCGCGTGATGCATCACGCGGGCGTTCTCGAACACCGCGAGATTGGGACAGAGCGAGAGTTCCTGGAAAACACAGCGTATGCCGAGCGCATGCGCCCGGCGCACGCCGTAATGGCCCTCCAAGGTCTGGCCACCGATCGCGATCCGGCCGGCATCCGCCGCCAGCGTGCCGGCCAGGATCTGCATCAGCGTCGACTTGCCGGCGCCGTTGTGGCCGACGACGCTGACGCGGCTGCCCGGGGCCACAAGGAGATCGGCCCCGTCCAGCGCCTGCACCGCGCCGAAGCGCTTGCTGACGCCGGCGAGGTCGATCAGCGCCGCGTCAGGCATCGTGCGGCGAGCGCAGCGTCCGTGCCGCCGCGCCGCCGGCGGTCAGGAGCCGCCCCCAGGCGGCGGAGATGCCGGCAGCGCCGTATGGCCGGCGTTGGCGTCGATCAGCTTCGCCGTCCAGTCCTGCGTGTAGACCGGCGTCGCAACCCCGCCCTCCGGCGTCGCGGCCAGCCACTGGTCGCGATCCTCCTGGGTGATCTTCAGCAGCGGCACCTCGACCGTATTCGGCACCTGCTTGCCGGCCAGGACCTGCTGCGCCACCCAGAAGGCGATCGACGCGACACCGGGTGCCGAGGAAATCGACATCGTGTGGTAGCCGCCCTTGGTCTCCTGATCGAGCTGCTTCCACAGCGCGAGCTCGTCCTGCCGGTTGCCCATGATGATCAGCGGCGTCGGCCGGCCGGCCGCCTTGAACGCCTCGTAGGCGCCGTAGCCGTCGCCGCCCTGGGTCACGATCGCCGCGACCGGCGGCAGGGTCGGCAGGATGCCGGCGACCTCGCGCTGGGCAATGCTCTGCGTCCAGTTGCCATGCACCGAACCGACCAGCTTCAGGTCGGGATATTTCTTCAGCTCGTCGAGGATGCCCTGGTGGATGTCGTCATCGACCGAGGTGCCGGCGATGCCGCGGATCTCGAGCACGTTGCCCTTGCCGCCGAGCGCCTTGGCGACGAAGTCGACTTCCTGCACGCCCATGCTGACGTAATTGTAAGCGACCTTGGTCGCGCAGGGCGCGGTCGCCAGGCTGTCGAACACCACGACCGTGATCTTGGCGTCGCAGGCCTGCTTGATCACGCCGTTCAGTGCGGTCGGCGAGGCGGCGTCGATGACGATCGCGTTCCAGCTTTGCAGGATCAGGTCGCCGATCTGGCTCTCTTGCTGCGGCGCGGAATTGTTCGAATTCACCACCCGCTGCTTGGCGATCACATGCTGCGACAGCGCCGTCCCGGTCGCGGCATCCCAGGTCTTGAGCATCTGCTGGCGCCAGGTATTGCCGGCATAGGAATTGCTGAGTGCGATGCCGTCGCCCGAGGTCTTGCCCTGGGCGACCCCGCTGTCCCCGGCCAGCGCCGTGCCGGCCAAGAGCAGCAGCCCGGCGGCCGCGCCGAGGCAGGTCCGCAGCATCAGGCGGTGTTTATGCATCGCGTCTCACTCCCCATGGCCCGCGGGCCTTCAGTACTTCGGCGTGTGGATCGGGCGGCGCCCGTCAGCCGCCGCCGGTGCGGCGGCGCTCGGCGACACTGCGTCCGCCGACATGCCAATCCTCCGCCGCCACCTCCTCGAACACCACCCAGATCGCCTCCGCCGGAAGCCCGGTCTCCTCGCCGATCGCTTCGGTCACCCGGGCGGCCATGCGGTCCTTGCGCTCACGGCTATGGCCGGCAAGGATGCGGATCGATACGAAGGGCATGATCTGGCCTCCCGGCCCGCGCAGGGGTGGCTGCTCGCGCGGGCGGAGGATATCGGATGCGCGCCACCGCGCAAGCCGACGCGGGCGGCATCGCGCCACCGGCTGCGCATGGCTGGTTACGGGATCGAGGATCGACAGAAACTCGCCGGGCGGCGAAACTCCCGGTCGCGAGCCCTGGGAGGGAAGCGGGCATGGCGGGGGATTTCGAGGTCCTGGACGAGCGTTTCCGCTCGCTCATCCTGCCGATCGTCGGGCTGGAGAAATTGTACCAGGGCAGCCTTTGGGCCGAAGGTCCAGTCTGGTTCGCCGACAACGCCACGCTGCTCTGGAGCGACATTCCCAACAACCGCATCCTGCAATGGGCCGAGGGGCTCGGCACCCGCGTCTGGCGCCAGCCTTCCAACAACAGCAACGGCAACACACGCGATCGCGAGGGACGGCTCGTCACCTGCGAGCATGGCATGCGCCGGGTCACCCGCACCGAGCCGGATGGCAGCATCACCGTGCTCGCCGAACGCTATCGCGGCAAGCGACTCAACTCGCCCAACGACGTGGTGGTGAAATCCGACGGCTCGATCTGGTTCACCGACCCGCCCTACGGCATCCTCTCCGATTACGAGGGGCACAAAGCCGATCCCGAACTGCCCGGCTGCTACGTGTTCCGCCTCGATCCGGCCGGCGGCGGCCCGGAGATCGTCGCGGATGATTTCGACAAGCCGAACGGTCTCGCCTTCTCGCCCGACGAGACCACGCTCTATGTCGTCGATACCGGCGCATCGCACCGCAAGGACGGGCCGCGCCATATTCGCGCATTGCGGGTGCAGGACGGGCGGCGGCTGCAGGGCGACCGGGTGTTCACCGACATCAATCCCGGCATGGCCGACGGGCTGCGGCTCGACCGCGACGGCCATGTCTGGACCAGCGCCGGCGACGGCGTGCATTGCTACGCGCCGCAGGGCGAGCTCCTCGGCAAGATCCTGGTGCCGGAAATGGTGTCCAATCTCTGCTTCGGCGGCGCGAAGCGGAACCGGCTGTTCATCACGGCGACGACCGCGCTCTACGCCGTCTATCTGGCCACCAGCGGAGCGCAACGGCCCTGAGCGCGGCGCCGGCAAGAAGCGGACGGGGCCTGCGATACCAGGCACGATGCGCGAAGCGCCCGATCGAGCGGGCAAGGGAGAGTGCATGACGAACACGCTGCCGCGACGCGGCATCCTTCAGGTCGGCGCCGGCGGACTGGCGGCCCTGACGATTGCGCCCGGTCTCGGGCGGGCCGCCGGCGCGCCGGACAGGAAGCTCAAGATCGCGCTCTCCAACTCGTATATCGGCAACAAGTGGCGCATCGAGATGGAGAACGTGTTCAAGGCGGCGCTGCAGATGGAGCCATACAAGAGCGAGGTCGACGGGACCTGGTTCAACTCCGGCAACGACGTCAGCAAGCAGTCGCAGCAACTCGCCAACCTGATCGCCGAGCGGGTCGACGCGATCCTGATCGATGCCGCCTCGCCCACGGCGCTCAACGGCATCCTGCAGCAGGCGGTGTCGCGCGGCGTGCTGGTGGTGTCGTTCGACAACGCGGTGACGGCACCGGGCGCGCTCAAGGTTCTGGCCGACGAGTTCCAGTTCGGCGTGATCGGGGCGGAGTGGCTGGCGAAGAAGCTCGGCGGCCATGGCAACGTGATCATGGTGACGGGCGTTGCCGGCACCACCGACGACACCGAACGCAACAACGGTGCCGACAGCGTCTGGAAGAAATACCCCGGCATCAAGGTGGTCAACCGCTTCAGCGGGATGTGGGATTCCTCGGCGGCCGAGCGCAACACCTCGGCGGTGCTGCCGTCGCTGCCCAAGATCGACGGCATCTGGTGCCAGGGCGGAACCGACGGCGTGCTGAAGGCGTTCATTTCGGCCGGTCGCACGCCGCTGCCGCCGACCGCGGGCGAGGCGGAGAACGGCTTCCGCAAGTTCATGATCGGCTACATGGGGCACAAGGTGCAGGGCATCTCGATCGGGGCGCCGCCGTTCTGGTCGGTGGTGGCACTCGAGCTGGCCCGACGCGTGCTGAAGGGCACCTACCCGAAGAAGAACGTTACCCTGGGCTTTCCCACGGTCACCGACGAGACGGTCAAGGTCGGAGAGACGGTGTTCCCCGACCTGCCGGACAGCTTCTTCGACGACTTCACCGACAGCGGCGACCACGCCATCCTCAAGCTCTGCGTTGCCGCGGCGCTGGACGGAAAACCGTGCGGCGGTGGCTTGACGGTGAACCTGCCCGGGGCGTGAATCACCCCCGGAACGATGCCGGCGGTCGATCCGGCCGCCGGACGTGACGACAAAACACGGCAACAGCCCGGACGACCGGGCGGGGAGGAAACATGACGACCACGCTGTCACGACGCGGCATCCTGCAAGCCGGCGCGGCCGGGCTGGCCGGCGCCGCCATCGCCCCCGGCCTGGCCAGGCCGGCGATCGCGCAGGGCAAGAAGCTGAAGATCGCGCTCTCCAACTCGTATATCGGCAACAAGTGGCGCATCGAGATGGAGAACGTGTTCAAGGCGGCGCTGCAGATGGAGCCGTATGCGAGCGAGGTGGAGGGAAGCTGGTTCAATTCCGGCAACGACGTCAGCAAGCAGTCGCAGCAGCTCTCCAACCTGATCGCCGAGCGGCCGGATGCGATCCTGATCAATGCCGCCTCGCCCACCGGCCTGAACGGCATCATCAACCAGGGCGCGGCCCGCGGCATCCTGATGATCGCCTTCGATAACACGGTCACCACGCCGAAGGCGCTGAAGGTGAATGACAGCCAGTACGAGATCGGCAAGACCTGGGCCGAGTGGCTGACCAAGAACCTGAACGGCCAGGGCAACGTGATCATGGTGACCGGCGTCGCCGGTACCCAGGTCGATCTCGACCGCAACAAGGGCGCGGACGATGTCTGGGCGAAGAACCCCGGCATGAAGGTGGTGAACCGCTACACCGGCATGTGGGACAGCTCGACGGCCGAGCGCAACACCGCGGCGATCCTGCCCTCGCTGCCGAAAGTCGACGGCGTGTGGTGCCAGGGCGGCACGGACGGCGTCATCAAGTCGTTCATCGCCGCCAACCGGCCGATGCCCAAGGTCGCCGGCGAAGGCGAGAACGGATTCCGCAAATTCATGCTCGGCTATGAGGGCCACAAGGTCGACGGCATTTCGATCGGCCAGCCGCCCTTCCTGTCCGTGGTCAGCCTGGAACTGGCGCGGCGGGTGCTGAAGGGGCAGTATCCGAAGAAGGACGTCGACCTGCCGCTGGCGATCGCCACCAACGAGAACATGAAGGTGGGCGAGACGGTCTTCCCCGACCAGCCCGACAGCTTCTTCGCCACCTTCACCGATGCCGGGCCGCATCCGATCGTCAAGCTCTGCCTCGCGGCGGCGCTGGACGGCAAGCCCTGCGGCGGCACGCTCACCGTCAACCTGCCGCAGGCGTGAGCCAGCCCCTCGACCCCGCCGGCGCAAGCCGGCCATCGGTTGGCTCCGGCGCAAGCCAAAGCCAGGTCGCCGGCGCCGGGATGGCGCCGGCGGTCGAGGGCATCGGGCTTTCACGCTCGTTCGGCGGCGTGAAGGCGCTGGCGAATGCGTCGTTTTCGGCGCGGATCGGGGAGGTGCATGCGCTGGTCGGCGAGAACGGCGCCGGCAAGAGCACGATGATCAAGGTGCTCGGCGGCCGCATCGCGCCGGATTCGGGCACCGTGCGGATCAAGGGGCAGGAGGTGCGTCTCTCCGGCCCCACCGACGCGCATGCGCTCGGCGCCTGGACCGTGTTCCAGGAACTGACCCTGCTGCCCTGGATGACGGTCGCCGAGAACCTGCTGCTGGCGCGCGAGCCGCGCGGCGCGCTCGGGCTGATCGGCCGGCGACGCATGGCGCAGGACGCCGAGGCGATGCTGGCGGGACTCGGGATCGAGCATATCGATCCGCTCGCCCTGATCGAGGACATCTCGCTCGCCGAGCGGCAGATCGTCGAGATCGTGCGCGCGATCAGCCACGAGCCGGATATATTGTTCCTCGACGAGCCGACCTCCTCGCTGGTCGAGCGCGAGGTTGCCTGGCTGTTCGGCCAGATCCGCCGGCTGCGCGCGCGGCAGACGGCGGTTGTCTTCACCTCGCATCGCTGGAACGAGATCCAGAGTATCGCCGACCGCATCACCATCTTCCGCGGCGGCGAGCATGTCGGCACGTTCACCGAAATCAACGAGGACGAGGCGGTCACGCTGATGACCGGCCAGCGCGTGGATACGCTGTATCCGCCGGTGCCGAAGCTGCCTTCACCCGCGCCGGCGATGCGGGTGGAGAAGCTGGCCGGTCCGCGCCTGCAAGGCGCCTCGTTCACGCTGCACAAGGGCGAAGTGCTCGGCATCGGCGGCCTGGCCGGGCACGGACACCGCGAGCTGTTCTTCATGCTGTTCGGCGCCGAGCGCGCGGCCAGCGGCACGGTCAGCGTCGGCGGCCGCGAGGTGCGCATCCGCAGCCCGCGCGATGCGGTGCGCCGCGGCGTCGGCCTCGCCCTCGTGCCGGAGGATCGCAAGACCGAGGGCCTGCTGCTGGCGATGAGCGTGCGCGACAATCTCACGCTCTCCGTCCTGCGTCGCCTTTCCGCTGGCGGGCTGCTGCGGCAGGCCGCGGAGCGGCGCATGGCGCAGGACATGGTGGCGCGGCTCAAGGTGCGCACGCCCGGGATTGCCAATCCGGTCGGCGGCCTCTCCGGCGGCAACCAGCAGAAGGTGCTGGTCGGCCGCTGGCTGCTTGCCGAGCCGCAGATCCTGTTGTTCTACGACGTGACTCGCGGCGTCGATATCGCCACCAAGCACGAGATCTACGAACTGATGCTGCGCCTGGCCGCGGAAGGACGATCGATCCTGTTCTATTCCAGCGACGCGGAGGAGCTGGCGCATCTCTGCCACCGCGTGCTGGTCCTGCGCGAAGGACGCATCGCTGCCGAGCTGACGCCGCCCGGCATCACCGCCGAGCAGATCGTCTCGGCTGCGGTGCGCGACTCCCTTGCCGCCTGACGCCCCGCGCAGCATGCGCCGCTCGCGCTGGACGCACGCGCTCAGCCAGAATGCCGGGCTGGCACTGGCCTTCGCCATGCTGCTCGCCAGCCTGATCATTTACTGCGTGATCTACTATGCGACGCAACAGCGTTTCCCCGGCGGGTTCGAGATCACCACCACGGTGAACAACACCATGCCGCTGGCGCTGGCGGCGATCGCGCAGACGATGGTCGTGCTGACCCGCGGCATCGATCTCTCCGTCGGCGGCGCCGTCGACCTGACCAACGCGCTTGCCGCCGTGCACCTCGGCACCACGCTCGGCAGCACGGTGCTGTGGTCGGTGCTGATCCTCCTGGTCGGCGCCGCCTGCGGCCTGGTCAACGGGCTGCTCGTCGCACTCGGCCGGCTGCAGCCGATCCTGGTGACGCTGGCGACGCTTTCCATCTTCCAAGGCATCGCGATCCGCGTGCTGCCGCAGCCGGGCGGCCAGGTGCCGCAGGAATATACCAATATCCTCGCCAACCCGATGGGCCCGTGGTCGCTGATCTACATCGTGCTGCTGGCGCTGTTCTGGGCCGCGTTCCGCCGCACCAGGCTTGGCGTCGGGGTCTACGCGATC
Source organism: Acetobacteraceae bacterium (assembly GCA_035504175.1). GTDB lineage: Bacteria > Pseudomonadota > Alphaproteobacteria > Acetobacterales > Acetobacteraceae > DATJSJ01. The sequence goes on from DATJSJ010000077.1 coordinate 26,767, forward strand.
GGCAATGACGAGGCGGCGGCGCAGTCGAACGGCATCGACGTGCGGCGCACCAAGATCCTCGCCTATATGCTCGGTGGCACCTTCTCCGCCGCCGCTGGTCTGTTTCTGGCCGCAACCTCCACCGCCGGGGATGCGACCACGGGCAACGGCTACACGCTGACCTCGATCGTCGCGGTGGTGCTCGGCGGGGTCAGTCTGTTCGGCGGCCGCGGCAGCGCCTCCGGTGCGATGATGGGTGCGTTCGTTACGACGATGATCGTGAACATCCTGTTCTTCGCGCATATCGACCCGCTCTATCAGGCCTTCTACGAGGGTCTGTTCCTGATCATCGCGGTGCTGCTCGCCGGCGGCATCGGCCGCTTCATGCGCCGGAGGGCGGCCTGATGTCGCAGGCCCAGCCGGCGGCTGCGCCCGCGCCGAGCCCGGTGCGCCGGTTCCTGCTCTCCACCGAGCGGCGCCGCATCGTCTATGCCTGGTGCGCCGCGGTGCTGCTGTTCGTGATCGGCAATGTCGTTCGGCCGGGCTTCGCCGGTTTCAACAGCGTCCAGGCGGTGCTGGTCGTCGCGAGCTTCGTCGGGCTGGTCGCCGCCGGGCAGACCTTCGTCATCCTGATCGGCGGCATCGATCTCTCCGTTCCCTGGGTGCTGAACGGTGCAGCCATTCTGATGGTGACGAGTTCGCTCGGCCAGAACGACCGCGCGCCGCTCGCCATCGTGCTCACGCTCGGTGCCGGCGCACTGGCCGGTCTCGTCAACGGCGTCGGGGTTGCGCTGTTCGGCGTGCCGGCGGTGGTCATGACGCTGGCGATGAATGGAATCATGGAGGGGCTGACCCTCGGACTGTCCGGCGGCCTCACCTGCCAGGCCTGCGCCTCGTATGCGCCGCCGATCGTGCAGGCGGCGGTGCACGGGCATCTGCTCGGCATCCCCGCGGCGCTGTATCTCTGGCTGTTCATTGCGATCGTCGTCTCCGTGGTGCTGAGCCTGACGACGTTCGGCCGCAGCACCTACGCGATCGGCAACAATGCGCGGGCGAGCTACCTCGCGGGCGTGCGCGTCACCGCCAGCGTCGTGGCACTTTACACGCTGAGCGGCATGTTCTCGGCGCTGGCCGGCATCATGCTGGTGGGCTTCGGCGGCCAGGCGGCGCTCGGCATGGGCGATCCGTACCTGTTCCAGTCGATTGCCGCGGTGGTGATCGGCGGCGTGTACATCCTTGGCGGCCGTGGGCACTATATCGGTACGGTCGCGGGATCGATCAGCCTGGTGGCGCTGATCTCCGTGCTGATGGCGATGAATATGCCGGAATACGGCCGCAGCATCATCTACGGGGTGATCATTCTGGTGCTGCTGCTGCTCTATGGGCGCGAAGCCGGGGAGCCGTAGGCGTCCCGGCGATCGCGGCTGGCGAGCGCCGCACGTGCGGCCGCGATGAGCGAGGGGGCGCAATCCCGCCACACTTGTAACTCCCGTCCTCCGATTGCGCGGCCCCAATTTAGCTCATGACCCGAACCGAGCGATCGGCAGGGGTGCCGGGCAGTTCGGTTGGAGCGCCCGGAAGGTTTGAAATCGGAGGTTGCAACGGCGATGGCTCAATCACCTGAGAACGACCCGAACGGCGGACCGCCCGCCATGCAGAGGCCGCCAGTCGTGTCGGCGGAGGCCTGGGAGGCGGCGCGTCAGCAGATGCTGTTGAAGGAAAAGGCCTTCACCCGCGCCCGCGATGCACTGGCCGCCGAGCGCCGGCGGATGCCGTGGATGGCGGTCGGGAAGGCGTATGAGTTCGAAGGACCGGACGGCAGGGTGAGCCTGGTCGACCTGTTCGAAGGCCGGCGCCAGCTTGTCGTCTATCGTGCCTTCTTCGAGCCGGGCGTGTTCGGCTGGCCCGAGCATGCCTGTCGCGGTTGCTCGCTCGGTGCCGATCAGGTCTCGCATTTGTCCCACCTGAACGCGCGCGACACGACGCTTGCGTACGTCTCGCGCGCACCGCAGGCGGACATCGCGCGCCTCAAGGCGCGGATGGGCTGGGAGATGCCCTGGTACACCATCACCGACAGTTTCGACGCCGATTTCGGCGTCGATGAGTGGCACGGGCACAACGTCTTCATACGCGACGGCGAGCGCGTATTCCGCACCTATCTGATCAACAATCGCGGCGACGAGGCGATGGGGACCGTTTGGAGTTACCTCGATGTCACGCCGCTCGGCCGTCAGGAGGTTTGGGAGGATTCGCCGGAGGGTTATCCGCAGACGCCACCGTACAAATGGTGGAACTGGCACGACAACTACGCCGCGGAAGCCTCGCCCAACCCAAAATGGGTTGAGGTATCCGATGCAGGGGAAGCCGCCTTCCGGAAGCGCGACGCGGAGGACGCAGATCCTGCGTAGCTTGGGCGAGGCGCTTGAGGAGAGGGGGTCTGGGGCCTCAGGCCCCAGCGGGGGTGCAGGGGGCGGAGCCCCCTGGCCTTCTCTTTTACCTCACCGCCGCCCGCGTCGGCACCTGCGCCACGCCGATCAGCACGACGAGCGTGCTGATCGCCAGCACCATGGTCAGCGCCGCCCCCTGGAACACATCGCCCCGATCGGTGAGCGCAAAGATTCCCACCGGCATAGTCACCCAGCCCGGCGGGTACACCATAACCGTCGCCCCGAGCTCCCCCATCGACAGTGCGAAGCTGAGGCTGAACGCGGCGATCAGGTGCGGCTGCAGCAGCGGCAGCACGATGCGTCGCAGGCGGTAGGCGCCGCGTGCGCCGAGGCTTTCCGCCACCTGCTCGAATTCCGGCGGCAGCCGTGCCAGTCCGGCCGAGACGTTGCCGTAGGTGAAGGCCGAGACCAGCACCAGGTGCGCGATGATCACGATAGCCGTGGTGCCGTTCAGCAGCACGGGCGGCCGGCTGAACGCGACCAGAAGGCCGAGCCCGACGGAGACGGACGGCACCGCGCTCGGCACGAAGAACAGCATGTCGAGCGCGCGTCGCGGGGCTGGCCGCACGCGGCGCAGCGCGATCGCGGCCCAGCTTCCGAGCAGCAGGGCGATGGCGCTCGCCAGCGCGCCGGTGATCAGGCTGACGCGGAGCTGCGCGCCGGGAGAGCCGTGCAGCACCGCGGCGTAGTTGGCGAAGCTGAGGTGGCTGGGCAGGATGCCGTTCCACTGCCCGGCGAGGCTGGCGAGCGCGATCATTGCCATCGGCAGCGCGTAGACGATGCCGAACAACAGCGCGAAGAGGCCCCAGGCGACGAGGCGCCCGCGGCTAGACCATACCAGCACGCGCGCCTCCCAGCCGGCCGAGCAGCGTGCGATAGAGCGCGTAGAGTGCGAGCGACAAGGCGATGTTGACCACGGCGATGACGCAGGCGGTGGTGTAGTCGAATTCCTGGATCGCCTTGTCGTAGACGAGCAGCGGCAGGGTGATCACGCCCTTGGCGCCGATGAAGAACACGATGCCGAACTCGTTCACCGTCAACAGCAGGCACAGGCTGCCGCCGGCGAGCAGCGCCGGCATCGCGGCGGGCAGGATGATCTGGCGGATGATGCGGCCGGCGCCGGCGCCGAGGCTGCTCGCGACCTCGATCTGCGCCGTCTCGATCAGCGAGAAGCTGGCGAGCAGCGGCCGCATGATGAACGGGGTGTAGACCGTGATCTCGGCCAGGATCACGCCCCAGGCGGAGTAGAGGAAATCGAGCGGCGGCACGTGGCTGCCGGTCGCCTGCATCAGCGCGCCGTTCAGCAGCCCGGCCGAGCCGTAGATGAAAGTGAAGGCCAGTGCGACGAGAAAGGTCGGCAGTGCGATGATCGTGTCGACCAGGCGCGCGACGATGCGGGCGCCGGGAAACGGCACGAAGGTCAGGATCAGCGCCAGGGTGAAGCCGAGCAGGATGCAGCCCGCGGTCGCCGCCAGCGCGATCTCCACCGTGTGCAGCAGCGCGTTGCGGAACAGCGCCCCGCCGAGCACGGCGGCGTAGGTCCTGGGCGTGACCACGCCGCTCTCGCTGGTGAAGGACTGCCCGACGATCAGCGCCAGCGGGTAGAAGAACAGCGCGCCGAGCACCAGGAGCGGCGGCAGGATCCAGGCACCGCCGGTCTCGCGCGGCGCGGCGCGCGCCGGCAGTGCCAGGTCACTCGGCATCGGCCGGGATCAGCGTCGCCTCGTCGGCCGGGAAATGCAGCCGCACGTCGGTGCCCGGCGGCGGCGGATCGCGCAGCGGCGCGCAGGTCATGCGGATCGGCGCGCCCGCGGTTTCGAGGTCGATGCTGTGCGAATCGCCCTGCCACTCGACGGCACGCACCGTGGCCGGCAGCGCATTCTCGGCGGTCCCGTCTGCGGCCAGCGTCAACGCGTGTGGTCGCACGCAGAGCAGCGCGCGCCCTCCCGGCAGCGGCACGCCCGGCGCCATGCAGCGCAGCACCGTCTCGCCGAGCCGCACGCGGGTCAGCACGCCCTCGCTGGCACCCGCCTCCAGTGCGACCGGCAGCAGATTGGCGCGGCCGAGGAACTCGGCGGCGAAGCGGTTCGGCGGCCGGCGATAGAGGTGCTGCGACGGTCCCTCTGCCACCAAGCGGCCGTCGCGCATGATGGCGATGCGGTCGGCGAGCGTCAGCGCCTCGGTCTGGTCGTGCGTGACGTAAAGCACGGTCAGCGACGGCAGCTCGCGATGCAGCCGCGCCAGTTCGCCCAGCATGGCGCGGCGGATCTGCGCATCCAGCGCCGAGAGCGGCTCATCCAGCAGCAGCACGCGCGGGCGGATCGCCAGCGCCCGGGCGATCGCCACGCGCTGCTGCTGCCCGCCGGAGAGCTGGCGCGGAAAGCGCGCCGCGTACTCCGCCATGCCGACCATGGCGAGGCAGCTCTCGATCTGCTGGCGCACCAGTGACTCCGCCGCGCGGCGCGCGCGCAGGCCGAACGCCACGTTTTCGGACACGCGCATATGCGGGAACAGCGCGTAGTTCTGCACCACCATGCCGATGTCGCGCGCGTGCGGCGGCAGGTCGGTGACGTCGGTCTCGCCGATGCGCACGCGCCCGGCGACCGGGCGGACGAAGCCGGCGACGGCGCGCAGCGCTGTGGTCTTGCCGGAACCGGACGGGCCGATCACCGCCATGATCTCACCTGGCGCGACATCCAGCGTCAGCCGCTCCAGCACCACCTGGCCCTTGTAGGCAACGGTGACGCCGTCGAAGCCGATGCCGCTGCCGGCGATCCCGCGCGCCTGGGCGGCCGCGGCGCTGCGGTCCAGTGTCCCGGCCAGCGCCGCGTCCGACATCGCCTAGCTGCCGGTCGCGTCGTGCCAGCGCGCGACGTCCGCCGGCAGGTCGGCCAGCACCTTCTGCCAATCCGGCGACCAGATCTCGACGCCCTGCATCATCGACTGGAGCTGCTGGAAGTTCTTGTCGGTCGGATGCACGTCGTCCCGCGCCGGCAGACCCTGCGCGATCGCGCTCACCTGCTCCTGCGCCGGCTTATCGAGCAGGAAGGCGATCAGCTTGCGGCCGTTCTCCGCGTGCGGCGCCCCGGCCACCAGGCCGATATAGTACGGAATGGCAAAGGTGGAGCGCTTGCCGTCCGGGCCGGCCGGCCAGAACACCCGCAGGTTCGGATCCTGCCCCATCTGCGACGCGTTCATTTGCAGGTCGCCGTTGGCGACGTAGATCTCACCCTTGTTCACCAGCGCGGCGAGCTTGCCGGTCGACGAGGACGGGCCGAGATTGTTCGCCTGCAGCTTGTGCAGGTAGTCGAACCCGGCGTCCTTGCTGCCGTAGGCGTGTATCACCTGCAGCATCACCGCGGTACCGTCGCCGGCCTGGCCCGGCGTCGAGTACTGGATCTTGTTCTTGTATTTCGCATCGAGCAGGTCGGCGTAGGTCGCCGGCGGGGCGGACAGCGCCGCGCCGTCATAGATGAAGCAGAGATAGTTGTTGACGAGCGCGTAATAGAGCCCCTTCGGATCCTTGCTCGCCGCCGGAATGGCGCTCGCCGCATCCGGGGTCGAGGCCTGCAGCAGGCCGGAGGCCGCCGCCTTCTGGATGAAGGGCGGCAGCGTCACCAGCACGTCCGCCTGCGGATTGGCGCGCTCCTTGGCGACGCGATCGACCACCACGCCCGATCCGCCCTCGATATACTGCACCTGGATGCCCGTCGCCTTGGTGAAGGCGTCGAACTCGGTCTGGTACCAGTTCGGCGAGCCGTCATGCAGGCCGTCGGCGCTGTAGATCGTGACCACGCCCTCGGCCCTGGCCGGGCCGGCGGCGATGGCGGCGGCCAGCGCCGCGCCCAGCGCGAGCGTTGCACGCATGCTGAACATGCTTCTTCCCCCGGGTTGGCGGATCATCGTCCGCATCCTTGCGGGCCGGGTTTTCCTGGCCGCCGGCCGGCCAGGTAAAGTGATGGATTTATGACACGGCGCGCGGCCGCTCACCCGCCGCCAGCCGCCCTGCAATCGTATCGACCGCCGCCGGCAGGTCGGCGATCCCGTCGATCACCAGATCCGCGCCGGCCTCGCGCAGCTCGCGCTCCGCCCGGGCGCGCAGCGTGTCGCGCTCCGAGGCGGGCAGCGCCGCGAGCTCGTCGGCCGAGAGCCCGGCGATGTTGCCGGTGAGCGCGACGCCCACGGTCCAGGTGCCGGCCGCGACGCCTTCCGCGATCCCCGGCGGCGTGTCATCGACCTTGATCACACTGGCGGCCGGCCAGACGCCCATCTTCGCCATCGCGTACCACATCATCACCGGGCTCGGCCGTCCGACCGGCAGGTCGCCGGCGCAGACCACGATCTCCGGCGCGTACCCCGCTTCCGCCGCGATCGGCATCAGCGCCTGCATGATCGGCCGGGTGTAGCCGGTCGTGGACCCGATGCGCAGCCCGCGCGCGGCCAGCGCCGCGATCGCCTCGCTCGCGCCCGGAATCAGCGCCCCATACTCGCGCACCGCGGCGACGTTCAGCGGCTCGAACACGGCAAAGATCGCGTCGATATCGGCCTCGCCGAAATCATGCCCGTGCCGCGCCCGCCAGGCCTTCGCCACCTCCGGCGCCTGTCCCACCATGCGAATGTGATCGCGCTTCGCCATCCCCATCGGCCCGCGTGCATCGGCGATCGTGATCGGCACACCGAACTCCGCGAACGCCTTGACGAACGCACCCATCGGCGCCCGGCATCCATGATCGACGACGGTCCCCGCCCAGTCGAGCACCACCGCCTTCAGCGTCTCAGCCATCACTCCCCCCTCCATTCCTCGGCGACATGCGGCGGCGGTGGCTGGCCCAGCAGCTCCGCCATGGTTTCCTCGGCGATCGCGAACGCGGTGCTGGCCCCGGTGCCACTCGTGACGGACACCAGCCGCACGCCGGGCAGCACCGCCTCGGTGAACGCGGTGTCAGGGCCGGTCGGATACACGCCCGTCCAGCGCTCCGTCACCACCGGCGCCGGCAGAACGAGTACCGCCGACAACTCCTCCAGGATGCGCGCATCGACCGCCTCGGGCTGGAACGGATCAGGCGTCGCCGCATAATGATGGCTGTCGCCGACCACCAGCGACCCGTCCGTGCCCTGCACGGCGATCAGGTGAATGCCATCGGCAAGCTGCGCCGCCTGCTCCGCCTCCAGCCGCGCCCGCAGCGCCGGCAGCGACGCACAGCCCGCATAGCCGAGATAGCGCACCAGGCCGAGATCACTCATCACCGGCGCGGCCAGCCGAAAGCCCGGCGGCGCCACGCGCATCATGTGCAGCTTGCAGAGCGTGACCCCCCGCCGCGCAAACACTTCGGGGAACAGGGTCGCCAGATCGGGACCCGGACACACCACGATGTGATCGGCGGTGAGCCGGCCGGCCGGAGTCTCTACATGCCCCGCCGCAACGGACTGCACTGCGGTGCCCATCAGAAACCGTACGCCCCGCGCCTCGGCGAGGAAGCGCATCAGCTGGCTGATCGCCTCCCGGCTTTCCACCCGCAACTCGTGCGGACTCTCCAGGGCGCCGGCCAGATGGTGACGCAAACCGGGCCCGGCCGCGCCTCGCCGCACCGTGCAACCCACGCCCATCGGACCGGACGCGAACTCCTCCAGCACCGCCAGCGCCTCCGGCCGGCGCGCGCAGACCGTCAGGCCCCGCTGATGCACCGTGATGCCCGCAGGACCGCACAACGCGGCCCAGACGTCGCGGCTGCGACGCGCCCGACGCCAGGTGATGCCCGCCGCCTGGCCGGTCACCGTTACGAAACCGAAGTTGCGGAGTGACGCGCCGACCGGCCGCGCTTCGCGCTCCAATACCGTCACGCGCAGTCCACGCTCTGCGGCGACGGACGCATGCGCCAGGCCGACGATGCCGGCGCCAACGATCAGGCAGTCAGCATGCAGCATGGATGAGGCCTCGGAGGAAGGAAGCGAGGCCAGGGGCTCCGCCCCTGGACCCCGCCGGGGCCTGAGGCCCCGGACCCCCATTACAGGAAGGCCGAGGAGAGGGCGACCCTCGTCTCCCTTGCGTGGCGGATCGACAACTTGCACATCGCTTCACTTCTACGCAGTCGGGGAAACGCCATGAAAGCAGGTCTGATCGCCAGCATCGCCGCACTGGGCGGCTTGCTGTTCGGCTACGACACCGGCGTCATCTCCGGCGCCCTGCTGTTCCTGCGCCAGGCCTTCCACCTCTCGCCTTTCATGGAGGGCGTGGTCACCAGCATCGCCCTCGCCGGCGCCGCACTCGGCGCAGCGTTCGGCGGCGTGCTGGCCGACCGGTTCGGGCGCAAGCCGGTCATCCTTCTCACCGCAGCCATCTTCGTCGTCGGCGCAGTGATCTCCGCCGCGGCCGCCACACTCTCGCTGCTGCTGCTCGGACGCCTGCTGGTCGGCATCGGCATCGGCGTCTCGTCGATGCTGGCGCCGCTCTACCTCGCGGAAACCGCGCCGGCCGAAGCGCGCGGCGCCCTGGTCTCACTCAACCAGCTCATGATCACGATCGGTATCCTGGTCTCCTACCTGGTCGGCTACGCCTTCGCCGCCAGCGGCGAGTGGCGCTGGATGCTCGGCCTCGGCGGTCTCCCCGGCGTGATCCTCGCCACCGGCATGCTGTTCCTGCCGGAAACGCCCCGATGGCTCGCGGGACATGGCCGCATGGAGGACGCCCGCACCGCCCTCAGCCGGCTGCGCGGCAGCGACACGGCGACTGCGGACATAGACCGCGAAGTCGCCGAACTGCGCAGCGACCTCCGGCGCGAGGATCGCGCCCGCCGCAGGGAGGAAATGGGTGCCACCGCCCTTCGCCGGCCGCTCATCATCGGCGTCGGCCTCGCCATCTTCCAGCAGGTCACCGGCATCAACACGGTCATCTACTTTGCGCCGACGATCTTCCAGAGCGCCGGCCTCGCCTCCGCTTCCGCCTCGATCCTCGCCACCGCCGGGGTCGGCGCGGTGAACGTGCTCATGACCGTGGTCGCGATCCGCCTGATCGATCGCGTCGGACGCCGGGCGCTGCTGCTCACCGGGCTCGTCGGCATGATGCTGGCACTCTGCGTCCTCGCCCTCGGCTTCCTGCTCGGCGCATCCAGCGGCGCGCTCGGCTGGATCGTGGCGCTCAGCCTGATGGCCTATGTCGCCTGCTTCGCGATCGGTCTCGGGCCGGTGTTCTGGCTGCTGATCTCCGAGATCTTCCCGCTGGCGGTGCGTGCGCGCGGCATGTCGATCGCCACCATCGCCAACTGGGGCTCCAACCTGATCGTCGCGCTGACCTTCCTCAGCCTGCTGCATATCGTCGGCCGGCCAGGCACTTTCTTCCTCTACGCGGCGCTGACGCTGGCGGCCTTCGTTTTCACCCGCGCTTTGGTGCCGGAAACCAAGGGCCGCTCGCTCGAGGCCATCGAGAGCGGCTGGGAGAGCGGGACGCAGCCCGCGGCAATCCCCGCCGCGGGTACGTCTACCCTCGATTGAGACGGCCGCGCGGGAAATGCTAGGAACCGGTCCTCACCCGGCCGGCGGCCCGGGTCACGACATTACGAAGAGGTGATGGTGCCAGCAGCCGAGACAGAGACCAAGACCGCGGAGGGCGCAAAGCAAGTGGCGGCACTGCGTCGCCGCGCGGAGGCCGCCACCCGCGCCAGAAAACATGCCGAGGCCGCCGAGGCCTGGCGCGAGCTGCTGGCGCTGTTGCCGGGCGACCGGGAGGTGCAGATCGCGCTGTGCCGCAGCCTTGCCGCCGCCGGCGATCTGCAGGCCGCGCGCCGGGAAGCGCTTTTCATGGAGTCGATCACCCCGGCCAACCCCGAGGAATGGCTGACGCTCCACCAGGTCTGCGACGAGATGGAGGACCGGCTGCGGCAATTGCTGCTGGCCGATCGCTTCATCGCCGCCACCGGCGGCAACGGCCACGCCTATGCCGTCAAGGCTCTGCACCTGATCCGCAGCAAGGATTTCATCAAAGCGTTGGATGAGATTGCCATCGCCACGAGGATGGCAGGCAATGACAGCAATGCCTGGCGGGACCTCGCCCAGGCGAATATCGAGCTGCACCGGACCGAGGAGGCAATCGTGGCGGCCCAGGCGCTGGTGCGCCTCTGTCCGGATGACTGGGGCGCACGCCAGCAACTGTTCCGCCTGCTCGTCCGAGGGCGTCACATTCGTGAGGCCGAGCGAGAGCTGCGCGCCGCTTGGGAGGCCGCCCTCGCCCAACCCGAGCAGGTTGCCGCCCAGCGTTGGGCGGTGGTCGCCGACCTCGCCTGCGAACTTTCGCACTGGGAGGAAGCCGAGGATGCCGCCAATCGCGCCGCGGCCGCCATGCGCGAGGGGGATATCGGCGCCAGGGCCTGGCTCTCACTCGCCTGGGTGCGGCTCGGCCGCCGCGATGAGGCCGCCGCCTGCGTCGAACGGCTGGTGGCGGTGAATTTCGACGGCGCCTGGATCTGGACCCGGCTGCTGGAGCTCGGGCAGGCCGCGATGATGTACGATCTCGCCCAGACTGCCGGTGAGCAGGCGCTGCGGGTCCGCCCCGGACGCTCCGAGATCGAGAAGCAGTTGCGCGCCGTCACTTTCGCCGCCCGCATGGCCGCCGGTGGCACCCCACGCCAGGCGGCACCGGCACGGCGCTCGCTGTTTGCGCGGATGACCGGGCGGCGCGGCTGAGCCGGCCGGCTTCACCGGCGCGCGCCGTCGCGGATGGGCTCTGGCGGGCGGCGCTGCCGCCGGCCTTCCGGTTGATGCGGGCCTGGTGGTGGCTGCGCCGACCCGACCATGCCGGCGCCCTCGTCGCGATCTGGGTTCAGGGTCAGGTTCTCGTCATCCGCCAGTCCTACCGGCCAACCCTGACCTTCCCGGGCGGTGGACTGCGCCGCGGCGAAGCGCCGCTCGAAGCGGCCCGGCGTGAGCTGCGGGAGGAGATCGGCTTCGAGGCCGATGCCTCGGCCCTGACCTTGGCCTATGAGACGATCTG
>DATJSJ010000078.1:0-6665 GCA_035504175.1 Acetobacteraceae bacterium
GCGGCGGACGATCCTGGCGGGAGTCACGCAACATTTCTGACGCAGCATTTCTGACGCAGCGTTTCTGGCGCAACAATTCTGGCGCAGCGTTTCTGAGAGGCGGACGGCGGCGACGGGCCGGTGAAGACGTCCGGCGCCGCCTGCATGTGGCTTGCGCCGGCGACGAACGGCGCGTCCCCGCCAGCCTCGCCGGTCCCGCTGCTATCCCGCGCGGAGCGGCGAACCGGCCCGACCCGGCCGGGTGGCCAACGCCGTGCCGTGGTTCGCCGGACGCCGCCAGATGCCGCGGCGTCCGCCCGTACAAGCTCTTGCGATCCATGCCCCGCCGCATGTAGGAAGCGTGTCATGGCGAATTCACGTCTTCACAAGCGGCTGCTCGCCGCTGTGCCGCTGGTCGGCTGCACGCTGCTGCTCGCGGCATGCGGCGGCGGCACCGACCTTTCGCGTACCTTCGGCTTCACACGCGACGCGCCCAACGAATTTTCCGTCACGACCCGCGCGCCGCTTTCCATGCCGCCCGATTTCTCGCTCCGCCCGCCGCGGCCGGGTGCGCCACGGCCCATGGAAGAATCGGAGTCGCGGCAGGCCGAGACAGCGCTGGTGCCGCAGACGGCGCTGACCGGGGGGCAGGGGACCGAAAGTCCGGGCCAGGAAGCGCTGGTGCAGGACGCCGGTCCGCCGGTCACCAACGCCATCCGCGCGGAGGTCGATGCCGACGCGCGCATGGACCAGGCCAGCAACGGCTTTGTCGATCGGCTGCTGTTCTGGCAGCGGTCGTCGCCGCACGGGATCGAGGTGGATCCCCAGAAGGAGGCGCAGCGCCTGCGCGAAGACGCCGCGCTGGGCGAGAGCCCGGAGACCGGCGACACACCCATCATCCAGCCGCGCAAGAAGGGCTGGCTGGAAGGATTGTTCTGATCCGCGTGTAGCGCTGGCATTTGGAGGGGCGCAACGGCCCGGCCTGGGAGTGCGCCTTGGCCTTCGGGCGGCGGTGCGATCGAGGGCGGGTACGAGTCGCGGGCGAGCCGGCGGGACGGATGAGACCAGCCAGTCGCCGCGGCATTTGGTTCCGACGCCCCGCGACTCCGGCGTGCTCTGCTAGCCTCCCTGCCCGTGAACGCCCCATTGCTCGCTTTCCTGGTCGCAGCCATCGCCGCATTGCTCGGTCTCGGCGCGCTGGCGGCCGTCTGGCCGCGGCGGGCTTCGCTGATCGTGTGGAGTGCCGCGGGCGTGGCCGGCTTCGCTGCGGCGATCGCGTTGCTGGATCTGCTGCTGGCCATGCCCCCGGCGACGGCAGCGTTGCCCCTAGTGTTGCCCTTGGGGCTGCCGGGCGTGCCGTTGCGACTGGCGCTCGACCCGCTCGCCGCCTTCTTCGCCGCCCTGGTGTTCGGCACCGGTTCCGCCACGCTGGCCTTCATCGCGGCCACCGAGGAATTTCCCGCCGCGACCGCCGTCCCGATCTGCGTCGGCATGCTCGGGATCGCGGTGCTGGGGGAGAACGGGTTCGCCGAGGGATTGGGGCTTGCGCTGGCAGGCACGGCGCTGTGGATGTCCGGGTCCGCCGACCGGTCCGGCGCGGCGCAGTTCGGCCTCGCCCTGCTGGCCGCGGCGGCCGTCGTTGCGGCGGGTGCGATCCTGCCCCGGGCCGGGCTTTGGACGGCGTTGATCGGTCCCGGCGCGCTGGCGGGACTGCTGCCGCTGCATCGCTGGACGGCCCCGGCCCACGGTGCCTCGACCCCCACCGCCGCGCTGCTGTCCGGCGCCATTGTTCCGACGGCGCTGTTTGTGATGTTGCGGCTGCTGCTCTCACCGAATGGGACGGTGCCTCCGGCCTGGTGGGGCGTGACGCTGTCGCTTGCCGGGGCCGCCGCCGCGGTGATCGGAGGCCTGGACGCAGCGCAGGCACCCGACCTGGACTCCGCGCTCGCGGCCGGGACAATGCGCCAGACAGGGTTGGCGACGCTGGGCATCGGTGTCGCCCTGACGGCCGTCGGCGAGGACTTGCCGGCGGTCGCGACGATGGCCCTCGCGGCCGTGCTGGTGCTGGCGGTGCTCCAGGCGATCGCCGGAACCCTGCTGGCACTGGCGTGCGGCGCGATCCGCGAGGGTGCCGGTACGCGGCGCCTCGACCGGCTGGGGGGCCTGGTGCGGCGCATGCCCGTGACAACGGTCTGCCTGCTGGCCGGCCTGACCGGGCTGGCTGCCGTGCCGGCCAGCGCGGGCTTCGCCGTTGCCTGGCTGCTGCTGCACGCATTTCTGGGCCTGCCGCATGCCGGAACCCTGCCCGCCCAACTGTGGCGGTGTGCGCTGGTCGCGGCGGTGGGTCTGGCCAGCGCCCTGAGCATTGCCGCGGCGCTGCGGCTGGTCGGCGTGGCGTGCCTTGGCCGCCCTCGGACCCCCCGCTGCGCCGTGGCCGACGAGCCGTCGCGAGGCGGGCGCCTGGTGCTGGTGACGCTGGCCTTGGCGACGACGGCCTGGGGCGTGCTGGTGGGCCCGTTGCTGATCGTGTTCGCCGACGCGCCGATGCGCGTGCTGACCGGTGCCGGGCTGGGGCCGCTGGCGACGCCGCTCGGCCTGGCCGGCGGGGTCGAATCGCCGGGCTATGCCGCGCTGCCGATCGCCTGCCTGCTGGCGCTGATTGGCGGGCTGGTGATTTGGCTGCGACGCTTGCTGGGCGTGCCTGCCGCTGCCGCCGGCGGGCCGGCATGGGAAGACGGGTTCGCGGCGCCGCCGGGTTGGCTGCCATTCGGCGATCCCACCACCCAGACGGCCGGCGCGGACTTCGCGCCGTCGTTCCACAGATGCGGTGCGTCATGGCCGGGCCGTGATTCCGAGATCGACCGGCCGAACCACACGGTGCCGGCGACAGGTGACTGGCGGACAATCGTCGGGTCGCTTCGGGAGCTGGCGAGCAAGGGGGTAAACCTGCGGCCGCTTCCGGCCGGCAGCGCCCCTGCGATCGTCTTGATCCTGCTCGCCGGCCTGCTGATCCTGTGCGCCTGGGCCGGCGTGTCGTGACGGTTCTGGCCGCCATCCTGGCGCAGGTCATCCACAGCGCCCTGATGCTGGCGGCGGCACCCGTCGCGGGCGCGCTTCGCGATGGATTCGAAGCCCGGCTCGGCGGGCGGAGGGGTGCCGACCCATGGCAGCCGTGGCGCGATCTGCGCCGCCTGGCACGCAAGCAGCCCGCACTGACCGAGACCGCCACGCTGCTGCCGAGGATCGCGCCGGTGGCCTGCTTCGCTGCCGCCGCGCTGGCCGCCGCAATGGTGCCGTCCTTCACGCTCGGCATGGCGTTCGCACGCTTCGCCGACCTGCTGGTTGTGGTCGGCCTGCTGGCCGCGAGCAGGATCGTTGTGGCGCTGGCGGGGCTGGAAGCCGGAACCGCGCCGGCAGGACTGGCCGCCGGCCGCATGACCAGGCTGGCATGTTTGAGCGAGCCAACCCTGTACCTCGTCATCCTCGCGTTCGGCATGCTCGGAGGCACCACCAATCTCGACCTGCTGTTCGGTCTGCGGCTTCAGGGCATGTTGCAACCGGTGGCCGCGGCGATCCTCGCCGTTGCCGCGCTGGCATTGGCGGCGCTGGCCGGGCCGGACGAGGCGGCGTTGACCGCCGAATTCAGCGGGGCCGACCTCGCGCTGGTGCGGATGGGCGGCTGCCTGCGCGAACTGGCCTGGCTGAGCCTGGCCGCCGGATTGCTGCTTCCCGCGGGCGTGGCTGAGCCTGGCCGGGGCCCCTTGGCCTGGGTGATCGGGCTGGCCGCCTGGAGCGCGAAGGTTGTGGTCCTGATCGCATGCCTCGCTGCGTTGCGCGCCGGTGCCGGCGATCTTCGGCCCTCCCGCCGGCCGCTGGCGCTTGGGGTTGCCGCGATCCTGGGCACGCTCGCCGCGTTGCTGGTGCTGGCCAGCGTGGCGGCGGCATGAGTGCGGCCGCCGCCGCCATGGTCGCGCAGGGTGGTGCGGCGGCGGCACTGGCGCTGGGCTTTGCGCTGCTGGCCGTCCGCCGCATGGGCGCGTCGGCGGCGGTGTGTGCCGCGCAGATGATGGCGGTCGCAGTGGCGGCCCTGATGAAGGGCAACGTGCCCGTCGCAGCGGCCGAGGTCGCGGAGACGCTTGCTTTGGCCTGGTGGGCCGGTGCGGCGGTTCGGCGCCTGCCCCGTGGCGAGCGGCGCGCCATCCGGGCCTTCGGAGCGGACCCGGGCGCGTCGTTCGAACCGTCCGGGACGATTGTCATCGCTGCCGGAGCAGGCCTGGCGGCGCTGACATTCGCGGTTCCGGGGATCGGACTTGCACTGGCCGTCGTGCTGCTTGGGCTACTGGTCCTGGCAGGCGACAGGCAGCCCGAGCGTCAGGTGCTGGGTCTGGCCGCCGCGCAGAGCGGCCTGGTGCTGTCCACCCTGGCCGTGGGGCTGAGCGGCTGGGGCCTTATGGTCGCTGTTGTGCCGCTGCTGCCGGTGCTTGCGGCGGCGGGGCTCTGGCTGGGGACCGGGCGGAAGAGAGCCGCCGCTGTTGTGGAACCGCGTTTCGCGGGCTGGATCGACGCCGCCATCTGCTGCGCGGCCTTGCTCGGCGCCGCCACACTGCCGTGGCAGCTCGGCCCGGGCGACTACGGCATGCGGCTGGATGCGCGTGCCGCCCAAATGATCCTGTTGCTCTGCGCCCTGGCCGCGGCCGGAAGCTGGGGTGGCCTCGCCACGAGGCCGGTCTGGGGCAGCCGGCTCGCTGTGCTGGCTGGCACCGTGCTGGCGGTGGCCGCGGTCGTGCCGTTGCTGGCCTGGGTGGGCGTCGCGGTCGCGGCATCGGGCGCTGTCGCCGCGGTCTTGCCGGCTCGCACGGAGGCCTGGCGGCGGCTGCGCCTGGCCTGCGCCGGACTTGCGCTGGCTTTGTTCGGCGCCATTGCGCTGCACGCCACCCCGGCGGCCGCCGCCGTGGCCGCGGGGATGCTGGGCTACGGCAGCCTCGCCGTGCTTGCGCCGGAACTGGCGGTGGCGGCGGTCGCGCTGATCCTGCGGCTGCCCGCTCCGCCGTTCCTGCTGCTGACGACGGGGCTGGCGGCATTGGCGATCGGGGCGGCGATGTCATGGCTGGCGGCCTCTCCCGCGCATGACCGATCGGGATGCGACACGGCAACCCCGCGCGATCGGGGGAAGATGGCCGGGTCACGTCCGGCCATGACAGAGGGGCCGGCCATGACGGAGGGGCCGGTTGTGACGGAGGGAGCCGTTGTGGCGGCGGGACCGGTTGTGACGATGAGTCGGGTCTCCTGCGTCGGTCTGGCCCAGGGCGGGGTCGCGGTCTTCGCGTTTGGGCTTGGCACGCCGGCGGGGGCGTTCGCCGGGATGCTGCAGCTTAGCCTGCTGGCACTGACGCAATGCGCCGTGCTGCTGTCGCGGGCCGACGGATTGGACCGGCTTGCCGCGGTTGCCGGCCTTGGCGGCATCCCGCCCTTTGGTTTGTTCGCCAGCCTGGCCCTGGTCGTGGCCGCCACGGCTGCCGCCGCTCCGGTGCTGCTGCTGCCGTTGGGCGTCGGCCTGGCCGCCATTGCCTGGGGCGTGCTGCGGCGGCT
This sequence comes from Acetobacteraceae bacterium, assembly GCA_035504175.1. Taxonomy (GTDB): domain Bacteria; phylum Pseudomonadota; class Alphaproteobacteria; order Acetobacterales; family Acetobacteraceae; genus DATJSJ01. The sequence goes on from DATJSJ010000078.1 coordinate 5,569, forward strand.
TCCGGCCGGGCGGCGCGTCTGCGCGTCGCCCGCCTGGCTGCCGCTGGCATTGCTCCTGCTGTGCAGCTTTGCGATGCCGGCGTCGTGGCTCGCCTGGTTGCGCCTGGCGGCACGATGACCGTGGCAGAGCTGATCCGCTCCGGCACCGAGGAGCAATGCCGCCCGTGGCCCCGCTTCTCGCTGACGCCGGAGGGCTGGTCGGGCATGCTCGCCGCGCTGGCGCGGAACCCTGACCCCAGCCTGCTGGGGGTCTGGGCCGACACGAGGCAGGTGCACGCCTTGCTGGGGGACGGTGCGGGCGCCCTGATCGCCTCGGTTGACGTCGAAGGGGGATGTTACCCGGCGCTGTCCCCGGCCCGCCCCGCCGCAGCCAGGCCCGAACGTATGATCCGCGACCTGTGGGGGCACGTTGCCGCCGGCGGGGACGAGCGTACCTGGCTGGACCATGGCCGTTGGCCGATGGCGCACCCGCTGTCGCCGCGACCCGGCCTGCCGGGCGGCGCGGTCGAACCGCCGCGGTTTCCCGCGGTGGAGCAATCCGGTTTGACGCAGGTCCCGTTGGGACCGGTGCATGGACTGATCTCCGAACCGCTGCATCTGCGGCTGATGACGCGCGGCGATACCGTGCTGCGTGCCGAGGCCCGGCACGGCTATGCGCACAAGGGCATCCTGGCGCTGATGCGCGGCAAGTCGCCGCGCGCCGCGGCACGGTTCATCGCGCGGCTGGCGGCGGAGACGACAGTGGCGCACTCGGTGGCCTTCGCGCGTGCGTCGGAGCGTGCCCTGGATACGCCGGCGCCGCCGCGTGCCGCGGCCTTGCGCGCTGCGATGCTGGAACAAGAGCAGATTGCCGGGCATCTGGACGATCTGGCGCGGCTGGCGGACGCGGCCGGCCTCGCGCCGCTGCACGCGGTCCTGGGCGAATATCGCGAGCGTCTGCTGCGTGCGGCGGAACGCGCGTTCGGGCATCGCCTGATGATGGATGTGGTGGTGCCCGGCGGCCTTTCGGCGGACATCGCGCCCGACGGCGTGGCGGCGCTGCGCCAGGCCGCGGACGGGCTGGCCGCGGCACTGCCGTCGCTGCGGCGCCGGCTGGA
>DATJSJ010000079.1:0-3215 GCA_035504175.1 Acetobacteraceae bacterium
TTCGCTCACCGCGCCGGTGACCGTGCCCTGCACGAAGCGCCGGATGTCGGCCTCGGCGAGCGGCTCGCGGTCGCGCTTCTTGCGGATCACTTCCTGCGGCAGGAAGGGGATGTCGCTCATTGCGGGCTTGCTCCTGGTCGCTGCGGCGGTCGGGCGCCGAAGCTATCCCACCGCCGGCCGCGACGGCATCCGTCCGGTCGGGGCTGGCCGGCGGACCGGTCCGCCTCGCGGCGGGCGCACCGGGCGCCCGCCGGCTTGTGACCGGACCCCCGGATTGACACCGGCGTGACGCGCGCCGAATCTCGCGAGTTCCGAGGGGTGCCCCGGCAAGGGGCTGAGATACCGATGGCCGTCCGCCTCGCGCGGCCGGCGGCGCGGGAACCCTGACGGGAGCGGTGCCGGCAGCGAGCCGGGCCGGTCCCGGTGAACCTGATCCGGATCATGCCGGCGTAGGGACGGGAAACGGGCTTCCAGGTCGCTCCCCGAATCCCCCCGCCGGCCAGGAGACGCCCGCATGACGGTCCAGCAGAAGCCCAGCATGGTGACCACCGGTCCGGTCGCCGGCTCGCGCAAGGTCTATTCCAGCCCCGCCGGCGCGGACTCGATCCGCGTGCCGTTCCGCGAGGTGGCGCTGGCGCCGGATTCGGGCGAGGCGCCGCTGCGGCTCTACGACACCTCGGGGCCGTACACCGATCCGGCGGTGGCGATCGACCTCTCGGCCGGCCTGCCGCCGGTGCGCGAGACCTGGATCGCCGACCGCGGCTTCGCCGCCGCGACGCCGCGCGCGGTGCGTCCCGAGGACAATGGCGGTGCGAGCGGCGACCGGCTGGTGCCGCTCTGCCCGGCGCCGCACACCGTGCGCGCCGGCGCGCCCGGCCGGCCGGTGACGCAGTACGAATTCGCCCGCGCCGGCATCGTCACCGAGGAGATGGTCTACGTCGCGCACCGGGAGAATCTCGGCCGCGCCGCGGCAGCCGAGGGTGCCGCGGCGCGTCGCGCCGACGGTGAGGATTTCGGCGCCGCGATCCCGGAATTCGTGACGCCCGAATTCGTGCGCGACGAGATCGCGCGCGGCCGCGCCATCATTCCCGCCAACATCAACCACCCGGAGCTCGAGCCGGTCATCATCGGCCGCAACTTCCTGGTCAAGATCAACGCCAATATCGGCAATTCCGCCGTCACCTCCGGCGCCGCCGAGGAGGTGGAGAAGCTCGTTTGGGCGATCCGCTGGGGTGCGGACACGGTCATGGACCTCTCGACCGGGCGCAACATCCACAACATCCGCAGCTGGATCCTGCGCAACGCGCCGGTGCCGATCGGCACCGTGCCGATCTACCAGGCGCTGGAGAAGGTCGACGGCGACGCGGCGCAGCTCACCTGGGAGGTGTTCCGCGACACGCTGATCGAGCAGGCGGAGCAGGGCGTCGACTACTTCACCATCCATGCCGGCGTCCGCCTCGCGCACGTGCCGCTGACGGCGAAGCGCGTCACCGGCATCGTCAGCCGCGGCGGCTCGATCATGGCGCGCTGGTGCCTGGCGCATCACCGCGAGAGCTTCCTCTACGAGCGCTTCGGCGAGATCTGCGACATCATGCGTGCGTATGACGTGTCGTTCTCGCTCGGCGACGGGCTGCGCCCCGGCTCGATCGCCGACGCCAATGACGCGGCGCAGTTCGCGGAGCTGGAGACGCTGGGCGAGCTGACCAGGATCGCCTGGGCGAAGGGCTGCCAGGTGATGATCGAGGGCCCCGGCCACGTGCCGATGCACAAGATCAAGGTCAACATGGACAAGCAGCTCGCCGAATGCGGCGAGGCGCCGTTCTACACGCTCGGCCCGCTCACCACCGACATCGCGCCCGGCTACGACCACATCACCAGCGCGATCGGGGCGGCGATGATCGGCTGGTTCGGCACGGCGATGCTCTGCTACGTGACGCCGAAGGAGCATCTCGGCCTGCCGAATCGCGACGACGTCAAGACCGGCGTGATCACCTATCGCATCGCCGCGCATGCAGCCGATCTCGCGAAGGGCCACCCGGCGGCGCGGCTGCGCGATGATGCGGTGAGCCGGGCGCGGTTCGACTTCCGCTGGGAGGACCAGTTCAACCTCTCGCTTGACCCGGACACCGCGCGCAGCTTCCATGACGAGACGCTGCCGAAGGAGGCGCACAAGGTCGCGCATTTCTGCTCGATGTGCGGCCCGAAATTCTGTTCGATGCAGATCACCCGCGATCTGCGCGAGGAGGCGGAGCGAATGGCCGGGATGGAAGCGAAGAGTGCCGAGTTCCGCGAACGCGGCGGTGACCTCTATGTCCCCGAGGCGGCCGAGTAGGTCGCAAGCGGCGGGCGGCATGCCGGCGCGGCGGGTCGCGTGACCAGTCCGCGCGAGGCGCTGACCGCGATCGGCCTGCTGCCGGACGCGGAGATTGATCTGGCCGAGGCGGCGCTACAGCTCGCCCGTATCGATGCGCCGGAGGCGGATCTGGATGCGGCGCGGGCGCATCTGTCGGCGCTGGCGCGCCAGGCCGTGGCGATTGCCGCCGATATCGCCGAGGGCGACTCGGCGGCCCGCGCGGGCGCGCTGGCCGGGCTGCTGACCGGGCGGCACGGCTACCGCGGCGACGAGGAGACCTATGACGATCCGGCCAATGCCAACCTGATCCAGGTGATCGAGCGGCGCCGCGGTCTGCCGGTGGCGCTCGGCATCCTGTGGCTGCATTGCGCGCGCGCCGCCAACTGGGCTGCGCATGGCGTCGATTTCCCCGGGCATTTCCTGGTGGCGCTGGAGGGCAGCGGCGGCAAGGCGGTGCTGGACGTGTTCGCCGGCGGCGTGCGGCTGGACGCGCGCGAGCTGCGGGCGCTGCTGAAGCGCATCGAGGGGCCGGGCGCGGAATTGCGGCCCGGCCTGCTGCAGCCGATGAACCAGCGCGCGGTGCTATTGCGGCTGCAGGCCAACATCAAGCTGCGGCGGCTGCAGGCGGGCGAGCTCGAGGGTGCGCTCGTCTGCGCCGAGGACATGCTGCGCTTCGCCCCCGACACGGCGTCGCTGTGGCGGGAGGCAGCGCTGATCAACCGCCGGCTCGACCGCGTCGCCGCGGCACTGCACTGCTTCGAGCAGTTCCTGGAGCTGGTGCCTGGCGGCGATGCCGCGAGCCGCGCCCGCGCGGCGATGGAGGAGCTGCGGACGCGGCTGAATTGAGGGCGGGCGCGGGGGT
>DATJSJ010000080.1:0-5424 GCA_035504175.1 Acetobacteraceae bacterium
GCGGATTTCGTCACCACTGAACAGGGCACCGGCTTCGTGCACATCGCGCCGGGACATGGCGAGGACGATTTCGCGCTCGCCACCACGCAGCACGGCATCGCCGTGCCGGAGACGGTGGATGACGACGGCACCTACAATCCCGCGGTGCCGCTGTTCGCCGGCATCCACGTTTACAAAGCCGCCGATCCGGTCTGCGCGGCACTGCGCGAGGCCGGGACGCTGCTGGCGCGCGGCACGCTGCTGCACTCGTACCCGCATTCCTGGCGGTCCAAGGCGCCGCTGATCTATCGCGCGACGCCGCAATGGTTCATCCGCATGGACGGGCCGGAGCGGATTCGCGAGCACGCGCTGGCGGCGATCGACGCGACCTATTTCGTGCCGGCGGCAGGGCGCAATCGCATCGGCAGCATGGTCGCGGTGCGGCCCGACTGGTGCGTCAGCCGCCAGCGCGCCTGGGGCGTGCCGATCACCGTGTTCGTCGAGCGCCGCACCGGCGAGCCGCTGCGCGATCCGGCGGTGATGCAGCGGATCGTGGACGCGTTCCGCACCGAGGGTGCGGATGCGTGGTACGCGTCGCCGCCATCGCGCTTCCTCGGTCCGGATCGTGACCCGGCGGCGTACGAGCAGGTGCGCGACATCGTCGACGTGTGGTTCGAATCCGGCTCCACGCACGCCTTCGTGCTCGAGGCGCAGGGGCTAAAATGGCCGGCCGACTTGTATCTGGAGGGCACCGACCAGCATCGCGGCTGGTTCCATTCCTCGCTCTTGGAATCGGTCGGCACGCGTGGGCGGGCCCCGTTCGAGGCGGTGCTGACACACGGCTTCACGCTCGACGAGCAGGGCCGGAAGATGTCGAAGTCGCTCGGCAACGTGATCGCGCCGCAGCAGGTGATGGACCAGTACGGCGCCGACATATTGCGGCTCTGGGTGATGAACTCGGATGTCACAGAAGATCAGCGCATCGGCCCGGACGTCCTGAAGCAGCAGGCGGAGCTGTATCGGCGGCTGCGCAACACGCTGCGCTGGGTGCTCGGCAGCCTCGCCGGCTTCACCGAGGATGAGCGCGTGCCGCTCGCCGAAATGCCGGAGCTGGAGCGCTGGGTGCTGCACCGACTCTCCGAGTTCGACCGCATGATCCGCGCCGCGGTCGAGAGCTATGACTGGACCGGCGTCTATCCGGAGCTGCATGCGTTCTGCGCCGCCGATCTCTCGGCGTTCTATTTCGACGTGCGCAAGGACTCGATTTATTGTGACCGGCCGGACGCGCTGCGCCGGCGCGCCGCACGCACGGTGCTGGACCACCTGCACCGATGCCTCACGACATGGCTTGCGCCGGTGCTTTGCTTCACCGCCGAGGAGGCGTGGACCGCGCGCTTCGGCGAGGAGGACAGCGTGCACTTGCACACTTTCCCGGCGATTCCGTCGGAGTGGCGGGATGACGCGCTGGCGGAGAAGTGGGAGCGGATTCGCAGCATCCGCCGGCGAATCACTATTCCGCTGGAAGTCTCGCGCCAGGCCGGAGCGATGGGTTCGTCGCTCGAGGCGGCGGTGAAGCTGCCGCTGACGCAGGCGGAACGCGCCCTGCTGCAGGCCGACTCCTGGGCTGAAATCGCCATCGTTTCCAGCGTTGGGATGGTCGACGATCCGGTGCGCGAAGCGAACGCCGAGGCGCCAGGGCTGCCAGTCGAGATCACCCGTGCGCCCGGCAACAAATGCGCCCGATGCTGGCGCGTGCTGCCGGAAGTGGGCAGCGACCACCGCCACCCGAGGCTCTGCCGGCGCTGCGCCGATGCGGTGGAGAGCGGCCTCGTCGGCAAGCCCGGCACCAAGACGGAGGCGGCCGAATGATGCGTCGCGCCCATCCCGGCCTCGGCGTGCTGGTTCTCATTGTCGTGCTCGCCGCCGACCAGGCCAGCAAATGGTGGATCCTGAACGGACTCGACCTGCCGGCGCGCGGCTCGGTGCCGCTGCTGCCGGTGCTCAGCCTGACCATGGTCTGGAACCACGGCGTGACGTTCGGCTTGCTGAACGGGTTCGGAACGTTCGGCCCGATCATCCTCGGCGGCATCGCCGTCATCGTCGTGGCCGCCTTGTTCGTCTGGCTGATGCGCGCCGAAAGCCGCGTCGTCGCGGCAGCGATCGGTGCCATCGCCGGCGGCGCCATCGGCAACGTCATCGACCGGATCCGCTTCGGCGCGGTCGTCGATTTCATCCATGCGCACGCGTTCGGCTGGTCCTGGTATGTCTTCAACATTGCCGATGCCGCCATCGTCTGCGGCGTCGCAGCGCTGATCCTGGAGAGCCTGCTGCCGCGCCATAATGACCGCCTTGCCGACGGATCGGCGCAGGGGTAGATCAGCGGCGATGATCCTCCCCTCTGCGCGATTCCCGGTCCTCCGGGCCGTGGCTCTGGGTGGCACCCTGGCGCTGCCACTGGTTCTGTCGGCCTGCGGCGGCTCCAACGATCTCAGCCGCATGTTCGACTTCAGCCGCGACGCACCGGACGAGTTCCGCGTCACCACCCGCGCCCCGCTCTCGATGCCGCCCGACTACTCGCTGCGTCCGCCCCGCCCCGGCGCGCCACGGCCGCAGGAGCAGAGCGAAACGACGCAGGCGGAGGCGGTGCTGGTGCCCGAGGTCGAGCTGAACCAGGGAGCCACGTCGATGAGCCAGGGTGAGCAGGCGCTGGTCCAGGCGGCGGGTCCGCCGGCACCGAAAGACATCCGGGCCGAGGTGGATGAGGAATCGGTCAAGGACATCCCGAGCGAGAGCTTTGCCGAGCGGCTGATGTTCTGGCGGCCGGCGCCGCAGCCCGGAACCGTGCTCGATCCGGTCGCCGAAGCGGCCCGGCTGCGCCAGGACGCGGCCCTCGGACGCAGCCCCGAAGTCGGCAGCACCCCGATCATCCAGCGCCAGGGCAGCAGCCTGTTCGGCAACCTGTTCTGACGGGCCCGCGCGGGCACGGCCCCGGCCGGCACCCGCGCTTTCCGACCGGAGCGCAGGGGCAGGCCCCATTTGGAGGATCCCTCCCCCGGGGTCCGGCGCCCGCGAGCCGGATGCATTCCCGCCCTGTCCGGTCCATGATCGGCGGGTTCGCAGCCCAGGAGACGACGCGATGCGCATCGGCATCCCCACGGAGATCAAGGCGGAGGAGAACCGGGTCGGCCTCGTCCCCGGCAGCGTGCGGGAGCTGGTGCACAACGGCCACGACGTACTCGTACAAAGCGGCGCCGGCAACGGCATCGGCGCGTCGGACGCCGACTACCAGCAGGCCGGCGGACGCATTCTCCCTGACGCCGCCTCGGTCTTCGCCGAGGCAGAGATGGTCGTGAAGGTCAAGGAGCCGCAGGCGCCCGAGATCGCGATGCTCCGGCCTGGTCAGGTCCTGTTCACCTACCTGCACCTCGCCGCCGACCGCGCCCAGGCGGAGGGTCTGATGCGCTCCGGCGCGGTCTGCATCGCCTATGAGACCGTGACCAGTCCGCGCGGCGGCCTGCCGCTGCTCGCGCCGATGAGCGAAGTTGCCGGCCGGATGGCAGTGCAGGTCGGCGCGAATTGCCTGGAGACGCATCAGGGCGGACTCGGCGTGCTGCTCGGCGGCGTACCCGGGGTGAAGCCGGCGCGCGTCGTGGTGCTGGGCGGCGGCGTCGCGGGATCGAACGCGCTGCGCATCGCCGTCGGCATGGGTGCCGAAGTCACGGTAATCGATCGCTCGGTCGAGCGCCTGGCCGATCTCGATGCGCTGTGGAACGGCCGCGTGCGCACGCTGGCGTCGACGCTGGACAATATCGAGACCGAGATCGAGCGCTCCGACCTGGTGATCGGCGCGGTGCTGGTACCGGGGGCGGCGGCGCCGAAACTCGTGACGGGCGAGATGGTCAAGCGCATGCGGCCGGGAGCCGCGATGGTCGATATCGCGATCGACCAGGGCGGCTGCTTCGAGACCAGCCGGCCGACCACGCATTCGCGCCCGACGTACAAGGAACATGGCGTGGTGCATTACTGCGTCACCAACATGCCGGGTGCGGTGCCGCGCACCTCCGCCTTCGCGCTCAACATCGCGACGCTGCCGCACGTTCTGGCACTGGCGAGCAAGGGCTGGCGGCAGGCGCTGCTCGAGGACCCGCATCTGCGCGCCGGGCTCAACGTGCATGGCGGGCGCATCACCAACCGCGCGGTCGCCGAGAGCCTGGATACCGGCTTCGCCGATCCGGAGATCGCGCTCTACGCCTGAGAGCGCGACCGGCATGCACAGTTTCCACTGCATCGACGGCCACACCTGCGGCAACCCGGTGCGGCTCGTCACCTCCGGCGCGCCCTTGCTGCACGGCGAGACGATGAGCGCGCGGCGGCAGGACTTCATCGCGCACCACGACTGGATCCGCCGCGCGCTGATGTTCGAGCCGCGCGGCCACGACATGATGTCGGGCGCCATCCTCTACCCGCCGACGCGCGAGGATTGCGACATCGCGATCCTGTTCCTGGAGACGACCGGCTGCCTGCCAATGTGCGGTCATGGCACGATCGGCACCGTCACCATGGCAGTGGAGAACGGACTGATCACGCCACGCGAGCCGGGCGTGGTCGCGCTCGACGCACCAGCCGGACGGGTGGTCGCGCATTTCCGCGGCGACGGTCGCTTCGTCGATACCGTGCGCATCCACAACGTCGCATCCTACCTCGCCGCACGCGAAATCCATGTCACGCTGCCGGAACTCGGCGAGATCGTCCTCGACATCGCCTATGGCGGCAATTTCTACGCCATCGTCGAGCGGCAGCCGAACTGGCCCGGACTGGACGAGATGTCGGCCGACGCAATCCTGCGGCTCAGCCCGATCGTGCGGCGTACGGTGAACGAGGTCGTCTCGATCGCTCATCCCGAGGATCCCACGATTCGCGGCGTCACCCACGTGCAATGGACCGGCGCACCCCGCGATGCGCGGGCACATGGCCGAAATGCGGTGTTCTACGGCGATCGCGCGATCGATCGCTCGCCGTGCGGGACCGGCACTTCAGCGCGCATGGCGCAGCTCGCGGCGCGCGGGCGGCTGCGCGTCGGCGACGAGTTCGTGCACGAAAGCATCATCGGCACACTGTTCGAAGGACGGGTGGAAGCCACGGCGCGGGTCGGCGTGCACGCGGCGATCCGGCCGAGCATTGCCGGATGGGCGCGGATGCATGGTTATAATACGATCTTCGTCGATCCGCGTGATCCGCTGCGGCACGGATTCTTGGTCGCGTAAGGAAGAAAGGAAGCGCTTCTTTCTCTGTAGAAAAAGAAGCAAAAAGACTTTTATCCGTTTGGCGCCGAGCGTACTTCGGCGACCGTGCCGCCGGTGATGCGCTGAAGGGCCGCGGCATCGGTGCGGAAAACGTGCTGCGGCGAGCCGGCGGCCGCCCAGATCGGGTCGAGCAGCAGCAAGT
>DATJSJ010000081.1:0-36119 GCA_035504175.1 Acetobacteraceae bacterium
GCCGGGGTCCAGGGGCAGAGCCCCTGGCCTTGCCTTTCTTCTTCGCATCAGTACTCCCGCAACTCCGCGAACCCGGTCGCCATCCCCCCGCGCAGCCGCCCGCTGATCCAAACCCCAAGCACCGTCGCCAGATAGGGCAGCGCCAGCAGCAGATCCTGCGGCACGCGCTGCCCGAAGGCGAGCTGTGCCGTGATGCCCAGCGATTCCACCAGGCTGAAGAACAGTGCCGCGGCGGTCGAGCCGATCGGATGCGACGCCCCGAAGATCACCGCCGCGAAGCCCATGAAGCCGCGCCCCGCGGTCATGTTGACGCTGAACAATTGCAGGCTGCCCAGCGCCAGCTCCGCACCGCCGAGCGCGCAGAGCACGCCGCCCGCCACCAGCGCCAGCAGCCGCATGCGCGGCGGATTGATGCCGACGCTGCGCGCGGCGAAAGGATGCTCGCCGGCGGCGGACAGGCGCAGCCCGAAGCGCGTGCGTCGCACCAGCACGAACAGGAACGCGACCACAAAAGGCATCGCCGCGACCAGCACGGACAGCACGGCGTACGGCCCAAAGGCCGGCGGCAGATGCGGCAGCCCGACTGGCGAGGTGACGGCGGCCTCGCTACCGTAGATCGACTGGATCGCAAGATCGGTGCCACCCAACCCGAGCCCGGTGATCCCGAGCCCGGCGATGATCGGATTGGCGCGCAGCTTCTCGATCGCGAGCCAGAGCAGCGCGGAGACGAGCATGCAAAGGACGATGGCAATCGCCATGCCGGCGGCGAGCGAGCCCGTCTCCGCGGTGCCGACGACCGAGGCACAGGCACCGATGATCATCAGGCCCTCGAGGCCGAGATGCCAGATTCCGGTACGCTGCGCCAGCATCCCGGCCATGGTGACGTAGACGAGCGGTGTGCCGGAACGCAGCACGGAGATCAGCAGATCGTTCATGATGCGCTCTGCACGCGCCGCACCCGCCGCTGCAGCCAGGCGCTGCCGGGCAGGGCGCGCGCGGTGATGAACAGCGCGATCGCGGCGTTGATCACGTCGATCGCGGCCGCCGGCAGGCCGGCGATCACCGGAAGGTACAGGCTCGCGGCGGCCAGCCCGCCGAAGAAGATCGAAACGACGACGACGCCGGAGACGGAAAGCCCGGCGACCAGCGCGATCAGGATGGCGGTGAAGCCGTGCGTCGGCACGAAGCCGGAGACGATGCGTCCGTCGGGACCGAGCAGCTCGATCGTGCCGGACAGGCCGGCCAGCGCGCCGCTGATGACGAAGGAGCCGAGGCCGAGCCGCGACATGCGCGCGCCCTGCCAGGTCACCATGGTCGGGTTGCGTCCGGCCAGGCTGGACAGCACGCCGAAGGCGGTGCGATTGACCAGGATCCAGGTCAGCACGACGACCACGACGGCGATCACGATGATCGTCGGCGACACGCCGCCCGCATCGCTGATGCGGTAGGCGAGCGGCACCGGCCGGCTCGCGGTCACCTGGCCGGTGCCGGACGGGTCCTTGAGCGGTCCCGACGTGACGTAGACCAGGAACAGCGCGGCGATGAAATTGCCCATCAGCGTGGTGATGACTTCGTCCGTGCCGGAGCGCACGCGCAGCCAGCCGGGCCAGAGCGACCACACCGCGCCGGCCGCCATGCCGGCGGCGATGGTGAGCGGGACGACGAGCACCGCGGGTCCGCCTTGCAGCCCGGCGATGATGAAGGCGCCGGCTATCGCGCCCATGTAGAGCTGCCCCTGCGCACCGATGTTGAAATAGCCGCAGCGGAACGAGACGACGACGCCGCAGGCGGTGATCAGCAGCGGCAGCGTCCAGCGCGCCGTGTTCATCAGCGCGTCGCCGGAGAGGAACGCACCCTCGGCGATGCTCTGCAGCATGTCGAGGCTGGAGAAACCGGCGATCTCGAAAACCACCGCGCAGAACAGCAGCGCGATGACCACGAACAGCAGCGCGCGGCCGATCGCCAGCAGCTTCGCGATCACCGCTCCACCCCGGTCATGGCGGCGCCGACCGCGTCAAGCTCGTAGGGCGGGGTGAAGCGCCCGACGATGCGACCGGAGAGCATCACCACGATGCGGTCGCTGATGTCGAACAGCTCGTCGAGATCCGATGAGATCAGCAGCACGCCGCAGCCGCGGGCGCGGCTCGCGCGCAGCGACTGCCAGACGAACTCGGTGGCGCCGATATCGAGGCCGCGCGTCGGCTGTGCGGCGATCAGCAACGCGGCGTCCTCGTCCACCTCGCGCGCCAGGATCACCTTCTGCGCGTTGCCGCCGGAGAGCGAGCCGGCCGGCTGCGTGGTCGCGGCGAAGCGCACGTTCCACTGCTTCAGGCTCGCCTCGCACAGCCGCCGCAGCCGCGCCGGATCGATCAGCCGCAGCGTCGCTCCACCGAGCAGCGGCCGCGCCGCCCAGTTCTCCCACAGCGCGCTGGAGAGGCTCAGCCCCTCGGTGTTGCGCTCGAACGGGATCATGCGCAGCCCGGCGGCGCGACGCTCGACCAGGCTGCGGGCGGTGACGTCGGCGTCGCCGAGGCGGATCGTGCCGCCGGCGAGCCCGGCGAGACCGGCGATCGCGCGCATCAGCGTGCGTTGGCCGTTGCCCTCGACGCCGGCGACGCCGACGATCTCGCCGCGATGCACGGTGAGATCGACCGCTTCCAGCGGCCGCCCCTCGCCGTCCTCGCGGGTTGACACGCCGTGCGTGACCAGCGCCGTCGGCCGGGTCGCCGCGGCAGGCGCGGCGACCGCGGCGTGCGGCGTCTCCTCGGCGCCGACCAGGGCCGCGATATCACCGCCGGGCAGTTCGGCGGGCGCGCTGCCGATGATCGAGGCGGCCAGGTGCCGCGCATCGACGCCGGCGGTCTCGACCGGGCCTTCGACCAGGCGGCCGCCGCGCAGCACGGTGACGGTCTCGGCGACCGCCAGCACCTCGCGGATCTTGTGCAGGATCAGCAGCACGGTGACGCCGCCGTCGCGCAGCGCCCGCAGCCGGTCGAACAGGATCTCGACGCCGGCGGGGGCAAGCACGGCGGTCGGCTCGTCGAGGATCAGCACCCGCGCCTCGGTCACCAGCGCGCGCGCGATCTCCACCGCCTGCTGCGTCTCGACCGGCAGGTCGCGGATGCGCGCGCCGAGCCGCACCTTGATGCCGAGCGCTGCCAGATGCGGTGCCCAGCGCGCCTCCAGCCCGCGCCGCGTGTAGGGCCGGCCGGACTCGCGGCGGCTGCCGAACTCCATCGCTTCGGCGACGGTGAAGGAGGGCGGCAGGGCGAAGCTCTGATGCACGAGCTCGAGCCCGGCGCCGCGCACCGCATCGACATCGCCGGTCGCAATCGCCCGCCCGCCGATCAGCAGCCGGCCTTCGTCGGGCCGCACGATGCCGGCGCAGACGCGCGCGAAGGTGGTCTTGCCGGCGCCGTTCTGCCCGACCACGGCATGGATCCGCCCGGGCGCGAAGCCGACCGTGACATCGCGCAGCGCGACCACGGGGCCGTAGGTGACGGTCACGTCCTGGCAGGCGAGGGCCTGCTCGCCGCCATCCCGAGCCGGCGCCTCGCCCGATGCGACCCGCGCGACGGATCGGTCGGAGCGGACGGGAGCGGCGGCGCCGGAGAGACCCGCCGCCATGTCAGATGCCCATCCGGCGCCGCGCGCGCCGCATGCGTCAGAGCTTCGTGTTGAACGGCACCTTGAGGGTCCCGGCGATGATCTCCTGCTTCGCCTTGTCGATCGCCGGCCAGAGTTGCTTCGCCTTGGCCACGACGTCCGGCGGCCCGACCTTGAGGAACACGTCGGACAGCTCGAAATCGATGATGCCGCCCTTGAGACCGGTCGAGACGTGCCCGCCGCTCCAGCCGGCCTTCAGCGCGCGCGCGACCTCGGTGTACAGCGACAGGCCGAAATCCAGCTTGACGATGGCGATGACTTCCTTCGGCCCGAGCTTGAACTGCTGCTTGGAGATGGCAGAGACCAGCCGTCCGGAACCTTCGGTCGCCGCCTTGATGATGCCGGTATCGGTCGCGGCCGAGTCGGTCTGGATGTAGTCCACGCCCGACTGGTACATCTGGTTGGCGATCTCACGCCCCTTGGCCGGATCCTGGAACGAGCCGGCGAAGGCGCCGCTCACCGTAATGGAGGGGCCGACCGCGGCGGCCGCGGCCTTCAGCGCGTTCAGATCGGCATTCAGGCCCGGCAGGCTGGCGCCGCCGATATAGCCGAGCTTGCCGCTCTTCGAGATGCGGCCGCCGAACAGGCCGGAGAGATAGCAGCCGAGATAATAGTCATAGGAAACGGTGACGACGTTCGGGATCGGCGGATCGAACGGATCGCCGTAGATCTGGATGAACTTCGTGTTGGGGAAGGACGGGGCGACCGCCTTGAGCGGCTGCGCCACCTCGTCGAAGGTGGTGACGACGATCGCGGCATGGGCATTGCCCAGCGTCTTGAAGATCGATTCGTAGGTGGCGGGGTCGGAGGCGTAGATGGTCCGCGCCCGCATGCCTTTCTGATGCGCGATCTTGTGCAGGCTGGCGATCATGCTGTCGATCGGCCCGTTGTCGCCGGCGGCCTGCGTGTGCACCAGTGCGATCAACGGCGCGGCGGCAAGGGCGGCGCTGCTGCCGAGCGGTCCGGCGATGCCGAGGCCCGCGGCGGCGCCGGCGGAGAGTTGCAGCAGCGTGCGGCGTGAGACGCCGCCGCCCGGCATCGCGCCCTCGGTCTGGGCGTCATGCACCTGATCCATGAAGATTCCCCTCCGTTCTTGCTTTGCCCCGTGCGTCGGAGTGTGACCGCTCCGGCGATCGCCCACAATGCCCCTCCGGGGCTGGCGCCGCGGACCGGGTATCGCTTGCCGCGGCGTCCGCGTGCCCGGCCTGGCCAGGTCCCGACCGCGCTGCGCGGCCGGGATGCCATGCCGAGGCGGCGATCCACGAGCGGACCGGGGCGGGCGCGTTCCGCGACCAAGCCTCTTGGCGACGCGACGACGAATCTGCCAGAGTGGTGTTCCTGTTTCGTTCGCGCGGCCGAATTCACGACCGACGCGGCGGTCGAGAGGAGGACAGCATGGCCCGCATCGACAGGGCGGAGTACCCGACCATCGTCCGGCTGGTCGATGTCGAGCACCGCAAGGTGGCGGACGTCGCGGACCGCTACGACTGCACGCCGGCGGCGATCTACGCGCTGCTCGCCCGGGCGCGGAAGGAAGGCATCGCCGCGGCGCCGCCGGCCCGCGCCAGGGGATCGCGCCGGGGCGCTGCCGCCGGCGCCCCGGCCGCGGAAGTTCCCGCGGCGAGCGGCCCTGCGATGGACACCGTTGCCGGCACGGATCTGTTCGCCGCGGCCGAGCCGACGCCGCCGCAGGCAGCCGCCGCGGAGATGCCGGCCGGCGAGACGGCGCCGCCCGCCGCGCCGCCCACCGCGCTGGCGCCGGTGCCGGTGCACGAAGCCGCGGCGGAACCGGCGCCTGCCGGGCGCGGCGTTCCCGAACCGGCCACCCCGGTCCAGGTCACACCCCTGCCGCCGCGCGGCGCCCGCCGCGAGCGCGGCGTCGGCGCCCGCCTCGCCCGACCCGGCGCCGGGCTGGTGATGCGCACCGATGACGGCGAGGAGACGATGACGCCGTTCCGCACGATCGAGGATCTGCTCGCGGCGATCCGGCCGATTCTGCGCAGCGCGGCGCGCAGTCCGGATCCGGTCTGGTTCTCGATCCAGCCGATCGACCTCGCGAGCATCGAGACCGACGCGGCCTGATCCCGCCCTTGCCGCGCCGCGGACCGGCGGGTCAGATCAGCGGACCGGGGCGCCCGATGCGCGGCGCGGTGCTGACGGGAGACGCCGATGGCGGATGTCCGGGTGATGTGCGCGATCGGGCGGCGCGGCCAGCTCGGACTGCGCGGGCAACTGCCCTGGGAAGGCGCCGCGGCGCCGGAATTCCGCGAGGACGTGCGGCGGTTCTGGATGATGACGCGCGGCCACGTGCTGCTGGTCGGCCCGCGCACCCATGCCTCGATCCCGCCGGAAGCCTTCGGTGACCGGCTGGTGGTGGAAATCCGCTCCGCCATGGCGCCGGCCGACGTGCTCGCCCGCTTCCCCGACCGCGTCGTGTTCGTCGGCGGCGGACCGCCGGTCTGGGCGGCGTACGCGACGCTGATCCGGCATTGGGACGTCACCCGCCTGCCCTATGACGGCGAGGCCGATCGCTGGTTCGATCCGACCTGGCTCACAGCGGGCGCCTGACCGATCTGCCGCGCCGGCATGGCGCGGGTCACGCGGCGTGTCGCCGCGCCGGACGAGCTGTGAGCGTCCTCATCGTCGCCCTTTCGCCTGCATGGGAGGAACGCGGCGGGCCGCATGGTGCGGCCACGGCAGTGGGCGAAGGAGGATCGCAATGGCGATCTACATGAAGTTCGGCAGCGTCAAGGGTGCGGTCACGACGGAGGGTTTCAAGGACTGGATCGAGGTCGATTCGCTGCAATGGGGCGTCGGCCGCGGCATCGGCTCGGCCGCACGCGGCCCGGAATCGCGCGAGTCGAGCGAACCCTCGATCAGCGAGGTGACGGTCACCAAGCGCATGTGCAGCGCCTCGACCGGCCTGCTGAACGATGCTTTGGCCGGCGAACTGAACACGACGGTCGAGATCAAGTTCACGACCACGACCAAGGGCAAGGTGGAGGAGTTCCTCAGCTACGAGCTGACCGACACCGGGGTGAGCGGTTACTCGATGAGCTCGGGCGGCGACATGCCGCAGGAGAGCCTGTCGCTGAACTTCACCAAGGTGATGATGACGTTCAAGGGCCTCGATCCGTCGACCAAGGGCAACCCGAAGACCGTCGGCTACCATCTCGGCGAGATGCACACCGTCTGAGCGCGGCACCGGGAGCGGTTCGGCCCGGGCGGGCCGGATCGCACGCCCGGCCGGCCCAGCCGCCGTCGCATGCTCCTCCGGGCCACGCAGGACCCGGGACAAGGAGCCGTCGATCACGCGGCTGTGTCGCATCGTGCCGGCCCGCCGAATTGTCAGTGCGCACCGGTATGAACTAGCCTCTCATTCTGCAATCGTATCCGTGCAAGCGCGCACCAGGCGCGGCGCGGGAGGCGGCAGTGGGCGAACGATCAGGACCAACGCGCCGGTGGAGCAAGCGGATCGGGCTGGCCGTTTCGGCCATCGCGGTCATCGCCGCGGCCGCGGCCGCCGGCCACTTCTTCCACGCCGGGCAGCCGCCGGAGGAGCTCCGCTGGAAGGCGGGCTCGAAGCTCGGCGTGACGCAGACGCAGCAATTCCGGAACGATCTGACGGTTCGCCCGGCCGGCGACGCGGCGGACATCGCGGCAGCGTACGAGCCCGACTACGGCGCCCCGACCCTGGCCGTCTATTCGACCGCTGCGGTCAGGCCGGCGGCGGTGGCGCTGACGATCCGGGACCTCTCGGACCTCGCGCAGGCGCGTGCCATCGACGATCTGGCGAGCGACCCGCACGCCGCCTGGCCGGCCATCCTCAAGGGTGCGGATGGCCCGGATCGCGGCGCGGTGCGCCAGGATCCGTACCGCGCGGACCGCGTTCTCGTGGCGACCGTGACCAAGGGGACGAAGACGCAGCCGGGCGATCGCTTCATCTGGACGCGCGTCTTCATCCAGCCCATCAACTTCGAGTTCGCCGACTACACCGTCGCCGCCACCGACAACCGCTCCGTCAAGCTCGCGAGCCTCGAGACGACCGTTACCCGGACGCTGAACCTGGGCGGCGGGCTCGGCCGCGTCGCGCCCGCGCTCGCGAATCCGAACGCGACCGCCTCATCCGAGGAGACGCGGAAGGCGAATGCGGATATCAGCGAGCAATACGAGAATCTCGGCATCGACATTCAGCCGGGCTTCCTGCGCATCATCCGGGAGAGTGCCGCCGGCGGCGACGTCACCGGCAACGTCGCGATCGCGCTCAGCGTGGTCACCGATCCCCGTGTGATCCGGCGCAAATATCCGGGTGCGGCGGATGATCGCAACCAGGTCGAGAACCTGGCGCTGCAGGTCGTCGACGTGCAGCTCGCGTCCGACGGCGCGGGACCGGCGAAGACGCCGCCCACGGTCTCGGTGCTGCCGGTCGACCAGCTGCCCCACTGCGCGCTGAAGGCCGTGGTCTGGATGATCTACGAGGAGCGCGTCATCGACCGGGGTCGCGAGAACTACCTCGAAGGGCTGCAGACGGTTCATCTGCTGCAGGACGGCGAGCCGAAACATGCGGTCGAGATCGTGCGCGCCGACGACATCTCGCCGGCGGTCTGGTCGGTGCGGATTCTGCCGCGCGACGTTCCCCTGTCCGTGGCGAACATCGAGCGCGCCCCGACGCTGCTGGCACAGACCAACGATGCGACGCCGCGGCGCCTCGTGTTCACCGACTATCGCGCCGCGAGCGAACTCATCCACTGGCTGAAGCAGAACCCGCAGTCGTCCCAGCTCGGCACGCTGCATATGATCGCGCCGGTCAACGCCGGCGCATGGGACGCGCTGACGCTGCTGCCCTACAAGACCACCAGGGACGAGTGCCAGCAGCCCCCGCCCGCTGCCAGGCAGGAGGCCGGATCCGGCGGATCACCGCAGCAACCGGTGCACGCGCTGCAGTGAGGCCGAGGCGCCTCGCGGGATCGGGGGATCGTCGGGTTCCGCCGCGATCGCGCTACCGCCGCGGCGCCCGCGCCAGGAATGCCGCCCGCTCCGCCGGTGCCTCGATATGCGCCGCCAGCGCCTGCCACAACGCCTCGGCGGTGTCGGCCTTGCGGGCGGCGCGTTGCACCAGCACGCGCGCAATCGGGCCCAGCACGCGGGTCAGCGACGCGACCGCCGGCTCCAGCACCGAGTCCGGCAGCAGCACGGCGCCCCCGACGGTACCGGTCCGGGTCCCCGCCCCGGTCAGCGACAGCCGCGTCGCCTGCGCCGCGCACTCCCGCCGTGCCTCGCGCAGGAACGATTCCCGCTCCTCCGGACTGTCGATGCTGCGCGCCAGTGTGTCGCACAGCGCATGCAATGTCGGCGCGCTGCGCACCGCGCTGTCCAGCAGCCGCCGCGCGATCGGACCGACATAGCGCGCCAGCCGCCGCTGCAGCGTGTCCAGCACCTCCGGCTCCAGCCCGACCGCGGCCGCGTCGGTCGCGCGGCCCGAGCCGGGAGCCACGACGATGGTCGGGTCGGCGGATGGGCGCGACGGACCGCGCAACGCCGCCAGCATCGCCTCGGCGGCCGGAAAGCGATCCTCCGGCCGCTTCGCCAGCGCCCGCCGCACCACCTCGGCGATCGGCGCCGGCGCGCGCGCGGAGAGATCGGGTGCCGCCTCGTGCAGCAGCTTCGCCGCGATCTCGCCGAAGTTGCGGCCGGGGAACGGGCGCTCGCCCGACAGCAGCTCGAACAGCACGACGCCGGCGGAGAACAGGTCGCTGCGCGCGTCCACGACCTCGCCGCGGCACTGCTCGGGCGACATGTAGCTCGGCGTGCCGACGATCGAGCCGTGCTGCGTCAGTCCGGCGCCGCCGATGCGCGAGACGCCGAAATCCGTCACCTTCACCCGGCCGCTCGGCAGCAGCAGCACGTTGCCGGGCTTGATGTCGCGGTGCACGACGCCGAGACGATGGGCGCAGCCGAGCGCTTCCAGCATCTGCCCGACCAGATAGACCGCCTCCTGCGGCCGGAAGCGCGTGCCGCGGGCGATCGCCTGCGCCAGGCTGACCCCGTCGACGAACTCCATCGCCAGGTACGGATTGCCCTCATGCATCGCGTAGTCGTAGAGGGCGACGATGTTGGGATGCGTGCAGCGACCGGCCGCCTGCGCCTCCTGCCGGAAGCGCGCGAGATAGTCGGCGCGCTCCGTCCCCTCCAGCAGGTCCGCGCGCACCAGCTTGATCGCGACCGGCCGGTCGATCTCCGGATCATGCGCGCGATACACCACGCCCATGGCGCCGCGGCCGAGCACCCGCTCGATGCGATAGCGCCCGATCTCCGCCGGGGCGTCGCTCATCGCGCACCCACCCGCATCATTCGGCGGTCTCCAGCAGGCGCAGCGCATTCGCGAGGCTGCGCCGCATGCGGTTGAAGCTCTCCGCCAGCGAGGCGATCTCGTCACCGCCGCGCGGGCGATATTCCGGCACGTCGAGATTGCCGAGACTGACCTCGCTCGCCACCGCCGAGATGCGCCGCACCGGCCGGATGATGAAATAGTGCAGCAGCAGGTTCAGCAGCACCAGCATGACGACGAACACGGCGGTGAGCCCGCCCATCACGACGAAGAAGAGATGCCGCGCCTTGGTCAGCGCGAGCTGCATCGGCACCGTCACCACCTGCGCGCCGATGATGCTGTCGAGCTTCCAGCCGAAGCCGTTGGCGGTGCCGTAGAGATCGACCATGGAGGGCGGCGCCACCTGCGGCGTCGAATGGCAGGCGAGGCAGGATTTGTCGCCGACCTCGATCGGCCGGGCGAGGTTCAGCGTCGGGCCGGTCGGCGTTTCGCGCACGGTGACGAGCTGGGTCAGCTTCGGATCGCGCTCGAAGGTGTTGATCAGGTCGGCCTGCCAGTCGGTGGCGCGGTCGGCCGGGTTGGTCGGATTGAGCGCCGCCTCCTTGTAGGCGTAGTCGGGATACTGCGTCTGCAGGCTGCGCAGCACGCTCTGCGCGGCGAAGAACGGGATGGTCTGCGGCAGGAAGCGCACGCTGCTCTGCTCGGCCAGCAGTGGGCCGATCTGCTTGTCGGTGTAGCCGCGCACCGCCGCCGCCTGGTCGGCCATCAGCGCCGCGGTGCGCACCACCTCGTCGCGCGCGTTGCGCTGCGTCACCCCCCAGCAGAACACGGCGGCGAGGCCGAGGCCGATCACGAATGCGACCAGCATCACCAGATTGAATTTGGCCTTCAGTCCCATGGCACCGGGTCCTTCTCTGCGCGCCGGATCCCGGCACGGTGTCGGTTCATCGCCGCCCGCGGCTCCACGGCGTCCGGCGGGCGGGCGGCGGGATGTGCGAGCGGCGTCACGCCCGGTCAGCCGGCACCAAGCCCGGCCACCAGCCGGTCGGCCTCGGCCGGGGTCAGCTCGCCCGTCATCGGCGCGCCGAGTTCGTGCTGATAGCGGCGGATCGCGGCCCGCGTGTCCGGACCGATCAGCCCATCCACGTCGCCGGCATAGTATCCGAGCAGCTTCAGCGCCGCCTGGACGCGCCGGCGATCGAGATCGGTGTAGGCTTCCTCCTCGGGCAATTGCGGCGCGGCGGCGACCGCGGGCGCCGCCGGGGCGGCCGCGGGCGCCGGCGCCGCAGCCGGCGTCGGAACGGCAGCCACAGGCACGGCCGCCGCGGGCACGACCGGACCCGCCACGCGCGCCACCACGTGCGGTGCCGGCGGGGGCGGCGGCGGCGGGATGAGCGAGAGGTCCCCGGGATCGCCCGCCACGGCGAAGGCAGAAGCGGCGGTGGCGGCCCCTTGCCGCAACGCGTCGATCAGCGGCGCGACCGGCACCGGCGCCCGTTCCAGCGCCTCGGCGAAATGCTGCGCCACCGGGGTCGCGATCGTGCCGGCGGCCGGCTCCGCGACCGCCACGAACACCTGTCCCGCCGCGGGACGCAGCGCCGCCGCGAAGCCGGGCAGGTCGGCGGCGGTTCCATGCGGCGGCGCGAACGTGTCGAGCACGGTGAGGCCGGGCCGGGAGCCCCGCGCGGCCAGATCGAGCAGCGTCTTGGCCGGCAGGCCCTGCGTCAGCACGTCCGAGGGCCGCTGCAGCACCGCCCCGGTGGGCAGCAGGAACACGCGGCGCTCATAGCCGACGGCATAGCCGCACGTGTAAGACACGAAGCTGGCACCGGGCGCCGCCGCCAGCTTGCGCGCCGCGCTCTCCAGGATCGCGGACATCTCGCCGTTGGAGGCGTTGTCCCGGCCGATCACCGTGAAGCCGAGCTGCTGCAATCGTGCCCGGACCGCCCCGGCGGAGGCGGCGCAGGCGTCGAGCGGCGGCAGCGACGCGTATTGCGTCTCGCCGACGACGATCGCCAGCCGGTGTGCCGCGCCATCGGCCGCCGGGGCCGCACTGGCTGCGCCGACCGCACCGGCCGCGCCGGCCAGGGACAGCAAGCCCAGCGCGCCGCCGAGCAGGCCGGCGGCCCGCCGCGTCCCGCGGCCGATGAAAAGCGTTTTACCGACGGGATCAACGAACCACCTGCGAACGACTCGACAAGGTTGGCGATTGGCGGCGGTTCGGCCGCTGACTATGGTGCGCATTCCCGGCCTCCTTCTGCTCTGGCCGGCATGTACCGGCGCACGCCGCGCCGATCTGTGCCAAAAGTCACAGCAGGACGCGGTCGGCGAAGGCATGCTGACAACGCGTCCCCGGCCCTGCCCGGAAGGCGCGGCGGCTGAGGGGACGGGATATGTCGGCGAGCATCACACGGGTGGAAGCCTTCCTGTCGATGACGAGTCCGCTCGGCCGCGACGTGCTGATCCCGACCACCCTGCTGGTCGAGGAGACGATCAGTACGCCGTTCCGCATCCGGCTCGGCATGGTGGCGCAGCAGTCCGATATCGACCCCGACCGGCTGCTGGCGAAGGATGTCTGCGTCACGCTGCGCCGGCCCGCCGGCACCACCCGGCACTTTCACGGCACGGTGCGGGAATTCCGCGCCACCGGCAGCGCGCCCCGGCAGTTCTGGGGCTACGCGGCGGAGATCGTGCCGCGCCTGTGGTTCCTGCAACAGGCCGGGGATTGCCGCATCTTCGAGAACCGGACGGCGCGGCAGATCCTGCAGCAACTGTTCGACGCGGCCGGACTCGGGCCGGTCGAGTTCCGCCTGTACGGCCAGGCGGCGGTACGTCCGTACACGACCCAGTTCAACGAGACCGACTTCGCCTTCGCGACCAGGCTGATGCAGGAGGAAGGCTGGTTCTATTTCTTCGAGCACGGCGAGACGACGGACGGGCTCGTGATCGCCGACGGCAATGCCGGATTCCGCAGCCTCGGCGAGCCGGCGCTACATATCGATCCGTCGGGACAGGGCGCGCGACACAGCCTGACCGAGTGGCAACCGGGCCGCACCACCGCGCTCGGCAAGGTCAGACTCGCGGATTACGACCCGCAATCGCCAGGCAAGCCGCTGGACTCGACGCGCAGCACGACCTTCCGGACCGACGGGACGGCGCGCCGCGACCTGTTCCACTGGCCGGCGCGCACCGATCAATCGGCGGAAGTCGACGATCGCGCGCGGCGTCGCATCGAGGCGGCGGAGGCCGCGGCGACGCTGATCGAGGCCGCAGGATGCAACGAGACGTTCTACCCGGGCGGCCGGTTCAGCCTGACCGAAGGCGACCAGGGCGCCGGCGGCGAGTTCGTCGTGCATAGCATCACGCACCAGGCCAGCGACGAAAGCTGGGTCGCCGGCGGCGATGAGGGCGTCACCTACCGCAATGCCTTCGCCAGCTTCGAGGCGCAGCAGCCCTGGCGGGATGCGCCCGATGCGCCGCGGCCGGTGATGCCGGGGCTCTGTTCCGCCGTGGTGATCGGGCCGGACGGCGAGGAGGTATACACCGACGAGCTCGGCCGGGTCAGGGTCCGGTTCCGCTGGGACCATGGCCGCACCGCGACGCCGGGCGCCACGTGCTGGGTGCGGGTGATGCAACCCTGGGCCGGGCCGGGCTGGGGCTGGCAGCACGTGCCGCGCATCGGTGCCGAGGTGGCGGTCGCGTTCATGGACGGCGATCCCGACCGGCCGGTCGTGGTCGGCGGGCTGTACAACGGCGAGCAGAAGCCGCCCTTCCCGCTGCCGCAGTCCAAGACCATCACCGGCCTGCGCACGCGTTCCAGCCTGCATGGCGGCGCCGCCGATTGCTCGGAACTCTCCTTCGACGATCAGACCGGTGCCGAACGGGTGCTGTTGCACGCGCAGAAGGATCTGCGCGTCGAGGTCGAGAACGATCGCAGCGCCACGGTCGGCGGCACCTGCAAGACCGAGATCGATGCCGGGCGGACGGTCGAGATCAAGTCCGGCGGCGACAAGCTCACTGTCGATGACGGCGACCGCAGCGTCACGCTGCAGACCGGGAATCTCGCCTGGAAAGCCGAGCTGGGCGCAATCAGCGGCGAAGCGATGCAGTCGATCGAACTCAAGGTCGGCGGCAACAGCATCAAGATCGACCAGACCGGCATCACCATCAGCGGATTGATGATCAAGGTCTCGGGCGATGCGATGGTCTCGGTCGAGGCGCCGATGACCAAGATCGACGCCGACGGCATGCTCGTCCTGCAGGGCGGGCTGATGACGCTGAACTAGTATCCGATCGCGGGAGAGCGTGCGTCGCGTCGCGTCCACGCCTCGCCGCGTGAATTCGGATACTCGGCAAATTGCCGTGTGCCGGCTTTCGATGAAAGCTGGCACCGGCCAGGGCGACCGCGCCGGGCACGACCCGTCCGGCGCGGTGAGCGAGGGATGCACGCGATGCAGCAGGCCGGGACCGTGACGAAGCTGGAGGGAGACCTGTCCGCGCTGCTGCAGCAGGTGGCGCCCGCGCCCGAAGCGCTGGCCTGCCTTGGCGACGCCGCCTCGCCCGAGGACGCGTTGCGGCGCCTGGCCGCCGGCGGCTTCACCGACGCCGCGGCACGGCTCGCCGCCTTCGCCCTGCCCCGGCGCGAGGCGGTGTGGTGGGCCTGCCAATGCGCCACCCATACTGCGTCGGCGACGCTGCCGCAGGCGGCCCAGGCGGCGCGTGTTGCGGCGGAAGCCTGGGTGCGCAAGCCCTCCGACGCGCTGCGGCGCGACGCCATGGCGCGGGCGCAGGAGAGCGGGTTCGACACGCCCGAGGCCTGGGCGGCGGTGGCCGCATTCTGGAGCGCCGGATCGATGGCGCCGCCGGGCCAGCCGGACGTGCCGGCGGCGCCGCATCTGCCCGGGACGGCGGTTGCCGGCGCGATCGCGCTCGCCGCGGTGCGCCTCCATCCCGAGCGTCGGGCAGCACGACTGGCGCGCTTTCTCGAGAGCGCCCGCGACATCGCCGCCGGCGGCGCCGGCCGGCTCGAGCCGGAGGGCTGAGGCATGGGCCAGCCCGCTGCCCGCGTCACCGACATGCACACCTGCCCGATGGCGGACGGCCCGGTGCCGCATGTCGGCGGCCCGATCCTGCCGCCGGCGGCACTGACCGTGCTGACCTGCGGCCTGCCGCAGGCGCGGGTGGGCGACGAACTCGTCTGCGTCGGCGAGCCCGACGTGATCGTGCTTGGCGCCTTCACCGTGCTGGTCCGCGGCCAGCCGGCGGCGCGGCTGGGCGATGTCACGGCGCATGGCGGCGTCATCGTCTGCGGCGCGCCCACCGTTCTGATCGGATGACGCGATGGCGCTGACGCTCAGCATCCTGCGCTGCCCGGAGGGCGTCGCGCCGGAGTCCCGCCGCATCGAGCGCGGCCGGTTCAGCATCGGCCGCGGCCCGGAGAATGACTGGATGCTGGCCGATCCGGAGCGGCATCTGTCGAAGCGCCATTGCCTGCTCGCCTGGCGGCGCGACGAGTGGCACGTCGCCGATCTCAGCACCAACGGCACCTATCTCAATCGCGAGGCGACGCCGATCGGCCGCGACCAGGCGCAGGCGCTGCGCGACGGCGACCGGCTGCGGTTCGGCGCGTACGAGATCGAGGTGCGCATCACCGAGGAGCCGGCGTCGCTGCCGCCGCGACGTGCGGGCAGGGCGATCAGCCAGGCGGATCCGTTCGGCGATGACCCTTTCGCCGCCCCGCCGGCCGCGCCCGGCACCGAGGCCGAGACGCCGGCACTCCCCTCCTTCGGCGGCATCGCGCTGCCGCCGGACGACGATCGGCTGCGCCCGCCGGACGGCCCGGTGCAACCGGATCACAGCCCGGCGCTGGCCGACGCGTTCCGGCCGCCGCGACCCGCCGCCGGCGCGCTGCCGGATGACTGGGACCGGTCGCTGTCGCTGCACGCCAGGCCGCCCGTGCCGCAAGCCGCGCGTGCCGCCCCCGAACCGGCCGCGGCCCCGGCAGCCGCGCCGCCGCCAGCGGCGCCGCCGGCCGCCGATGCCGGGCTGCTGGCGGCGTTCCTCGCCGGGGCGGGCTTGCCCGATGCGGCGCCGGCCGATCCCGCCGCGACGATGCACGCGCTGGGCATGGCGTTCCGCGCCATGGTGGGCGGGCTGCGCCAGGCGATGATCGCCCGCGCCGAGATCAAGGGCGAGTTCCGCATCGAGCGGACCGTGCTGCGTCGCGCCGGCAACAATCCGCTGAAATTCGCTGCCGATGACGACGACGCGCTGATGGGGCTGCTCGGCTTCGGCCGGCGCAGCGACATGGGCGCCGCGGCTTCGGTCGCGGATGCGCTCGGCGACATCCGCGCGCACGAGCTGGCGGTGATCGCGGCGATGCGGGGCGCGGTGCGGGCGCTGCTCGCCGAGCTCGATCCGGCGCGGCTGCGGCAGGAGACGGAGGCGCACGCGGTATTGCCCGGGCAGCGCAAGGCGCGCGCCTGGGAGGCGTATGAGCGGCTCTACGCCGCGACGCTGGCCGGTCTCGACGATCGGTTCGACGACGTGTTCGGCAAGGCGTTCGCGCAGGCCTACGAGCAGGCGGTGCGGGAGGTGGCGAAGGCGCCGTAGCGGTCAGAACCGGGGGATCGCGAGACCGCCATCGACGTCGATGACGCTGCCGGTGGCGAAGGCGAAGCGGCCGGACGCCAGCGCCGCCACGATCTGCGCCACGTCGTCGCCCTCGCCCCAGCGGCCGGCCGGAACCAGGCCCTCGCCGATCAGCCGGTCGTATTTCGGCGCGACGGCCGCGGTCATGTCGGAGCGGATGATGCCGGGCCGGACGTCGAACACGGCAATCCCCTCGCCTGCGAACCGCACCGCCAGGCCTTTGCTCCACATCGCCAGCGCCGCCTTCGAGACGCAGTAGTCGATACGGTCGACGGAGACATGCGTCGCGCTGACCGAGGTGATGTTGACGATCGAGCGCGGCGCCGGGCTTGCCGGCTGCGACAGCATGAGCTTGAGCACGGCCTGTGTGAGAAAGGCGGTGCCGCGCAGGTTGACCGCCATCACGCGGTCGAAGTTCTCCGGCCGGAGATCGAGGACGTCGCCGCGGGCGACGGCGCCCATCCCGGCATTGTTCACCAGGCAGTCGACGCGACCGGGGGCGCGGCGGATCGCCGCCATCCAGGCCGCATGCACGTCCGTGTCGCCGATGTCGCCGCTGAGATAGACGACGTCGGCGCCGTGCCGGCGCAGGGCGTCCGCGACCGTGCCGTCATCCGGCTCCAGCCCGGTGATGACGAGGTCGAATCCCTCCCGGGCGAGGCGCGATGCGATGGCGAGGCCGATCCCGCGGCTGGCGCCGGTGACGAGGGCGACGGGTCGCATGCCAATCCCCTTGGCGGCGCGTGGTCAGACGGTCTCGAGCTGCGACGGCAGGTTGGCCGGCGACAGTGACGGCTTTCCCAGCACGAGGTCCGCGGCCTTCTCGCCGATCATGATCGTCGGTGCGTTCGTGTTCGACGCGGTGATCCGCGGCATGATCGAGGCGTCGCAGACGCGGAGTGCCTCGATGCCGTGCACCCGCAGCTCGGGATCGACCACGGCGAGGTCATCGACGCCCATTCTGCAGGTGCCGCACGGATGATGATCGGTCTTGCAGGTGCGCGAAGCGTAGGCGACGAGGTCGGCCTCGCCGCGAATGGCCGGCCCGGGCTGGCGCTCCGCCAGCAGGAACGGCTTGAGTGCGTCCTGCGCCAGGATCTCACGCGCCATCCGCAGTCCCTCGAGCGACATGGCGCGGTCATGCGGATCGGCCCAGTAATTCGGGTCGATCAGCGGCGGCGCCGCCCGGTCGGCCGAGGCCAGGCGCACCGTGCCGCGCGAGCGCGGGCGCAGATAGGCCGAGTTCAGGGTGATGCCGGCATTGCGGAGTCGGTCGACGCCGGCCTCGATGCCGGAGCCGAGTCCAAGATGGAACTGGATGTCGGGGGCGGCAGCACTTCTGTCGGCGAACCAGAAGCCGCCCGTCTCGAACAGGGTGGAGGCGACCGGGCCCTTCTTGGTCAGGATGTACTGCAATCCGGCAAGCGCGGTGCGGTGCCACTTCGCAACATTGTCGTAGCTGTAATCGCCGGAGCATTCGGCGATCGCGTAGAGGTCGAGGTGATCCTGCAGGTTGCCGCCGACACCGGGCAGGTCCTGGACCACCGGAATGCCGAGCGCGTGGAGATGGTCGGCGGGACCGATGCCGGACAGCAGCAAGAGGCGCGGCGAGTTGATCGCGCCCGCGGTGACGCAGATCTCGCGCGCGGCACGCAGCACCGCGACCTGCCCGTTCTCGATCACCTCCACGCCGGTGGCACGGCCGTGCTCCACGAGGATCCTGCTCGCCATCACGCCGGTTTTGACCGTCAGATTCGGCCGATGCCGCGCCGGTTTGAGATAGGCGCTCGCCGCCGATGACCGCCGCGCGTCCCGCACGGTCACCTGGTAGTGGCCGATGCCCTGCTGCGTCGCGCCATTGAAATCGGCGTTGTAGGGAATGCCGTATTCCTGCGCCGCCCGCAGGAACGCCTCGGAGATCGGCAGCGGGTTGACCGGCACCGAGACGCCGAGCGGACCGCCGGTGCCGTGATACGCGTTGACCAGGCGCTGATTGTCTTCCGCCCGTCGGAAATAGGGCAGCACGTCGGCGTAGGACCAGCCGACGCAGCGGTCGCGATGCGCCCACCCGTCATAGTCCTGCGCGTTGCCGCGGGTGTAGATCTGGGCGTTGATCGAGGATCCGCCGCCGATCACCTTCGCCTGCGTGTACCACAGCACCCGGCCGTTCAGATGCGCCTGCGGCACGGTCGAATAGCCCCAGCTCGCGATGCCCTTGGTCATCCTGGCGAAGCCGGCCGGCATGGCGAAGAGCGGGTGGCGGTCGACGCCGCCCGCCTCCAGCAGCAGGACCTTGACGTCCGGCGCTTCGGAGAGGCGGGCGGCGAGCGCGCATCCCGATGAGCCGCCGCCGGCGATGATGTAGTCAAACATGCGGCAGGCCCTCCGCCGCTCCGGTTTCGGCCAGGCCGCTGCGCGCCAGGAGTGTCACGCCCAGGACGTCGCGGCCGATGTGATCAGCGGTCCGGAGCGACAGCGCCGCCACGGTCAGGGCCGGGTTGACCGCGGCCGAGGTGACGAGCGTGCTGGCATCGACCACGAACAGGTTCGGATGGTCGAAGGCGCGGCCGAACGGATCGAGCGGCGCCTTGGCCGGATTGTCGCCGAGCCGGATCGTGCCGCATTGGTGAGACGGGACCTTCCGATCGAACAGGTGGCGCAGCACGATCGGGAAGCCGGCGGCGTGGAGGAATCCGCGGAAGCGTCGCAGCAGGCCGGCATGGGCGGTCATGTTGCTGCGCCGCCAGTCGAGCACGATCCGGCCGCCGTCGAGCCGGACCCGGCTGTTCCAGTCGGGAAGACCCTCGCTCATGGCGTAGAAATCGACCGCCCGGCGGCTGAGCTGATGCAACGCCACCTCGGGGACGCGGCGCAAAGTCGCCTTCAGGATCGGGGCCGATACGCGCCCGAGCAACTGGATGTTGCCGAGCGGCGGCCCGCCGCGTCCGTCGGACAGGTAGAAATCATTGATGCCGAACGTCTTCTGGTACACGGAGTCGTTGCGGAATCGCGGGTCGGCGGCCAGGACGGCGCTCGCATTGTGGTTCATGAAGTGACGGCCGACCGCGTCCGATCGGTTTGCCAGGCCGCGATCGCCGGAGGCGAGCAGGATCGCGGCCGAGCGCACCGCGCCGGCGCCGAGCAGGAACAGGCCTGCCGTGCGCCGATGCAGCGTGCCGCCCTGCTCGTATTCGACCGCATCGATGACGCCGCTGCCTGGATCGGCGATCAGACGCCGCACCTCGGCGCCGCTTTCGATCGCGACGCTCGGAGAGGCGAGGGCGGGGAGCAGCGCGCAGGTCTCGGCATCCATCTTGCCCGTGCGCGCGTCCGGAAACGCGTCCCAGGGCGTCGCTGCCTTGCCGAGCCAGCGATCGAGATCGATCCCGAGCGGCAATGAGAACGGATGCAGCCCGGCGCCGGCGAGCCGGGCGCGGACCTGGGCGATCGCGGGCTCGTCGGGAATGGCCGGGTGTGGATAGGGATGGTCGTGGTGCGGCTCGGTCGCATCCTCACCGAGCGCGCCCCGCACCTGGTACAGCCGCTCGGCCGCATCGTACCACGGCGCGAGATCGCGGTAGCGGATCGGCCAGTCGGGCGTGTCGCCGTCGGCGTGCGACAGGCCGGCGAAATCCTCGGCACGATAGCGCAGCAGCACGGCGCCGTAGAATTTCGAGTTGCCGCCGTGATTGTAGTAGTTGCCCGGCGAGAATGGTCTGCCCGCCGCATCGTACCAAAACTCCTTCGGCCGGAAATGGCCGCGTTGGAAGATCGCGCGCGCGTCGCGGTTTTCGGGGATGTCGGGAAGCTGATAGCCCTTCTCCAGGATCAGAATGCGCGCGCCCGTCCGCGCCAACGCATGGGCCGCCGTGGCGCCGCCCATGCCGGAGCCGATGATGATGATATCGGGCGCCGATTCTCGCGACATGCCTGCCCTATCCGTCGGATGCCCCGGGCCGGCGACCGCTTCTGTCGCGGCTCATGCGAGACGCTGGCCGCTGCCCGGGTCGAACAGCACCGCCTTGGCGAGATCGAAGGCGAACGGAATGCGCGATCCGGGCCGCACCTCGGCATCGGCCCGCATCCGCGCGATCACCTCTTTGTCGGCTGCCCGCGTCACGACATAGGTGTCGGAGCCGGCCGGCTCGACGATTTCGACATGCGCCTCCTGCACGTCGATCCAGGGCGAGTTGCGATCCGCACCGGCGGGATCGGTGATCGCCTCCGGCCGGATGCCGAGAATGACCGGCTGCCCCGGCGCCAGCCGCGCCGCTGCGACGGAAGGGGGAATGCGCAGCACGATCGGCGCCCCGCCGTCGCGTGCCACCGTGAGGGCTGCGGTCCCGTTGCTTCCGGTGACCTGCGCCGGCAGGAGGTTCATCGCCGGCGAGCCCATGAAATCGGCGACGAAGAGGTTGGCCGGGCGATTATAGACCTCCGCCGGCGTGCCGACCTGCTGCAGCGCGCCTTCCTTCAGCACCGCAATCTTGGTACCCAAGGTCATCGCCTCGACCTGGTCGTGCGTCACGTAGACGATGGTTTTGCCGGTCGCCGCGTGCAGCTTCTTGATCTCGGTGCGCATGTCGACGCGCAGCTTGGCATCGAGATTGGACAGCGGCTCGTCGAACAGGAACACGCGCGGATCGCGCACCAGGGCGCGGCCCATCGCCACGCGTTGCCGCTGGCCGCCGGAGAGCTGGCTGGGCCGGCGGCCGAGCAGGTGGCTGATCTGCAGCATGCCGGCGACGCGCTGGATCGCCGCCTCGCGCTGCGGCTTCGGCACGCCGCGCATCTCCATGCCGAAGCCGATGTTCTGCGCCACCGTCATGTTGGGATAGAGCGCGTAGGACTGGAACACCATGGCAATGTCGCGCTTGGACGGGCGAAGCTGGTTGACGACCTCGCCGTCGATGCGGATCTCGCCCTCGCTGAACGCCTCCAGCCCGGCGATGGTGTTCAGCAGCGTCGATTTGCCGCAGCCGGACGGCCCGACCAGCACCAGGAAGCCGCCCTTCTCCAGCTCGAGATCGATGCCCTTCAGCACCTCGAGATTGTGGTAGCGCTTGCGCAGGCCGCTGATCTCCAGGAAGGCCATCGCCTTTATCCTTTCACCGCGCCGGCCATCAGGCCGCGCACGAAATACCGCCCGGCGACGATATAGACGAGCAGCGTCGGGCCGGCGGCGATGATCGCCGCCGCCATGTCGACATTGTACTGCCGCACGCCGGTCGAGGTGTTCACCAGGTTGTTCAGTGCCACCGTCATCGGCACGTTGGCGCCTGAGGTGAACGAGGAACCGAACAGGAAGTCGTTCCAGATATTGGTGAACTGGAAGATCACCGTGACGATGATGATCGGCCCGGAGGCGGGCAGCAGGATGCGGCGGAAGATCTGCCAGAAGCCGGCGCCGTCGATCTGCGCCGCCCGCACCAGCTCGGTCGGGAACGCCTCGTAGTAGTTGCGGAAGAACAAGGTGGTGAAGCCCAGCCCGTAGACGATGTGGGTCAGGATCAGCCCCAGGATGGAATTACCGATGCCCAGCAGTCCGAGCACCCGTGCCATCGGGATCAGCACCGCCTGGAACGGGATGAAGCAGCCGAACAGCATCAGCCCGAACACCAGCTTATGGCCGGGGAAGCGCCACTTGGTCAGCACGTAGCCGTTCACCGCCCCGAGCAGCGTGGAGACGGCCACCGCCGGCACCACCATCTCGATCGAGTTGCCGAAATAGCCGGCGATGCCGTTGCAGGACAGTCCGACGCAGGCGCGTCCCCAGGCGTCCAGCCACGGCGCGATCGTCCAGTGCTGCGGCAGGGCCAGCATGTTGCCGTTGTGCACCTCGTCCAGCGTCTTGAACGAGGTGACCAGCATGACGAACAGCGGCATCAGGAAGATCACCGCGAACACCAGCAGCAGCCCGTAGATGAAGGCGCGCCCGAGCGCCCCGCCGCCGCCCGGTCCGACGGCCGTCGCATCCGCCCTCATCGCGCGCGCTCCCGCAATTCGGAGTAGAGATAGGGGACGATGATCGCCGCGATTGTCATCAGCATCATGACGGCGCTGGCCGCCCCCACCGACATTTCGTTGCGGGTGAAGGTATAGGAATACATGAAGGTGGAGGGCAGCTCGGTCGCATTCCCCGGTCCGCCGCCGGTCAGCGCGATCACCAGGTCGTACGACTTGATTGCCATGTGCGCCAGCACGATGACCGCCGAAAGGAACACCGGCCGCAGCATCGGGATGACGATGCGGCGATAGGTGGCGATCGCCGACGCCCCGTCGATCTGGGCGGCGCGCAGGATCTCGCCGTCGATGCCGCGCAGCCCGGCGAGGAACATCGCCATGCAGAACCCGGTCGCCTGCCACACCCCGGCCATCACCACCGTGTAGATCGCCATATGCGTGTTGATCAGCCAGTCGAAATGGAAGCTGGTCCAGCCCCAGGCGTGCAAGGTCTTCTCCAGCCCGAGGCCGGGATTGAGGAACCATTTCCACGCCGTGCCGGTGACGATGAAGGAGATCGCCATCGGATAGAGATAGATCGTGCGCAGCGCGCCTTCCGCACGGATGCGCTGGTCCAGCAGGATCGCCAGCAGCAGGCCGAGCCCGGTGCAGAACACGACGTAGAGACAGCCGAAGATCGCGATGTTGCGCAGCGCCATGTACCAGTTCGGCAGCAGCCACAGCCGGTGATAGGCGTCGAAGCCGGTCAGCCGGTACACCGGCATCATCCGCGACGGCGTCAGCGACAAATAGATCGTCCACAGGATGAAGCCGTAGACGAAGACCAGCACGATGGCGAAGGACGGCGCCAGCACCAGCCGCGGCAGCAGGTCGGCGAGCTGCACGCGCGCGCCCCGCTGACGCGGAATGGCGGCCGGCGAGATGGCGGTGGTTGACGACATGGCGATCTCCTCCAGACGGGCAGGCGCGAGACCGCGCCTGCCCGCGTCCCGGACGGCGCGCTACTTCGCCGCGGCGACTGCGTCGGCCAGCGCCTTCGGCGCGTCCTCGGTCTTGAGCTGGCCGTTGAAGTGGCGCGTGATCACGTCGTACATCGCGTTCTGCACCGCCGGCGGATTGGCATAGCCATGCGCCATGGAGCCGAGCAGCGTGCCATGCGCGTCGGCCTCCTTCAGGTCCGCAATGCCCTTCTTGCCGCACGCATCGAAAGCGGTGTCCGGCACATCCGTGCGCGCCGGCACCGAGCCCTTGATGACGTTAAACGCCGACTGGAAGCTTTTGCTCTCGATGTCGGCGGCCATTTGCGCCTGCGCCGGCGTGAGATCCTTGCCCTTCTTGAAGAACACGAACTGGTCGGTGTTGAAGGTGACCGCGCCCTGGGTTCCGGGGAAGCGATAGCAGCCGAAATCCTGGCCCGCGACCTTGTGGGCGTTGACGAACTCGCCCTTGGCCCAGTCGCCCATGATCTGCATCAGGGCGTCACCCTTGATCACCATCGCGGTCGCGAGATTCCAGTCCCGACCCGAGAAGTTGGGGTCGACAAAGCCGCGCAGCGTCGCCATGCGCTGGAACACCTTCAACATGGTCGGGCTGTCCAGTGCCGCGGGGTCGAGCTCCATCATCGACTTCTTGTAGAAGTCCGGGCCACCGGTTGTCAGCACGATGCTGTCGAAGATGGTGGCCTCCTGCCAGGCCTGACCGCCGAGCGCCAGCGGGATCATGCCGGCCGCCTTGGCCTTGTCCAGCACCGTGACCAGCTCGTCCCAGGTGGTCGGCGGCTTCATGCCGAGCTTGTCGAGATCGGCCGTGTTGACCCAGATCCAGTTCGTCGAGTGGAAATTCACCGGTGCCGCGATCCACTTGCCATCATACTTGCTGAACGGCCAAAGCGCCTTCGGAATCGCGGCGTCCCAGCCATCTTTCGTGGCGATCGGCGTCAGATCGGCGAGCACGCCGAGCTGCGCCCAGTCCTGGATCGCGTAGCCGAGCATCTGCGAGGCATCCGGCGGGCTGCCGGCGGTGACGCGCGCGCGCAGCGTCGTCATCGCCGCCGCGCCGCCGCCGCCGGCGACCGGCGCATCCTTCCACGTCACACCCTGCTGCTGCAGATCCTGCTTCAGCACGCGCAGTGCCGCTGCCTCGCCGCCGGAGGTCCACCAGTGGATCACCTCCACCGATTGCGGCTGCGCGCGCGCCACTCCGACGGTGAGCAGCGCCGCCATGCCGGCGCCAAGCAGCAACATTCTCCGTTTCATCGTCATATTCCTCCCCTTTCGGTGCCGGGATCAGCCCGGCCCGATGCGATCCTCAGTCGAAGCGCGGCTTGCGCCGCTCGCGAAATGCCGCGACGCCTTCCGCCAACTCCGCAGTGCCGCTGACGACGGAGGCGGCGAGCATTTCGAGCACCGCGCCGCCCTCCTCGGTCTCGGCGGCGTTGATCATCTGCTTGGCCAGGATCGCGGCCAGTCGTCCGCGGGCGGCAGCTTCCGTCGCCAAGCCCCTTGCCCGCGCCAGACCCTCGCCGGCACCGACCACCTCGTCGACCAGCCCCACGCGATACGCCGCGTCCGCGTCGAAGCGCTCGCCGAACAGCGCCATGCGGCGCACCGGTCCCGCGCCGAAGCGTCGCACCAGGCGCTGCGTGCCCGACCAGCCCGGCACCATTCCGATGCCGGTTTCCGGCAGTCCCAGCACGGCGCCCGCCTCCGCGATGCGCCGGTCCGCGAGGCCCGCGAGTTCCATGCCTCCGCCCAATGCCGGCCCGTTCAGCACCGCGATCAGCGGCACGCGCAATCGTGCCAGCTTGTCGAACACGCGGTGCCCTTCACGCACCCAGCGCTGCCCCATGGCGATCGGATCGAGCGCACTCCACGCCGCAACGTCGCCGCCGACGCAGAATGCCCGACCGGCGCCGGTCAGAATCGCCATGCGCAGAGTCGGGTCGGCGTCGATCCGGTCGGCGGCATCGGACAGTGCGGCGATCATCGCCGCGTCCAGCGCGTTCAGCTTCTCCGGCCGGTCGAGCCGGATCAGCGCCGTGCCGTCGGCAATGTCCAGCGCAACGCTCACGTCGGCGCTCCGGCGAGACTGAGCCCGATCGGACCCGGGCGGAACAGCGCGGCATCCATGCGTCGCGGCGGCGCCGGCACCAGCAGCGGGAACTCCGCCTGCGCCAGCACGTCGCGCTCCAGATCAACTCCTGGGGCGAGCTCGGTCACGACGAGCCCATCCGGCGTCAGTTCCAGCACGCAGCGCTCGGTGATGTAGGTGGCGCGCTGCCCGTGACGCGCGGCGCGGCGACCGGAGAAGGTAACGTGATCGACCGCGCCCGCAAGCTTGCGCACCTTGCCCTCGCGGCGGATCACCAGCCCGGCATCATTCACCGCCAGATCGGCACCGGCGGTGTAGAGTCCGGCGAAGACGATGCGCCGGGCATTGGCGGTGATGTCGACGAAGCCGCCGGCGCCGGCGGTGACGTGCGGGCGCGCAGCGAGACGCGAGACGTTGACGCTGCCGTCCGGCCCGATCTGCAGGAAGGACAGCAGCGACAGGTCGAAGCCGCCGCCCTGGAAATAGGTGAACTGGTATGGCGAGGGCATCATCGCCTCGGCGTTGCTGGCGCAGCCGAACTGGAAATCGAGCAGCGGCACGCCGCCGACCGCGCCCTGCTCGATCACCCAGGTGACCTCGCCGTGCCGGCCTTCCTCCAGCAGGATCCGCGGCACGTTGGCGGAAATGCCGAAGCCGAGATTGACGGCGTCGCCATGACGCAGCTCCTGCGCGACGCGGCGGGCGATCACCTTGGCGACGCCGAACGGCACTGGGTCGAAGCTGTCGAGCGGGCGGAACACCTCGCCGGAGATCGCTGGATCGTAGCCGGTCTGCGTCGTCTGCATCTGCTCGGGCGCGACGACGATCGCATCGACCAGCACGCCGGGCACATGCACCTGCAGCGGGCGCAGCGTGCCCGACTTCGCCAGGCGCTTGACCTGCGCGATCACGACACCGCCGTTGTTGTGCGCCGCCAGCGCTTGGTCGAGCGGGCCGAGATAGCCGCCCTCGTGCTCATAGGAGAGATTGCCGCGCTCATCCGCCGTGGTCGCGCGGATGATCGCGACCTGCGGCACGATCGCCGGAAAGAACAGCCAGTCATCGTCGGCGAAGCGCAGCTTGCGCACCACCGGCTCGGCGGCGGCGCGCGCGTTCATCGCGCAGCCCTCGCGATCCGGATCGACGAAGGTGTCGAGCCCGATCTTCGTCAGCACGCCCGGGCGCCGCGCCGCCGCGTCGCGGTGCATGTCGAACAGGATGCCGGACGGAACGTTATACGCCGGGATCGCGTTGGCCTCGACCATCTGCCAGATCCGCGGCGGCTCGGCGGAAGACGGGCCGGACGGGTACGATCCGGCGATGATACGGGCGATCAGTCCCGGCTGCGCCAGGTGATCCACGCCCTTAATGCCGTACATGTCGCCGGCGGCGATCGGATGCAGCGTGGTGAGGTTGCGCGGCGCGCCCGTTGCCGCGAAGCGCCGCCCGATCGCGGCCAGCACCGCATCGGGACAGCCGAGACCGGAGGAGGAGGAGACCGAAACCGTGGCGCCGTCCGGGATCAGGGCGGCGGCCTCGTCGGCTGTCAGGACGCGGGGAAAGCCCATGCTGCGCTCAGAGCCCCGGCTCGATCGCGGTCTCAGCACCGCTGCGCGCCGCCTGCAGCGTCGCGAGCGCGATGGCCAGCGACCGCACGCCGTCCACGCCGTCGGCCGCCGGCGCGCCGGTGCCACCGACGGCGGCGTGGAAGGCACGCAGCGCGCGCTCGTAGAGACCCTCGTGCTGCAATGCCAGCGCCTCCTCGCCA
Organism: Acetobacteraceae bacterium; assembly: GCA_035504175.1. Lineage (GTDB taxonomy): Bacteria > Pseudomonadota > Alphaproteobacteria > Acetobacterales > Acetobacteraceae > DATJSJ01. The sequence continues at coordinate 27,468 of DATJSJ010000081.1, forward strand.
TCCGCCCGACGCAAGATCACGGTGCCGACCGGCTGCTGCGTCATGCAGTCGGTCGCGATGAGCGAGCCTTCCGTGCCGTGCACCTCAAACCCGGTGCGGGCGTGGCGGGTGGTGAAGGCGTCGTGGAACTGCGCCAGCAGGCCGGAGCGGAAGCGGATCACGCCCATCACCCCGTCCTCGATCACGCCTTCACCCATGCCGGCGCGCTGGGTCATGGCGGTGACGGCGACCGGCTCGTCATCCAGTACGAAACGCAGCGTGTCACCGTCGTGCACGGTGATGTCCATCACGACGCCGGCGCCGGTGCCCGGATCGTGGATGCGCCAGCCTTGCAAATGCGGCGGCAGGAACACCGCATGGAAGACGCGCGCGAACAGCGGCCGGCCGATGCGCCCCGCGGCGATCGCCGCCCGCATCGCGCGGTGCGTCGCGGCATTGCGCAGATGGTGATTGGTGCCGAGCACCACGCCGCGCGCGCGGCAAGCGGCGACCATCTCTCGTGCCTCGGGGAGCGTCAGCGCCAGCGGCTTTTCGCACAGCACGTGCTTGCCGGCGGCGGCGGCGGCCAGGGTCTGCGCCGCGTGCTGCTCGTTGGTGGTGGAGATGTAAACGGCGTCGATCGCCGCGTCCTGCAGCAACGCCTCCAGCTCGGGGGCGACGTGTGGGATGCCGTTCGCCGCGGCGTAGTCCCGGCCGCGCGCCGGGTCGCGGCTGAACAGGCTGGTGACCTCGCCACCGGTGGCACGGATCGCGCCGATCACCCATTCACGGGCGATCGTGCTCGCACCAATCAACCCCCATCGCACCGCCATCACGCCGCCCCCGCTGTCAGCCGGGCGCCGCAGGACTGGCGTACCACCAGTTGCGTCGCACCGATCACGATTTCATCTTTCGCGCCGGGCTGCTCGATCAGCCGCAGCAGCAGCCGTGCCGCCCGCTCGCCCAATCCTTCGCCATTGACCGCGATGGTGGTGAGCGGCGGTGACATCTGGCGCGCCTCGGCGATGTCGTCGAAGCCCACCACGGCGAAGTCGCGCCCGGCGACGCGGCCGCGATCGGCCAGCGCGTGCAGCGTCCCGATCGCCACCACGTCGTTGTAGGCGAGACAGGCGGTCGGCGGATCGGCGAGGGCGAGCACCTGCGCCAGCGCCGTGCGGCCACCCTCGCGCGTCGGCCGCGCGTCGGCGACCAGTGCCGGATCGAACGCGATGCCCGCCGCGCGCAGCGCGTCGCGATAGCCCGCCTGGCGTTCGCCGCGCACCGCCATGCCCGGCATGCCGCCAAGGAAGGCGATGCGGCGATGACCGAGCGCGATCAGATGCGCGGTCGCGGTGCGGGCGCCGCCGCGATTGTCCGGCATGACGGCGGAACCGCGGGCGCCGCGCGGGTGGCGCATGGCGAACACCACGGGCAGCGCGCCGGTGAGCGCATCGAGTTGCGCCGCGTCGGTGTCGAGCGCCGGCGCCAGGATCAGTCCGGACGCGCCGTGTTCACGCATCGAGCGAATCACCTGCGCCTGGCGCACCGGACTTTCCGCGGTGTTGGCGAGGAACGGCACCACCGCCGCGGTCTGGCAGCCGCGTTCGATGCCTATCGCGAGCTCCGTGTAGAACGGGTTGGCGAGATCGTTGATGACCATGCCGATGACGGGATTGCCGGCACCGCGCAGTCGCGCCGCGCTGCGGTTGTAGACGTAGCCGAGCGCCTGCATCGCCTCGGTCACGCGAGCGCGGGTCTGCGGTTTCACCAGGTCGCTGCCGTTCAGCACCAGCGAGACGGTCGATTTGGACACGCCGGCCGCCCGCGCGATGTCGCGGATCGTCGCCCGCTGCGGCGACTCCCCCTCCATGGCACTTGGACCGTCCAAATTTCTGCCCACGAATTCAGCCTCTTGCCGCCCTTGTGAATTGGAACGATCCAATGCTATACCGCAAGCGGCGGCCGGTCAAGCGCCGGATGCGGTCTCCGGTCCAGCCCGCCCGCCGCATGACGGTCCGAGCCAGAGCGGGGACGTAAACCGATGCCATCCATCAGCCTGCCCGACACGACGGGCGTTCTGTCCGACTACGCGCTCGGCGAGCCCTCGGTGTTTCCGATGTCCGGGCCGCCGATCCGCGTGCGCAGCGTCTATGCCGCGGCGCATGTGGTGATGGATCCGTTGCGCTCGGGCAACCCTTGGCGGGCGCCGGTGGTCGACTGGGACGCGACGCTGCGGTTCCGCCATCACCTCTGGACGCTCGGCTTCGCGATCGCCGAAGCGATGGACACGGCACAGCGGGGCATGGGACTCGACTGGCAGGGCGCGAAGGAACTGATCCGGCGCTCGCTCGCCGAAGCGCGCACGGTCGAGGGGGCCGATCTCGCCTGCGGCGTCGGGACCGACCAGCTCGATGCGTCCGCGGCCACCAGTCTCGACGATGTCGCCGCGGCCTACGAGGAACAACTGGCGCATGTCGAACGCTGCGGTGGCCGGGCGATTCTGATGGCGAGCCGTGCGTTGTGCCGCGTCGCGCGCTCGGCCGACGATTATCGCCGCGTCTACGGGCGCCTCATCGACCAGGCAAGCGACAGGGTCATCCTGCACTGGCTCGGCGACATGTTCGATCCGCATCTGGCCGGCTATTGGGGCAGCAGCGACGTCACCACCGCGATGGGCACGGTGCTGGCCCTGATCGAGGACCATCGCGACCGGATCGACGGGATCAAGATCTCGCTGCTCGACCAGGCGCAGGAGGAGATCCTGCGCGCGCGCCTGCCCGACGGCGTGAAGATGTACACAGGCGACGACTTCAACTTCGCCGCCACGATCGAGGGCGACGGGGGGCACCACTCGCACGGGCTGCTTGGGATCTTCGATCCGATCGCGCCCGCTGCCGCGGCGGCGCTCGCGTGCCTGGCCGCGGGAGATGTTGCCGGCTACCGCGCCATCCTCGGCCCGACCGTGCCGCTCTCACGCCGGATCTTCGAGGCGCCGACGCAGTTCTACAAGGCCGGCGTGGTGTTCCTGGCCTGGCTCAACGGGCATCAGGAGCATTTCCACCTGCTCGGCGGCATGGAGTCGGCGCGCGGCATCCTGCACTACGCCGAGGTGTTCCGGCTCGCCGACAAGGCCGGCCTGATTCGCGACCCGGACCGCGCCGCCTGGCGCATGCGGGCGCTGCTCGCGACCTATGGCTGAGCCGGGAAGGCAGACCCGCCGCCGCCGGGCTTCGCCCAGCGCGGCAAGCCATGACACGGACGCTCAGCCGGCGAAGCGCGGCTCCGGCAGGCCCCGCACGCCGAGATCGTAGATCGCAAACAGCGAACCGCGCAGCACGCCGTCAGAGGGAAAGCGCGGCAGCGGCGGCTTGGCCATCGACGTGACGTACAGCACGTCGAGATTCGGACCGCCGAACATCACGCTGGTCACCTTCTTCACCGGCATCTCGATGACGCGATCGACCGAGCCGTCCGGCCGATAGCGCACCAGGCGACCGACATAGACATGCGCGCTCCAGACGCAGCCCTCCGCATCCACCGTCGCGCCGTCGAATCCGCCGCCGTCGCGATCCCGGGTGCAGAAGCACCGCTTGTTCGCGACCGTACCGCTCGCCTGGTCGTAGTCATAGGCGGAAATTTCGCCGGACCAGCTATCGGCGAAATACAGCGTGCCGCCATCCGGGCTCCAGCACGGCCCGTTGCTGACGATGATGCCCGTATCCAGCGTCGTGACCGTGAGATCCGGGTCGAGCCGGTACAGCGCCCCGTTCGGACCGTCCTCCATCGTGTCCATCGATCCCGCGATGAACCGTCCCCGCTTGTCAACCTTGCCGTCGTTCAGCCGGTTGGCCGGTCGGCCCGGCTCGGGGTCGCGGATCAGTGCCACTTCGCCCGTGTCGAAATCCAGGAAGTGGAAACCGCGCGCCAGCGACACGACCGCGCCGCCGGACCGGCGCAGACACATCGAACCGATCTTCTCCGGCACGTCCCAGGCGCGCACCTCGCGTCCGTCGGCGGTGCAGCGGAACACCCGCCCGTCGAAACTGTCGATCCAGTACAGGCGCTGCTCGTCCACGTCCCATAGCGGCCCTTCGCCGAGCGTGGTTTTCACGTCCACGAGCACTTCGATGCGCATCGTCGCCTCCCTTGCGATGGCCGACGCCCGGCCAAGCTCGCCCGACGAAAGCCGCCGTCTCGACTCGATCGGCGCCCCTCCGGGCAGGACCGGCCGGCCGGTTCAGAGCGTCTCGACGTTGCCGCAGACGCCGAGCGACTGGCCCGAAACGTTGCGGCCGAGCGGCGAGACCAGGAAGAGCACCATGTGTGCCACGTCCTCGGCCGTCACCATGCGGCGCAGCGACACCTTCTCGAGATACTGCGCCTCCATCGCCGCGTGCGACAGGCCGAGCTGCTCGGCGCGGGCGCGGATCACGCCGTCGATCCGCGGACCCTGCACGATGCCGGGCAGGATCGCGTTCACCGCGATGCCCGACGGCCCAAGTTCTTTCGCCAGGCTCTGGGTGAAGCCGATGACGCCCCATTTCGCGGCGGCATAGGGCGTTCGATAGGCGTAGCCGTGCCGGCCGGCGGCCGAGGACATGTTGACGATGGCACCGCCACCCGCCGCCTTCAGCAGCGGCACGGCGCGACGCGTGCACAGGAACTGGCCGGTGAGATCGATATCAATGCAGCGCCGCCAATCCTCGGGGCTGATCTCCTCCACCCCGCCGGTCGGACCGGCAATGCCAGCATTGTTGACCAGCACGTCGAGTCCACCCAGCGTGCGCTGCGCGTCGTCGAACAGCCGATCGACCTGGTTCGCGTCGGAGACGTCGGCGAGCGTCGTTGCGACCGATAGCGCGCCGGCGCACGCCTCGAGCCCCGCCGCATCGACGTCGCAGATGTGCACGCGTGCCCCGGCCTCGACCAGCGCCGTGACGATCGCGCGGCCGATGCCGCCGGCCCCCGCCGTCACCACGACCCGCTGTCCCTTCGCCGTCAGTTCCGTCATTGCCGTGTCTCCTCGATCGCTCAGGCCTGCCGTTCCCGCAGCGCCAGCACGGCGGCAAGAACGACCAGGCCGAAGATGATGTCGCGCGCCGCGTCCGGCAGCGTGGTGCCGGCAAGCAGCGTCGACAGCGCGGTGAGCAGCAGCACGCCACCCAGCATGCCGAGATAGTGGCCGCGCCCGCCGGTGATCAGCGTGCCGCCGACGACCACGACCGCGATCGACGGCAACAGATAATCGTCGCCCATGCCGAGGCTGGCCTGGCCCGAGAACCCGGACAGCAGGATGCCGACCAGCGCGCTGCAGAGTCCGGAGAGCGCGTAGACGCCGATCAGCGTGCCGCCGACGCCGACCGCGCTCAGCCGCGCGACCAGCGGGCTGTTGCCCACGGCATAGATGTGCCGCCCGAACACGGTGCGACGCAGCAGCAGCAGCGCCGCGATCACGAACAGGATCAGGAACCAGACGACCGGGGTCAGCCCGGCGAAATGCGCCGTCATGAACCAGCGCTCGGCCGGTGCCGCGAATCCCGCCGGCGTGCCGTTGCAATAGAGCAGCGCCGCGCCCTGCAGGATGCCGTTCATCGCCAGCGTCATGACGATCGGCGGCAGCCCGAGCAGCACGATCCCCAACCCGTTCGCCGCCCCGAGGACCGTGCCGATCAGCAACCCGAGCGGGACAGCCCAGATCGCGATCGCATTCGAGCCATGGATCAGCCCGGCGGACAGGATTCCGACGAAGCCGATCATCCATGGCAGCGAGAGATCGAGCCCGCCGGTCAGGATCACGGCACCCTGTCCGAGTGCCAGGATCGCCAGGAACGACGACAGCACCAGCAGCGAATTGAAGTAGCCGAGATTGTCCAGGGTGCCCCCGAACACAAGCTGGGACGCGACCAGGACGAGCACGAATCCGACATAGGCCGGCAGGATGCGCCGCAGCTCGACGCGGTTGCGGGTGAGCCAGCCCGCCGCTGCCGCAGGCTCGGAGCGCGCCGGTGCGGCGAGCGGCGGGGTGGCCGCCGTCGCGGGATGGCGCGAGGCCAGCATCCCGGCCGCCCGCGCCTTCAGCATCGTGCGCAGCAGCCGCAGGTAATGCGCGATCGGCGATTGCCGGTTGAGCGAGCCGGCCAGCACGGCCAGCAGCAGGATCACCCCCTCCGCGATCGAGCTGAAATAGGCCGAGACGTTCAGCACCAGCAGAATGTTCACCACGATCATGAGCGTGTAGGCGCCCACGATCGAGCCGATCGCACCGCCCTTGCCGCCGCCCAGCCGCGTTCCGCCGAGCACCACGGCGGTGAACACTTCCAGCAGCATCGGCCGCCCGATCAGCGGATCCGCCGAGCCGGTCTGCGCCGAGACGAACGCACCGGCGGCGCCGTAAAACAGCCCGGCCAGCGCGTAGGCCGCAAATTTCACCGGCCGCGTCGGGATGCCCGCGGCGTAGGCTGCTTCCTCATCGCTGCCGACGGCATAGAGGCCGACGCCGAAACGCGAATGCTTCAGCAGCCACCAGATCAGCGCGGCGACCGCCAGCACGACGACCGGCGCCGGCAGCACGTTCGGGATCGCGCTGCCGGTGAAGAAGGCGACGAAACCGGGGGCGATCACGCCGCCCGGCTTCTCCATCACCAGCAGGGTCACGCCCTGCACGATGAACATCGCCGACAGCGTCACCACGATCGACTGCATCCGGACGATCGCGACGAAGAAGCCGTTGAACGCGCCCACCAATGCGCCGACCGCGAGTGCCGTGCCGAAGCAGGCGATCTGGGAGAACCCGGATGCCCCCATGATGCTGGCGAGCACCACGTTGACCAGCGAGACGACGGCGCCGGTCGACAGATCGAATCCGCCAGTCAGAATCACGAGCGTCTGGCCCATCGCCGCGAGCGCCAGCGCCGCGCCGCCGGCCGAGAGAAAGCCGAACTCGAAATAGTTGAAGGCGCCCGGCGTGATCAGATCGACCGTGAGGAACAGCGCCAGGAACACGGCGCAGGCGACGATCAGGCCGCGATGCCGCCCGAGCCGCCATCCGGCGACGGGCCGCGCGCGGCCGGCGATGAGCGCCTGGCTCATTCGGCCGCTCGGCGGGAAGCGGTCTCGCCCAGCGCGGCGCGCATGATCGCCTCCTCCTCGATCGCCGCTCCCGCGAGCTCGGCGACGATGCGGCCCTCGTACAGCACGGCGACACGGTCACACATGTTGACGAGTTCGGGAATCTCGGTCGAGTGGAACAGAATCGCGCCGCCGGCATCCGCGAAATCGCGCATCAGCACGTAGATCTGATGCTTGGTTCCGACATCGACGCCACGCGTCGGGTCGAACAGCAGCAGGATGCGGCTGCCGGCCAGCAGCCATTTGGCGATCACCAGCTTCTGCTGGTTGCCGCCGGAGAACGCGCCCGCCGCGGTGTAGAGCGCCCGCGGATGCACCTCGACCTGGTCCAGCGCGCGCTCGACCGCCCGCGTCTCGCGCCTGGTGTCGATCAGGCCGGCCCGCGTGAACCGCCCGGCGACCGGCAGCGAGACGTTGAAGCCGCCCGACATGTGCAGGAACAGGCCCTCGGTCTTGCGCTCCTCCGGCACCAGGCTGATGCCGATGCGCCGGCGGATCGCATCGCGCGGCGAGGCCAGCACGACCGGACGCTCGTCCACCAGCAGCGCGCCGGCGGTGAGCGGCGCCATGCCGAAACAGGCGTGGAACAGCTCCTGCTGGCCCATGCCCTGCAGGCCGGCGACGCCGAGGATCTCGCCGCGGTGCAGGGCGAATCCGACGTCCCGCAGCATGCCGCTGGTGGCGAGCGCGCGCGCCCGCAGGACCGGCGCGCCGCCGGGCAGCCTCGCCGGACGCGACGGGAAGGTGGCGGCGAGCGACCGGCCGATGATCATGCGGATGACATCGTCATCGCGCATGTCCGCCACCGCCCCGGTGCCAATATTGGCGCCATTGCGCAGCACGGTCAGCCGGTCGCAGAACCGCCGCACCTCGCGCAGACGGTGCGAGATGAACACGATGGTCACGCCATCGGCGCGCAGCCGCTCGATCTGCTGGCCCAGCCAGTCGATGTCGCGGCCGGACAGGGTGGAGGTCGGCTCGTCGAGCAGCAGGATCCGCGGCCGGCGGAACAGCGCACGCGCGATCTCGATCTTCTGCCGCACCGCGAGCTCGAGCTCGCCGATCTCCGCCCGCAGGTCGAGATCGGCGAGGCCGAGAGCCGCGAAATGCGCCGCGACCAGGCGCTCGCCCTGACGGCGCCGGAGCTGGCCGAGCGGCCCGGTCGGCGCGCGCGGCAGCAACATGTTGTCCAGCACGGTCAGATCGCGCACCAGGGTCAGTTCCTGGAACGCGGTCTGCACGCCGTGGCGCTGCGCGTCGGCCGGACGCGACAGCACGACGCGCTCGCCGAACAACGCGATGCTGCCGCGATCCGGCAGGATGAGGCCGGAGAGCAGCTTGACGATGGTGGATTTGCCGGCCCCGTTCTCGCCCAGCAGCGCATGCACCTCGCCGGGTGCGACACTGAACGAGGCATCATCCAGCGCGACCGTCGCCCCATACGCCTTGGTGACGGACTGAACGCTCAGGGCGGGTTGCGTGGACATGCTCGATGCCGCGCCGGTTGCGGGAGGGACGATGCCCTCCCGCGCCGCCACGATCACT
>DATJSJ010000082.1:0-2816 GCA_035504175.1 Acetobacteraceae bacterium
TCATTCATCTGCGCCGCGGCCGGCATCGCCAGACAGGCCGCCAGCAGCGCCACCACGAGGCTCCGCATGCACCGCATGCTGATCCGCGGCGCGGCCGGCTGCAACCGTTTCAGGCGACCCGGCGCAGCGAGGTGACCGCCGCCGGCTCCGGGCCGCCCGCCATCCAGTCGAGCAGTTCGATCGTGTGCAGCACCGGCAGCCCGCCGCCGGAGAGCTGGGTGATGCAGCCGATATTGCCGGCGGCGATCAGGTCCGGGCGGGTGGCGCGCAGGTTGCCGAGCTTGCGCTCGCGCAGCCGCCCGGCGATCTCCGGCTGCAGCAGGTTGTAGGTGCCGGCCGAGCCGCAGCAGAGATGCGGCTCGGCCGGCTCGACCACGGCAAAGCCCGCCTGGCGCAGCAGCGTCTTCGGCTCGCCGGTCACCTGCTGCCCGTGCTGCAGGCTGCAGGCAGCGTGATAGGCGACGGTCAACCCCGGCGGCGGCCGGCTCGGCGCGTAGCCGAGGCGGACCAGGAACTCGCTGATGTCGAGCGCCAGCGCCGAGACCGCGGCGGCACGGCCGCGCCAGGGCTCCGGCTCGGCGCGGAACATGAAGCCGTAATCCTTGACCGTGGTGCCGCAGCCGGAGGTGTTGACCAGGATCGCGTCCAGCCCGGCGCCCTCGATCTCCCGCGTCCAGCCGGCGATCGCCGCCCGTGCCGCCGCCATCGCCTCGTCGTGCCGGCCCAGATGATGCGTCAGCGCGCCGCAGCAGCCGACACCCTCGGCGACCACCACCTCGACGCCGAGCCGGGTCAGCAGCCGGATCGTCGCGGCATTGATCGCGGGCGCGAGCACGGTCTGCGCGCAGCCGGCGAGCAACGCGACACGCTTCGCTCGCGCCGCGCCGGCGGCCGAAGCGGCGGCGCGGTGCACGCCCGGGCGCAGCGGCGGCGCCGGCGGCAGGCGCGCCGGCGCCAGCGCCAGCATCGCCCTGAGCCGCGCCCCGAGCATTCCCCCAGCCGGCAGCAGCCCCGCGAGCGGCCGGCCGAGCCGTGCCGCGGCGAGCGCCAGGCGCAGCCGTCCGGGCCGCGGCAGCACCCAGGCGAGCAGCGCCCGCAGCGCCCGGTCGGCGAACGGGCGGCGGTAGGTGCGCTCGATCACCTGCCGCGCATGATCGACGAGGTGCATGTAGTGCACGCCGGACGGGCAGGTGGTCATGCAGGCGAGGCAGGACAGGCAGCGATCGACGTGCCGCGCCTCCAACTCCGTCGCCGCGCGGCCGGATTCGAGCATGTCCTTGATCAGGTAGATGCGGCCGCGCGGACTATCCAATTCGTCGCCGAGCAGCACGAAGGTCGGGCAGGTCGCGGTGCAGAAGCCGCAATGCACGCAGGTGCGCAGCACCTGGTTCGAGGCGGCGGTATCGGGATCGCGCAACTGCTCCGGGGTGAAGCTGGTCTGCATCGGCTCGGTGCCGTCGCGTCAGCGCGCGCGGCGCACGGCGGGCGGGCGGCCCACCGCCGTGTCCACGCCCATCTTCCGCTCCCGCCGGTAGCGGTAATCCAGATGGGCGGCGATCGACAGGACGGGCGCCAGCGGCGAGAGGTAGGCCAGGACGTAAAAGATCTGGTTGCGCCCCTCGATCCGGGCGATCAGCACGAGCGCGAAAATCCAGGTGACGAAGACCGGCACCAGCAGGATCGGCAGGTGGTGACGGAATTTCAGGCCCAGTGGCAGCGTCCGCGCCGGGTCGGCAAACGGCTTGCGCGGATCGCCGGCGACCTCGCGCAACACGATCCGCATCTGCCAGGTGGCGCCGTAAAACACCATGACGCATTCGAGCGTGGCGAACAGGATCAGCAGCGCGGCGATGGTCAGCACGAACGGCGTCTCCGCTCAGAGTCCGGCGTAGAGCCGGCCCGGGTTGAGGATGCCGCGCGGGTCGAACGCCGCCTTCACCCGGCTCGTGATGGCGGCGAGCGGCGCCGGCTCGGGCGGCACCACGTCGAGCCCGGCGCGCAGCGCCTCCGGGGCGCGCAGCAGCATCCAGACCCCGCCCGCCTGGCGCGCCGCGGCGGTGACCGCCGCATGCGCCGCCGCCTCGGCCGGGCCGGCGATCCAAACCAGGCCGCCGCCCCAGTCGAGAAACCCCCGCCCGCCGAACGCCGCCCGCACCGCCCCCAGCACCGCCGGGCCGGCGGCAGGACGGACGGAGACGCGCCAGATCGCGTCACCCGCCGCCGCCGGCAGCGGCACCGCGTCGCGCACCGCGCGCCACAGGCTGCGGCTGGCGCCGTCGTCGATGATCTCGGTCGGGCCGTACTCCGCCAGCGCGGCGCGCAGCCGGTCGGTGCGATAGGCGACGCTGGGGGCGAAATCCTCGATCCGGGCGAGCGCAACGGGTGCCGCCGCCCAGGCGAGCTCCGGCACGCGCGCCACCGCTTCCGCCGGCAGCCAGGCGGCGCCGGAGACGCCGTACGGCGAACCCAGCGCGGCGGCGAGTGCCGCGACCCCGGCCTCGGCCGCGACGCCGCGCAGCAGCACCGTGCCGGTGCGCTCCGGCGCCGGCAGCACCTTCAGCGTGATCTCGGTGATGACGCCGAGCGTGCCGTGGCTGCCGGCCAGGAGCTTGCACAGATCGAGCCCGGTCACGTTCTTCAGCACCCGGCCGCCGGCGCGGATCACCTCGCCCAGGCCGTTGACCGCGCGCATCCCCAGCACGTGATCGCGCATCGCACCCCAGGCGACGCGGCGCGGACCGGAGAGATTGGCGGCGACCACCCCGCCCAAGGTCTGCGGCGGCGTCTGGGGCGGCGTCCGCGGTGGCGCGTCCGGC
>DATJSJ010000083.1:0-25053 GCA_035504175.1 Acetobacteraceae bacterium
GGCGAGGTCGCCCGCGGCCAGTACGGCGCGGCGCTGGCGCTCGATCTCCGCGATCAGCGGCGCGTCCCAGACGCGGTGCCCGGCGCGCGAGGCGGCGATGCTCTGGTACAGCGGGCCGAGGCGCTGCGCATAATCGGCGACGCCGCCGGGAGCGTTCAGGTCGATGGTTTCGAACGGGCCCATGAAGCTCCAGCGCAAACCGAGCCCATCCGCCACGGTGCGATCGACATCCTCGACGCTGGCGAGCCCTTCCTCGACCAGTCGCCATGCCTCCATCAGCAGCACGCCCTGCAGCCGGTTGAGGATGAAACCCTCCGCCTCGCGCGTCATCGCGACCGGAACCTGGCCGACGCGCTGCATCAGCGCGCGCGCCCGTTGCACCGTGTCGTGATCGGTCCAGGGCGCGGGCACCAGCTCGACCACCGGGATCAGGTAGGGCGGGTTGACCGGATGCGCGACCAGGCAGCGCGCGCGGCAGGCGAGATGTTCGGTGAAGGCGGAGGCCGGAATGCCGGAGGAGGAACTGCCGAGGATCGCATCGGCGTCGATCGCGCCGTCGATCTCGGCGAGCACGACGCGTTTCAGCTCGACCCGTTCCGGCACGCTCTCCTGCACGTACCCGGCGCCGGCCAGCGCCTCGGACAAAGACGGGGCGATGTGCACACGCGACCGCACCGCGGCGGCATCGTCCAGCAGGCCGGCACGCACGAGATCGTCCAGCCGCAGCGCGATCGTCTCGATCGCGCGCTCGGCCGCGCCCGGAGCCGCATCGTACAGCGCGACCTCGCACCCAGCGCGCGCGAACACGATTGCCCAGCCGCTGCCGACCAGCCCCGTGCCGATGACGGCAATCCTGTCGCTCACGGATGCCGTCCCCTGTCGAGCGGCCCGGCGACAGGCACGCCACGTGCCATGCGCGACCCGAATGTCTCGGACACGCTCTCTCCTCCCGATTGCGCGATGAGTTGCGCTTGGTCCTTGCCGGCGATGCGGTTGACGGGCCCGACGCTAGCAAGTTTGCATCCGGTTGCAAGCGCCTTTTGCATCCGGATGCAGCGGCTTGGCGGCGCCCACCTTTTCGTGAATACCCTGCGTCGGTTGAGCGCAATGACGGCGGCACCAGAGCGGCAATGCGCCTCCCCGGCTGCATCAGCGCGGGACGGGCGCGGAGGCCATGCCGCCCGACCGGCGCCGCGGCGGGCCACGGATGGCAGGTTGAGGAGACAGTGGTGATGTATTCCGGCCCGGTCATCGATGCGCACACGCATCTGTGGGATTTGTCGATGGACAAGCATGCCTGGCTGCGCCCATCCGACGATGCAGTGCAGGCGCTCGGCGGGCTGGAGAAAATCCGCCAGACCTATCTCGTCGACGACTATCTGCGCGACAGCGCCGGTCAGACCATCGCGGCCAGCGTGCATATCGAGGCATTGTGGGACCCGACCGATCCGGTCGGCGAAACGCGCTGGCTGGAAACGCTCGACAAATCGCACGGCGTCGCGGCGCGCTACATCGCCGCCGCACCCTTCGGCACGCAGGCGGCGGCCGGTATCCTGGAGCAGCAGGCGACGTTCGCGCGCGTCGTCGGCGTGCGTGGCGTGCTGAGCTTCCACCCGCGCGATCCCGGCAAGTCATTCGCGCCGCGCGGCGATCTCGCGCTCGATCCGGCCTGGCGGCAGGACATCGCGCGGCTACCCGGGCTCGGCCTGATATTCGAGCTGATGATGTATCCTTACCAGCTCGAGGGCGTGCTCGACCTCGCGCGCAGCCTGCCCGACCTGCAACTGGTGGTGAACCATTGTGCCAGCCCCATCGACCGCGACGCGGACGGCATGGCGCGGTGGCGCGAGGCAGTGCGACAGCTCGCGCGCGAGCCGAACATCGCGCTCAAGGTCTCCAACATCGCGGCCTATGATCCGCGGCCCACGTACGACGGCCTGCGCGCGGTGGCGCTGCATTGCATCGAGAGCTTCGGGCCGGCGCGGACGATGTTCGCCACCGATTGGCCGGTCGCCCGGATCTTCAGCCGCTTCGATGCGATCTACGACATTTTCCGGCGCGTCACGGCGGACGTGACCGAAGGCGAGCAGCGGGCGATGTTCCATGACAACGCCCAACGGGTCTATCGGCTGTAGCGCACCAGGGCCGCGGGCAAGGCCGGAGCGGCGATCGGCGCCGCGGCATCACACGGCGCGCCGCCGCTCGTCCCGGTCAGGGTGACGCAGCACCACCAGGGCGCGCCCGCGCCTCCGTACCCAGTATTTGTGATGGTCGAACTACAGCGCCGGGACCTGTCGCTTCGCCATCGCCCTGCTCGACCATTTCAGGTCGGATCAGGCCAGCATCGCCGTGATCGCCTCGTGCAGCGCTGGTGTCGCGGCCGCGACGACGCGTCCGTCGCTCGCCAGCCCCAGCCGCTGCCCGCGCCAGTCGGTGATCACGCCGCCCGCGCCCTCGATCACCGGCACCAGCGCCAGGTAGTCGTAGGGCTGCAACCCGGTCTCGACCACGGCATCGACGAAGCCCGACGCCAGCAGCGCATAGGCATAGCAATCGCCGCCGAAGCGGCGCATGCGCGCGCGCCGGCTGACCCGCTCGAAGGCGTCGAGATCGGCGCCGGTGAAGAGATCGGGCGAGGTCGCAAACAGGATCGCGTCGGACAGCGCGCGGCAGTCACGCGTCCGGCACGGCGTGCCGTGGCGGAGCGTTGCTTGGCCGGCGGCACCGACCCAGCGCTCGCCGAGCGCCGGATGATCGACCACGCCCAGTACCGGCTGCCCGTCCCGCAGCAGTGCGATCAGCGTGCCGAACAGCGGCATGCCGGCGATGAAGCTCTTGGTGCCGTCGATCGGATCGATCACCCAGACGAAGTCCCGGTCGAGCGACGCGGCGCCGTGCTCCTCGCCGAAGATGCCGTGATCTGGGAAGCGCGCGGCGATCATGTCACGCAGCGTGCGCTCGATCTCACGGTCGGCGATCGTCACCGGCGAGGCATCGGCCTTGGTCTCGACCGCGATGTCGCTGCGGAAATACCGACGCGCCAGCGCCCCGGCCGCATCCGCCATCGCCCCGGCGAAACGGACGAGTTCGTCCGCCTCTGGTGCCTCGATCCGTCCCATCCGCATCCCCGGCCTGATCGCGTGAGGCTAGACCGGGACCACGCCGGCGCGCTGCACAAAAATCCGCATCGGCGTCAAAATGCCTCTCTCGCCATGGTCCGCCGCGCACCGCCGCCGCGGCCGATCCCCGTCCGGGGATACAAATGAGCCGGGAGCGGCGGTACCGCATTCTCGACCTGCTGCGCCGGCAGGGCCCCACGCGGGCAACGCCGCCGCGACACCCAGGCTGTCAGGCGGCGCCGGCGATCGACGCGAGGACCTCCGCGACCGTCTGCACCCGGCAGTAGCCGCCGAATGCCTGCAGGGCCGTCGCATGGCGCAGCGCGGTGTGCGTCGCGCAGGCGTCCTCGGCGCAGACCATGTAGTAGCCGCGATCGGCGCCGTCGCGCACCGCCATGTCGACGCACTGGTCGGTCAGGAAACCGGCGACGATCACATTCTCAACGCCGAGATTGCGCAGCACGTAGTCGAGGTTGGTGGAATTGAACACGCCGGACGAGGTCTTCGGCAGCACGATGTCGTCCGGCCCGGGCGCGACCAGCGGGATAACCGCGGCCTCCGGCGCGCCGCGTGGGATCAGGATGCCGGAGAGCTTGTGGTCGAGCGAACGGTCGCGCCCGTCGCGCGTCAGCGCCTCGATCACCGTGTAGATGATCTCGCATCCGGCGGCGCGCGCGCCGTCGATCAGGCGGCGCATCGCCGGCAGCGCGCGCTCGTGCAACGCCTGCCAGTACTCCGGATGCTGAATGCGATGGCGCTCGGTGACCTCGCTCTGCTGGGCGTCGACGATCAGGACGGCGGTGACGGCCGGGTCCAGCGCCTTGTCCCGCCGGCACTGCAATGGGTCGAACGCGCTGCTCATGGGTCAGGACCTCGGCGTAGGGTTGCGCGCGGCGCGGCACGGCGAACGGCGAGTTGGCCTCCCGGCGGCGTCAGTAGAGTTCGAGATACTCGTTGACCTCCCAATCGGTGACATGGGCGCGGAAGCGCGCGAGCTCGAACGCCTTGACCGCGGTGAACACGCGCACGAAATCGGCGCCGAGCATCGCCGAGAAGCCCTCGTCCTGCTCCAGCGCCGCAAGCGCCGCGCCCAGCGTCTGTGGAAACTTGGCCAGCGCCGGATTCTCCTCGCTCGGCATGTCGCGGGCCTGGTCGCGCAGGCTCGCCCCGGACTCGATGCCAAGCAGCCCGGCGGCGAGCACGGCGGCGGCGAGCAGGTAGGGGTTGCTCGCCGCCGAGCCGCCGCGCATTTCGATATGCGTCCGCTCGTCGCGCATCGCCTTGACCCGCACCATCGCCGACCGGTCCTGCTCGCCCCAGCTCACGTTGGACGGGGCGAAGGTGTGCGGCTTGACGCGGTGGTAGCAATTGGGCGTCGGGTTGATCAGCGGCATCATGGCGGGGGCGTGCGCCAGGACGCCCTCGATGAAGGAGCGCGCGACCGGCGACAGCCCGTCCGGTGCCGCCGCATCGAGGAAGGCGTTGCGGCCGGTGTCGCGCCGCCAGAGGCTGAGGTGGAAATGGCAGCCGCTGCCCGACAGGCCGGCGAACGGCTTGGCCATGAAGCTCGCCAGCAGCCCGTTGCGGTGCGCCAGCTCCTTCAGCCCGTTCTTGAACGCGAAGGCCTTGTCCGCCGCGGCGAGATTCATGCCCGGGCCGTACACCGTCTCGAACTGCGAGCCGGCGTATTCGCAGTTATGGGTGATGACGTCGATGCCGTAGGCGCGCAGCGTCGGTACCAGCGTGTCCAGGAACGGCGTGTACTGGTTGCGCACCGTGTGGAAGATGTGAATGCCCTCGAACAGGCGCGCCCTGGTGGCCGCCGACAGCAGGTAGTATTCGTATTCGTGGCCCATCATCACGTCGTAGCCGAGCGCGTTGGCCCGGCCGATCAGCTGCGCCAGCACGAAGCGCGGCGCGGCGCGCTGCGGCTCGCCGTTCTGCCAGTGGCCGAGGCAGACGACGCTCGCCGTGCGCTCCAGCCATGGGATGACGCGCAACGATGCCGGGTCGGGGAACAGCGCCTGGTCGGCGTAGTTGTGCTCGCCGTGCAGCCCGCTTGCTGGCACGACGTTGGACGCGGTGTCGAGGCCGAGCACGCCGCCGTAGAAATTCAGGCCGCGCCGGGCAAACGCCTCGACCTTGTCGACCGGCACCGTCTTCGACCGGGAAATGCCGTGCAGGTCCGGCAGTTCGAAGCGGAGATACTCGATCGCTTTTTCGTCCAGTGCCTGCAACAGGCCCGCCACGGCATCCTCGGCCATAGTCATTCCCCCTATCCCGCCGGCCGTGCCGCCGACCCGGCCAGACCCCGCGCCGCGTCCGGGGCGCCGCTGCACTGAGCACCGGGTGCGGGTGATTGTCGAACCGTGCCATCCCGGACCGCGACGCCGCCGATGCGAGTCGCACGCCGCGCAGTGGCGACGCTGCCATCGCCATCCGTGCAAGCCGGCGTGCGCTACGATGCGCCGGCCGGGTTCTCCCAGCACCGCAGCCAGGCCAGGCTCAGCGCCAGAGCGGCGCCCACGATGACGAGCGCGACCACGGTCAGGCCGCCGAAGCCGGTCTTGCCGAACACCTCGCCGGCCAGAGCCGATCCGACGGCCGCCGCGAGCGAGGTCGCCGCATTGAACAGCCCGACGCTTTCACCACGCGCCGTCGGTGCCAGGCGCAGCGACAGCGAGTTCGCGCCGACCGCAAGCAGCGGCCAGACCAGCTGGATGAGCGCGAACCCGCCCAGCGCCACCCAGCCGATCATCCCGAGCGCTGCGAAGTTCGCCGCGGCGAGCAGTGCCAGCAGCACCAGCCGCAGCCCGATGCCCGTGATCAGCGTGCGGCCGCCGCCGACGCGATGCGTCACCGCCCCGACCGGACCGTACAGCAGCAGGCTCGCCGCCACGCCGACGGCGTAGGCGAAGGACGGCCAGAGCGGGTTCATCCCGAACTGCCGGACCATCGCCACCGGGAACAGCGTGGCGAAGCCGTTCATCGCCGGATACGCCACCAGCCAGACGATCAGGAATCGCTGCAGCGGCCGGTTGATCACGCGGAGATAGGTGCGCAGCTCCTGCCAGGAGAGATGGTGGCCGCGGTGATGCGCTCCGGAGATGCCGGCGTCGCCGCCGACCATGGGCCGCGGCGCGGGCTTGGCTGGCGGACGCCCCGGCGCGACGCGCGGCGCCGAGATGGCGGCCAGCGCGCCGGCCACCAGAAGCCCGAGGCCGGCGACGACGAAGCCGCCGCCGGGATGCGTGCGCGCCAGCAGGCCCGCCGCCGCCAGGCCGACGACCTGGCCGGCGCTGGTGTAGCGCTGCAGCAGCGCCACGCGGGCATCCCAGTCCGCCTCCGGCTGACCCTGGATCGCCAGGACGTTGCCCGCCGTCGCCGTTGCCATGGCGCCGACGCCGGCCCCGGCCGCCAGCAGGATCCGGATCGGACCCGACACGGCAGCGAACGCCAGCAGCAGCAATCCGGCCGATCCCGTGCCCCAGACGAGCAGGTCGCGGTGTCGCCCCGTACGGTCGGCCCAGGTGCCGAGAAACGGCGCGCAGACGCCGAGCAGCGAGAACGCCGCATAAGTCAGGCCGGCCGCCGATCCGTGCCCGGCGAGCGGCATCAGCACGGGCAGCAGGCCGCTCTGCGTCAGGCCGAGCAGGCCGTACGAGACGAGCCACAGATCGACGCGCGAACGCGCACCCGTCGCCGATGCCGCCCGTCGCCCGTCATAGGCGGCGCCCGCCTGCATGGAGATCACCCTGGCCCGATGGCGCGATCTGGTGACAGCACTCCGGCCTCACCGCAAGAGCGTGCGTTCGACGCGATGTCGTGATGGCGAGGTTGCGCGGCGCAGACGTCCCGGCAGTGGCGGTGTCGGCCGAATCCGGATCGCGATCGTTGGTGGTCAGACCAGCGTCGCGCTGGCCCGTGCGCGGTCAGGAACCGGCGGAGGCATGCTCGCCCCCGCCTTCCGGCATCCGTTTCAGCCGCCCTGGGCGACAGCCGCGCGGATCTCCGGCGTGAAATCCTCCATCTCCTGCACCCGGCGCACCTCGATTGTCTCACCGGGTCGAGCCGGACAGCGCCTGGCCCACGCGATGGCCTCGTCCTTCGAGCCGACGCGGATCATCCAGTAGCCGCCCAGCACCTCGCGCACGCCGGGAAACGGCGCCTCGATCACCTCGGGTTCGCCGGAGGCAAAACTCACCCGCGCCCCCATCGACGGCGGGTGCAGCCCGTCGAGTCCGAGCAGGATGCCGGCCTCGCGCATCGCCTCGTTGAACCGCATCATCTCGGCGACGTGCGCGGCATCCGGCATCGCGCCCGGCGCGGCACTCTCATAGCCCTGCGGGATCATCAGCAACATGAACCGCATCGGTCCCTCCATGATCTCGGGTTGGTCCAGGCCGGGTATCGAACGCAGGCGACGAAGCGTGGTCGCGATGCGAGCCGCGCTTCGCTGCGCCCGGAAGTTAGCCGCAGCCTTGCGCACCGCTCATCGCGACGCGCGCCGCCTCGGCGAGCTCGGCCGGCGAGAGCGACTTCTGCGGTGTCGCGAGCGACCAGCGATGGCCGAACGGGTCCTCGATGATGCCGTAGCGGTCGCCCCAGAACTGGTCGGCGACCGGCATGATGACGCGGGCGCCGGCCGCGACGGCCTGCCCGGTCGCGCCATCCACGTCCGCGACGACCAGGTGGATCGTCACCGAGGTGCCACCGCGGCTCTGCGGTCCGAGCACGCCGAAGGCGGGCATCTCATCGACCAGCATCACGGACGCGCCGTTGATACGCAGCGCCGCATGCATGAGCTTGCCGTCGGGACCGGCGAGCCGCATCAGCTCCTCGGCGCCGAACGCCCGCTTGTAGAATTCGATGGCATCGGCGGCGCCGGCGCAGACCAGATGCGGCGAGAGGCTGTGCATGCCGCGCGGCAGGCGCGACGGATCGGCTGGCGTCATCGGACGTCTCCCTGGTTCGGTTGGAGATGTGGGTCAGGCGTGAGGCGGGACGCGGCCCGATCGGGCCGCGTGCATCAGGGCTGCAGGTCGAAGGCGGGGCGGAGGCTGCCATCCATGTGGAAGGGGACGGAGGAATGCAAGTGCGCGATGCGCCACTCCCCGGCCCGGCGGCGGAGGCAGATCGTGTCGCGCAGCCAGAAGCTGATGCGCCGACCGGCCGCGTTCGGCGTGCCGCTCATCTGCGTGTAGCCATGCAGCACGGCCAGGTCGCCGTCGACGGTCAGCGAGGTCTCGCCCGGCTCGATCTCGATCGGACCGGCCCAGCCATCGAGCCATTCCTGCTTGGCGGCGACGTCGACACCGTAATGCGCGAGCGGCGGCGAGAGGTCGCAGATGACGGCGTCGGCGGCATAGCATGCGGCGATCGCGGCGGCGTCCTTTTCGTGGTGGGCGCGGCGCAGGCCATCGAGCACTGCCAGGATCGCGCGCTCGTCAGCCGTGCGTTCGGATGTCGTCGACGTGGAAACCATGACGGTCTCTCCTGTTCACTCGGTTGCTGCAATGCAAGCGTACGGTCGCCCGCGCCGTCGGCGTTGCCCTGGCCCGATCCAAGATCCTGCAGACGCTCGCAGACGACGGCGCCGCCCTTCACGCGGCGCGTGTCGCCGGCTCCGGCCACGGATCCGACCACGCCGGGAGCTGATTGAGCCGGTCGATCCAGCCGACGATGCCCGGGAATGGCGTCATCGGCATGTGTGACTCCCGCCAATACGTCGCCATCGATGCCAACTGGAAGTCGGCGATGGTCAGCCGCTCGCAGGCGACGTAGCTGCGGTCGGCGAGATGGTGGTCGAGGATGCTCGCGCATCGCGTGAACGGCCCCGCAGCCGGCCGCAAGGCTTCGTCATCGGGCGGCCCGATTCCGAACGTCGCCTTGACCACGTGCTCGAAATAGTACGGGCCGACCGCGGCGGACCAATGACAATCGTTCCAGGACAGCCAGCGAAGCACCTCGACCTGCTCGCCCGGATCGTTCGCCGGCCACATGTTCGAAGCCACCTTGTTGCACAGATACGCCATGATCGCCGAGGATTCCCAGAGCACCCGCGAGCCGTCCACGAGGGTGGGAGCCTTCATGTTCGGGTTGAGGGCCGCGTAATCCGGCGTCCGGAGTGCGCCCGCCATCATGTCGAGCTCTACGCATTCGGCGTCGATCCCGAGATGCTTGATGAGAGCGAGGACGCGGCGCGGCGCCTGCGCCTTGATCCAATAGAGCCGCATCGGTGCCGGATCGAGGGTCATGGCAGCGTCTCCTCCGCTGGGGTTTGCCCGAACAGCAGCGCGATGTAGCGGCGCAGATGCGCGATGCCGTCGCGCGCGGCGTCGGGATCATCGGTGGCCTTGGCGAGGATGAAGGCACCCTGAAGCACCGCCTGCGTGTGCCGCGCCAGGCTGCGCGGCGTCCATGCGCCGCGAACGCCGTAGCGCTGCATCGCCTCGGCAATGTCGGCCTCGAGCGTCCCGGCGTGGCCGGTGATCGAGGCGGCGCAGGCGTCGCGGATCGCCGGCGCGGTCGCGAACGTTTCCTGCGTCATCGTGCCGACGAGACAGGTGAACTCGGCGAGCGAGCCGCGGATCAGGTCGCGCCGGAAATCGACATAGCCGAGCACGCGGGCGAGCGGGTCTTCGTGCGCATGGTACGGGGCCGCGGCGAACAGCGCGCCGGTGAGCGCGGACCAGTGCTCCGCCGCCGCGACGGCGAGGTCTTCCTTGCTGCGGAAATGGTGGAAGAAGGCACCCTTGGTGACGCCGGCGGCGGCGCAGAGATCCTCGACCGAGGTCGCCGCGTAGCCCTGCGCGCGGATCACGGCGAGGGCCGCATCGAGGAGCCGCTGTCTTGCTTCGCCGCGCGCTGGCCGGGAGGTGCCGGGGGAACTCATGGGCAGAGACATACCGACCGGTCGGTTTCTTGTCAACGCCGTCGATGATCCGTTGGCGGGCTTCGGCGGCCACTCCGCCGCGCCCCTTGCCTGTCGACCTGTCTGACAGTACGATACCCTCAAACATGCCAAAGGGCCGGGCACGATCAGCGGCCTTGAATCGGGGGGAACATGCCATCCGGGCTTCGGCGGGCCGCGCTCGCGGCCGCGGTGATCATCGTGTCGGTCGCGGGGACGATGCTGTCGGCCCGCGCGGACGCGTTCATGGACCAGGTCAAGGCGGAACTGCTCCGCTACACCGGACCCCAGACCCAGTGGGACGGGCCGACCTCCGCGCCGAAGCCGGAGCCGGGCAAGCACATCGCCTATCTCTCCTATGACGAGCAGAACGACGCCTCGCGCGACTGGGGCCAGGCGATCCGGGAGGCGGCAGGCAAGATCGGCTGGACGGTCACGATCATCGACGGCCACGGCTCGCCGGTCGGCTGGCAGCAGGGCTTCGACCAGGCGATCGCGCTGAAGGTCGACGGCATCGTGACCAACGCCGATGCCGCCAGCCTGCAGGGCCCGATCAAGCAGGCGCAGGCAAAGGGCATCGTCATCGTCGGCATCCACGCGACCGCCTTTCCGGGGCCGCAGCCCGATCTCGGCCTGTTCGTCAACATCCAGCAGGATCCGCGCGACATCGGCCGCGCCCAGGCCGACTGGATCATCGTCCATTCCGACGGCAAGGCGCGCGTCGTGGTCACCTCGCACTGCGAGTTCGCGATCGCCTGCGCCAAGGCGCACGCGACCGAGGCGCGGCTCAAGCAATGCACGGGCTGCACCGTGCTGGAATTCTCCAACAGCCCGATCAGCGAGGCGGCGCAGCGCCAGCCGGCCCTCGTCACGGCCTGGGTGCAGAAATACGGCACGCCGCTCTACATCACCTCGGTCGCCGACTACACCGCGGACTTCCAGGTGCCGGCGCTGCGCGCGGGCGGCGTCGATCCGTCGCAGGTGATCCTGGTCTCGGCCGACGGCAACAAATCCGCCTATGAGCGGATCCGGGCGGGCGGGCAATACCAGATGGTCACCGCCTCGGAGCCGTACGGGCTGCAGGGCTACCAGGCGGTGGACGAACTCAACCGCGCCTTCCACCACGAGAAGCCGAGCGGCTTCGTGCAGACGCCTTACCTGGTCACGCCGGACAACATCAACGCCGAAGGCGGCGACAAGAACACCTTCGTCCCCAGCAACCACTATCAGGAGCACTATCTGAAGATCTGGGGCGCCTCCTGACGGCAGGGGTCGCGCGATGGCCTCGCCGCTGCTCGAAATCCGCGGCCTGACCAAGCGCTTCGGCGGCACGCTGGCGCTGGACGCGGTCGATTTCGAGGTCAGGCCCGGCGAGGTGCATGCGTTGCTCGGCGAAAACGGCGCCGGGAAATCGACCCTGATCAAGATCCTCGCCGGCGTGCACGCGGCCGATTCCGGGGAGATCCTGTGGAACGGCCGCGCCGTCACGCTCGCCGCCGACCGGCCGCCGATCGCCTTCATCCACCAGGATCTCGGCCTGGTCGAGAGCATGACGGTGGCCGAGAACGTCGCCATCCTGGCCGGCTATCCGCGGCGCGGCGGCCGCGCGGGTGGCCTGATTTCCTGGCCCCGGGCGGAGCGGGACGCGGCCAGGATCCTGCATCGCATGGGGGGCGACATCGCGCCGGACAGCCGGGTGCGGGACCTCTCGGTTGCCGCGAAGGCGGTGGTGGCGATCGCCCGCGCGCTCGCCGTGCGCTGCGACATGCTGGTGCTCGACGAGCCGACCGCGGCCCTGCCGGAGGTCGATGTCGCGCGACTGCTGCGCATCCTGGGCGGGCTGCGCGACGGCGGCATGGGCATCCTCTACGTCACGCACCGTCTGGACGAGGTGTTTCGCATCGCCGACCGCGTGACCGTGCTGCGGGACGGGCGTCGCATCGCGACGCGCGTGACGGCCGAGACCTCACCCGGTGCGCTGGTGCATGACATCGTCGGCCGGGTATTGGACGAACTGGACGTGCGGCCGCGCGAGGCGGGTGCGGCGCCGGTGCTGGAGGTCGATGCGCTGGTCGCAACCGGCGTCGGCCCGGTGTCGTTCCGCGTTCCGCGCGGCGAGGTGCTCGGGCTGGTCGGGCTGCGCGGGGCGGGCCACGGCGTGGTCGGCCGGGCGCTGTTCGGCGACACCCCGATCCTGTCCGGAACCGTGCGCCTGGACGGCGCGCCGCTGCGGCCGCACGCGCCGGGCGAGGCGATCGCGCGCGGCGTCGGGCTCGTCTCCAGCAAGCGCCGCGAGGAAAGCGTCGCCGCCACGCTGACCGTGCGCGAGAACCTGTTCGTCAATCCGCTGCTCGCCGGCGCCTCCCGCTTCGCGCCGATCATCCCGGAACGGGAGCGCGCGCGCTGCGCGCAGGTGCTGCGACGGCTCGCGGTGCGGCCGCCGGACACCGAACGGCCGATCCTGATGCTCTCCGGCGGCAACCAGCAGAAAGTCGTGCTGTCGCGATGGATGGAGGCGGGCAGCCGCGTCTTCGTCCTGGAGGAACCGACATTCGGCGTCGATGTCGGCGCCAAGGGCGAGATCTATCGCATGTTGCAGGATCTGCTGGGGCGCGGCGCCGCCGTGCTGCTGGTCTCGTCGGATTTCGAGGAGGTGGCGACGATCTGCCATCGCGCCCTGGTGTTCGACCGCGGCCGGGTCAGGGCCGAGCTCGATCGCGCCGCGCTGTCGGTGCCGCGCCTCACCGCGCTTGCCGCCGGCGCCGAAGCCGGCGGCGCGGCCAGGCCGGAGCTCGGCCGATGAGCCCGATGGTCGGCGTCGCCAGCGACATGCGCGCCCGGGCGGTGCACCTGTTCGCGGTCTGGAACCTGCTGCTGCTGCTGCTGCTGCTGATCGTCGTGTTCGCCGTGCTGAAGGGCGACACGTTCCTCACCGCCTTCACCTTCCAGTCGATGGTCAGCACGCGCTCGATCAACGCGCTGGTGGCGCTGGCGGTGATGATTCCGCTCGCGTCGAACAATTACGACCTCTCCGCCGCCTCGGTGCTCGGCATCTCGCAGGTGCTGGCGAACGGCCTGCAGACGCAGCAGCATCTCGGCTGGAGCATCGCCGCCCTGCTCTGCGTGCTGCTCGGCGCCCTGGTCGGCTGGATCAACGGCGTGCTGGTCACCCGCGCCGGCATCAATTCCTTCATCGCGACCCTCGGCTCCGGCACGTTCCTGCTCGGGGTGAACCAGTGGTACACCGGCGGGCGGCAGGTCGTCGGCATCCTGCCGCGCTCCTTCACCATGATCGCGGCACGGATCGACGGCACCGGCATCCCGGCGCCGCTGATCTACGTGCTGGTGGTCGCCGTGGCGCTGTGGATCGTGTTCGAGTACCTCCCGCTCGGCCGCTTCCTCTACGTCATCGGCGACAGTCCGCGCGCCGCCGAGCTCAGCGGCATCTCGGTGCAGCGCTACGTCACCCTCGCCTTCACCGCCTCCGGCGTGCTCGCCGCCTTCGCCGGCGTGGTGCTGCAGGCGCAGTTGCAGGTCGGGCAGAGCACGGTCGGTCAGGAACTCATGCTGCCGGCCTTCACCGGGGCGCTGCTCGGCGCGACGGCAATCCGTCCCGGGCGCCCGAATGTTTGGGGCACCGTGCTGGCCGTGGCCGTGCTCGCCGTCGCCGTTGCCGGCCTGACGCAGCTCGGCGCGCCGTTCTTCGTCGAAAGCCTGTTCAACGGCGCGATGCTGGTGCTGGCGGTCGGCCTCGCCGTTGCGACGCATCGCCGGCGCGAACAGCGCCGGGTCGCGGCGACCAGGACGTGACCGGGTTCTCCCTCAGGGATCGCCGCATCCTGGTTACCGGCGCCGCGTCCGGCATCGGCGCCGCAGTGGCACGGATCTGCGCGCGCCTCGGCGCCGAGATCATCCTCGCCGACATCGCCGACGCCGAGCCGGTCGCGCGCGAGATCCGGGCCGGCGATGGCGCGGCCCGGTCCCTGCCCCTCGATTCGGCCGACCGCGAAGCGGTGGAGCGGCTGTGTGCGACGCTCGGCCGCATCGATGCGCTCGTCGCCAGCGCGGCGGTCTGCCCGTGGAACGACGACTGGCGCGATCCCGGCTGGGAGGCGCAGTTCGAGCGCGTGATGGCGGTCAACGTGCTCGGCCCGCTGCACTGCATCCGCGCCCTGCTGCCCGGCATGGTGGCGCGGCGCGACGGGCGGATCGTGCTGATCGGCTCGCTCGCCGGCCGGATGGGCGGCCTGATAGCCGGGCCGCACTACGTCGCCTCCAAGGGCGCGCTGCACGCGCTGGTCAAGTGGCTCGCGCGCCAGGCGGCGCCGCACAACGTGCTGGTCAATGCGGTGGCGCCGGCCTCGATCGCCACGCCGATGATGCAAGAGCGTCCGGTCGATCTCGGCAGGATCCCGCTCGGTCGCATGGGAACGGCCGAGGAGATCGCCTGGCCGGTCGCCTTCCTCTGCGCCCCGGCCGCGAGCTACGTCACCGGCACGGTGCTCGATGTCAACGGCGGCGTGTTCATGGCCTGAGCAGCGGAGCAGCGCATGGCGGTCTATCCTGAAACCGGCTCGGAGCGCGTCGTCGCATCGGCGGACCTGCATCGCTGGGTGGCGGCGATCTTCGTCGCGGCGGGCATGTCGGAGGCGGATGCGGCACTCGTCGCGGACACGCTGGTGCGCGCGGATCTGCGCGGCATCCATTCGCACGGCACGATGCGCGTGCCGGAATACATGGCCAAGCTGACCGGCGGCGGCGTCGATCCGCGCGGCAGGCCGTCATTGCTGCACGAGCGCGGCGGCGCGCTGGTGGTGGATGGCGGCAACGCGATGGGTCAGGTGGTCGCCGGTTTCGCCATGGGCCAGGCGATCGCGCGGGCGCGCGAGACCGGCGTCGCCGTCGCCGCGGTGCGCGGCAGCAATCATTGCGGCGCGCTGGACTACTGGGTGCTGCAGGCCGTTCGCGCGGGCATGGCCGGCATCGCCGCGACCAACGCGCTGCCGACGATGGCGCCGTGGGGCGGCGTCGACAAGATCGTCGGGATGAATCCGCTGGCCGTCGGCTTTCCCGGCGGTCGCGAACCGCCGGTCGTGCTCGATATCGCCTTCGGCGCCACCGCGCACGGCAAGATGCGCATCTACAAGCAGAAAGGCGCGCCGATCCCCGAGGGCTGGGCGTTCGACAGCGAGGGACGGCCGACGACCGATGTGGATGCAGCACTCGCCGGACTGATCCAGCCGGTCGGCGGCCACAAAGGGATCGGGCTTGCGATCATGAGCGGCATGCTCTCGACGCTGCTGTCCGGCGCCGCCTATGGCACGGAACTCGGCAACATGATCGACGGGCCGCGTCCGGGCCATGACGGCCACGTCTTCATCGCACTGGACATCGCCGCCTTCCAGCCGGCCGAGCGGGTCCGCGAGCGGGTCGATGCGATCAGCCGCCAGGTGCAGGACGGGCGCCGCGGCGCGGACGCGACGCGTCTCTATCCGCCCGGGCTGCTGGAATCCGAGTTCGAAGCGCGGCGGCTGGCCGAGGGCATTCCGCTCGATCCGGCGACGCTCGACGGCATCGCCGCGGCCGGCCGCGTCGCCGGCTACACGGGGTCCGGACTCGCCTGATGCGCGGCGTCCTGCCCCGCTCTGCCACGCCGATCCGTCGCAGTCGCCTGCACGAGGAAGTGGCGGCGCGGCTGGAGCAATCGATTCAGGACGGGCATTGGCGACCGGGCGACCAGCTTCCGTCCGAGCGCGACATCGCCGACGAGCTCGGCGTCGGCCGCTCCGCCGTGCGCGAGGCGCTGCTGTCGCTGCGCCGCGCCGGTCTGGTCACCGTCAGCAGCGGCGAGCGCGCGCGGGTGACGGCGCCATCGGCGCGCGTGCTGGTCGACGGCATGTCGGGCGCGGCACGTTTCCTGATGGCGCAGACGGGCGGCGCGCGCCAGTTGCAGCAGGCGCGGGCTTTGTTCGAGATCGGCCTGGCGCGGCTGGCCGCGCAATGTGCGACCGCCGACGACATCGCCCGGCTGCGGCAGGCGCTCGCCGCCAATCGCAAGGCGATCGGCCGCCAGCCGGATTTCCAGCGCACCGATGTCGCCTTCCACTACGAGATCGCGGCGATCCCGCGCAATCCGGTGTTCACCGGCGTCTATCAGGGGATCGTGGAATGGCTGACCGAGCAGCGCGTGGTGTCGGGTCAGGCGCCGCAGGCCGGTGAACTGGCGCACGCGGCGCATCAGCGCATCTTCGACGCGATCGCCGCGCGCGATCCGGAGGCCGCAGCGGACGCGATGGAAGCACATCTGGACGAGGTCTCCCGCCTCTACTGGGCGATGCAGGATCAGGGCGAGCACGCGCGGGAGGCGGGCGGGTGATCCCACGCCTCGAGATCGCCGGGCTGTCGAAATCCTTCGGCGGCATCCGTGCGCTGCAGGAGGTGAGCTTCGCCATCCAGCCCGGCGAGATTCACGCGCTGCTGGGCGAGAACGGCGCCGGCAAATCGACGCTCGTGAAGCTGGTGACGGGACTCCTGGTCCCGGATGCCGGCCGCATCCTGCTCGATGGCGCGGAATGCCGGTTCGCGACGCCGATGGAGGCGCGCGCCTGCGGCATCGTCGCGATGTACCAGGATCCGAAGCTGTTCCCGCATCTCGACGTGGCCGAGAACATCTTCATGGGCCTGCATCCGCGCTTCCGCTGGGGCGGCGTCGATCGCGCCCGGATGTATGCGGAGGCCGAGCGCCTGCTCGGGCTGCTGGAAGCGGACATCTCGCCGGCGACGCCGGTCGCCGGCCTCTCCATCGGCGAGATCCAGTTCGTCGAGTTCGCGCGGGCGATGGCGGCCGGCGTCGACCGGCTGCTGATCCTCGACGAGCCGACGGCCTCGCTGACCCCGGGCGAGACCGCGCGCCTGTTCCGCACCGTGCGCGCCCTGCGCGCGCGCGGCATTTCGATCGTCTTCATCTCGCACCGGCTGGAAGAGTTGCAGGGGCTGGTCGACTCCGTGACCGTGCTGCGCGACGGCCGCCACGTCGCGACGCGGCCGGCGGCGGAGCTGGACGAGGCCGCGGTCGTGCGCCTGATGGTCGGCCGGTCCCCGGAGCAGCTCTATCCCGACGCGTCGCCAACCGCCACGCCGGCCAGCACGGGAACGGCGCCGGCTCGGCTGCAGGTCGAGCGCCTGAGCCTCGCCGGCGTGTTCGACGACGTGTCGTTCGAGCTGCGCGCCGGCGAGGTCGTGGCCATGGCTGGCCTGGTCGGCGCCGGACGCAGCGAGATCGCGCAGGCGATCTTCGGTGCGACGCCGCCGAGCGCCGGCCGCGTCCGCATCGATGGCCAGGATGTCCGGCGATTCGGGCCCCGTGCGATGCTGGCGAAGGGACTGGCCTATCTGCCGGAGGATCGCGACGGCGCCGGCCTCGTCACCACGCAATCGATCGCCCGCAACGTCGCCATGGCAGTGCTGCGTCGCCTGGCCCGCTTCGGCGTGCTCGACAGGCGCCGCGAGCAGGCGCTGGCCGCCGCGACGATGCAGCGGCTGCAGATCAAGGCCAGCTCGCCGGCGCAGATCGTCGCATCCCTCTCTGGCGGCAACCGGCAGAAGGTGGTGCTCGGCAAGTCGCTCGCGCTCGCGCCGCGCGTGCTGATCCTGGATGAGCCGACGCACGGCATCGATATCGGCACCAAGGCGCAGGTGCACGGCATGATCCGGCACCTCGCGGCCGAGGGCATCGCGATCCTGGTGATTTCGTCGGACCTGCCCGAGGTGCTGCGGCTCGGCGACCGCGTGCTGGTGATCGCGGATGGCCGGCTCACCGCGGAGTTCACCCGCGAGGAGGCAAGCGAGGAGGCCATCATGCGCGCCGCCAGCCTGCGCCGGCGGGAAGCGGCATGAGCGCGGAAGCCGGAACCGCGCCGCGGCCAGTGCCGACGCCGCGCCGGGCGCCGCGGATCCCCGCGACGCTGCTGCAGAACCGCGTCCTCGGCGTCGCCGCCTTCCTGGTGCTGCTGTCGCTCGCCTTCGCGGCCACCGCGCCGCATTTCGCCCAGCTCGAGAATGCGACGACGATCGCGCTCAACGCGTCGACGCTGGTGGTGCTGGCCGCCGCCGAGACCGTCGTGGTGGTGACGCGCAACTACGATCTCTCGGTCGGCTCGACCGCGGCGCTGGCCGCCTATCTCGGCCTCGACATCGTGCGCCACCTGCCGCCGCTCGGCCCGGTGCTGGTGATCGTCCCGATCCTGATCGGGCTTGCCTGCGGCGTCGTGAACGGCGCGATCGTCGCCTATGGGCGGGTGCCGTCCGTGATCGCGACGCTGGGCACGATGTCGGTGTTCCGTGGCCTCGCGTTCCTCTACGCCAACGGGCATCAGATCGACGTCAAGGACCTTCCCGGCTGGGTCGCGTCCACCTCGGCCGCGCACGTGCTCGGCTTGCCGGTTCTGATCGTGATCGCGCTGCTCGTGGTCGCGGCCGGATCGGTGCTGCTGCGCTACCTGCCGCTCGGCCGGCAGATCTATGCCGTGGGCTCGAACCCGGCGGCGGCCGAGTTCTACGGGCTGCGCGCGCCGCGCATCATCTTCCGCGCCTACGTGCTGTGCGGCGGCCTCACCGGCATCGCCGCCTTCATGCTCGCCGCGCAGGCAAGCTGGATCGTGCCGTACCTCGCCCAGGGCATGGAGCTCTCCGCGCTCGCCGCCGTGGTGATCGGTGGCGTCTCGGTGCTTGGCGGCTCAGGGACGGTCGCGGGTGCGGCGGTCGGCGCGCTCACCCTGGCCACGATCGACAACGGCCTGGTGCTGCTGGGGGCGTCGGAATTCGTCCGGGAATTCGTCCAGGGTGCGGCGATCGTCGCGGCGGTGATCGTCGACGCATTGATCCAGCACCGGATCCGCGACCTGGTGCGCGGGCTGCGCCGACGGCGGACCGCCTGATGACCGCCCGGCTCGCACCCTGGCGCAACGAGCTGCTGCTGCTCGGGCTGATCCTGGTCGCCGCAGTCTGGGCGAGCTTGAGTTCGCCCTTCTATCTGAACGCGGGCCAGATCACCTATTCGCTGCAACAGTCGATCGCGATCGTCGGCCTGCTGGCGCTCGGGCTGATGCCTGTCATGGTGATCGGCGAGATCGACATCTCGCTGCCCGCGATCATGGCGCTGGGCAACATTGCCTTCGCCCGCCTGTCGCAGGGCGGCGTCGGTCTCGTGCCCGCGCTGCTCGTCGTGCTGGCGATGACCACGGCCGCAGGACTGGTCAACGGCTGGCTGGTCGTCGCTTTCCGCCTGCCCTCGCTCGCGGTGACGCTTGGCGCCATGGGCGCCTATCGCGCGCTGGCGCTGCTGCTGGGCGGTCAGGAGGGTTATGCCGATTTCCCCGATTCCTATCTGGGGCTCGGCTCCGGATCGATCGGGCCGTTGCCGGCCTCGCTGCTGCTGTTGCTCGCCGCGTTCGTGCTCTTCGGCTTCGTATTGCACGCGACGGTCTTTGGCCGTCTGCTCTACACGGTCGGGAGCAATTCGACGGCGGCCCGCATGTCGGGCATTCCGGTCGGGCGCGTCAAGATCTCCGCCTTCGCCCTCGCGGGGCTTACCGCCGGACTCGCGGCCCTCGTCTATATCGGCCAGTACCAGTCGGCGCGGGCGGACAACGCCAGCGACATGCTGCTGTTCATCGTCACGGCGGTCGTGCTCGGCGGCGTCGACATCTTCGGCGGCAGCGGCAACGTCGTGGGGTTGCTGCTGTCGCTGCTGCTGCTCGGCACGCTGAAGAACGGCATGGGCCTCGCGAATCTGTCCGGCCCGGTGCAGACGCTGGTGATCGGACTGGTCCTGATCTTTGCCGTGCTGGCGGCGCAGTTTCGCACCTGGCGCGGCAGCCTGCCCGGCTGGCTGGGCGGGGGCTGAGCGAACAACGACAAGACAACAGGAGGAGACACCATGGAGATCGAGGATCGCGACGACCGGATCGCCGGGCTGACGGCGCGACTGGCGGACGGCCGGATCACCCGCCGGCACTGGCTGCGGGCCATGCTGGCGCTCGGCGTATCACTGCCCGCGATGGCCGAGCTGCTGCGGCAGACCGGCGTGCCGGTCGGCCGGGCCGCGGCCGGCGAGCCGCTGCACGTCTTCAACGTGCCCAAGTTCACCGGCTTCTTCTTCTTCGAGCAGGCCCGTGACGGCGGCGCCAAGGCCTGCGCCGAGCTCGGCGCGCGGCAGACCTATGTCGGGACGACGACAGCGGACGTCGAGGGCCAGGTACAGGTGCTGCAGAACATCCTGCCGCAGCATCCCGATTGCATCGTCACTGCGGCGCTCGATCTCAACGCGCCGGTGCCGGCGCTGCGCCAGGCGCGCCGTCACGGCGCCGTCGTGGTGACGTTCGACGCCGATGTCGCCCCCGCCGGCCGCGACCTGTTCACCAACATGGCGCCGTTCGACATCCAGGCGAAGGCGATGCTGGACTGCGCGCTGGCCAATGCGCCGGAGGGTGGCAAGTCGATCTGGGTGGCGCCAACGCCGACGGTTGCCAACTTCATCTCGCAGAAGAAGGCGATCGACGAGCAGATCGCGACCAACCCGAAATACAAGAGCATCGTCTTCATCGACACGCTGTACGCCAACGACGATCCGGACAAGAGCTATGCGGTCGGATCGTCCGCGATGCAGGCGCATCCCGATCTCAAGCTGTTCATCAGCGGCTCCGGCATCAGCGTGCCGGCGATCAACAAGGCGATCGAGGACACCCACCGCATCGGCAAGGTCTTCGCGACCGGCTTCGGCATCCCCAGCACGATGAAGACCTATCTCGAGCACGGGACCTGCAAGCAGTACGCGCTGTGGAGCCCGTACAAGTTCGGCTATCTCGCGACCTACATGGCCATTCTGCTCAAATCCGGCCGGGTGAAGCACGAGGTCGGGACGCAGGTCGACGTGCCGACGATCGGGCACCGCGACATCGGGCCGGGATTCATCATCAATCTCAGCCAGATGCTGTTCTTCACCAAGGGCCACGACGACTTCCCGACGGCGATACCCGCCGTCGTCTGACCAACCGCGCACCCAACCAGCACGAGGAACAAATTCGATGCGCAAGCTGCTGCTTGCCGCGCTTGGCTGCACGGCCCTGGGCGTCGCGACCGCCCATGCCGAGGACGTCGTCGCTCATGCCAAGGCGGTGGTCGCCAAGCTCTCCGGTCCGCAGACCGAATGGACCGGTCCGACCTCGGCGCCCAAGCCGGAACCGGGCAAGAAAATCGCCTATCTCTCGGGCGACGAGAACAACGATATCTGCCGCCTCTATGGCGTGTTCATGAAGGAGGCGGCGAGCCATATCGGCTGGAGCGTCACCGTCATCGACGGCAAGGGCACGCCCACCGGCTGGCTCGACGGCATGCGGGAGGCGATCGCGCTCAATCCGAACGGCATCGCCATGTGCGCCGATGCCGCCAGCCTGCAGGAGCCGATCCGCGAGGGATTGGCCAAGGGCATCGTGTTCATCGGCCTGCACGCCGCCGCCACTCCGGGACCGCATCCCGACATCCACCTGTTCTTCAACATCAGCGAGGCGCCCGAGGCAATCGGGCCGCTTGAAGCCGACGTCGCGATCGCCGACTCGAACGGGCATGCCAACACCGTGGTGATCACGCACAACGAGTACGCGATCGCGAAGAGCAAATCCGATGCGACGGTCGCGGAGCTGCGCCGCTGCCCGGGATGCAAGGTGCTGGAAGTCGCGAACTTCCCCGCCTCCGCGGCGTCCGACCGGATGCCGGGCCTGATGACCGGCTGGGTGCAGCGCTACGGGCTGCCGCTCTACGTGACCTCGGTCGGCGACAACGATTTCGACTTCGCGGTGCCCGCCCTGCGGGCCGGCGGCATTGCCAATGATCAGGTCAAGCTGATCGGCGCCGACGGCAACCGCTCGGCCTACGGGCGCATCCGGGCGGGAGACCAGTACCAGATCGTCACCGTCGCCGAACCGTTCGAGCTGCAGGCCTATGAGGCGATCGACCAGTTCAATCGTGCCTTCAACAAGCAGCCGCCGAGCGACTTCATCCAGCCGCCCTTCCTCGTGACGCACGCCAATGTCGACACCGAAGGCGGCAGCAAGGACATGTTCTTCCCCGGCAATCACTACAAGGAACACTATCTGCAGATCTGGGGCGCGAAGCAGTAGACGACGGCCGGGGGCGCGCCGCGGCGCGCCTCAGGACGGCACGATGAGCAGGGCCCGGTCGCGGCCCTGCTCGAGCCGCGCTTCGCCGAGCCGGGCGATCTCAAGCGCCGCGACGAAGGTGCTGCTCACCGCCGATCGGGCTCGCAACTCCCAGGCCTCCTCGGCCCTTCCCACCCGCGGCACGAACTCCTCGAACCGCATCGGCCTGCGGATCTCGGCAAGCCGGGTCCGCAGCCGGACGATCGCGTCCGGCACGCGGAACAACGCCGGGATCACCAGTCGGTAGGCGGCCTCGTCTGCCGGCACTCCGCGAAGGCTTTCCCGCTCGTCCTCCCGCTCGAGCACGGCGAGGCATGCCTCCATCAGCTTGATGTACGACGAGACGCGCGGGTCCGGGCCACGCCGCGGCCGTGCGAAAACGTCGCGCCCGAGCTGCGGCCGTGCTTGCAGCCAGCTCGCGGCGAGCCGCACGCATTGCAGGTCCTGCAGTCGCTTGCGTTCGCGCTCCGCCTCCGCCGCGGCCTCGGGATCGGCGGCGAACAGCAGCCGCGATCGCAGCGCCACCAGCCGCGCCGCGAGCACCAGCCACTCGGCCCGTCGCTCGATCGGCACGTGCCGGGCATGCTGCGACAGTGCGGCGACGCACTGCTCGACCAGGGCGATGACCGAAATCCCGCGCAGGTCGATGCGCGCGCGCTCCGCGAGGTCGAGCAGCAGGTCGAGCGGCCCGTCGAATCCGTCGAGGTGCAGCTCGGGCGACGGCGCCGGGCGAAGGCAATCCGTCCGGTCCGGCGTGACGGCATCCGGCCGGCCTGCCGGTGACGCGACGGGAAAGGCGTCATCCATCGCCGTAACGCGGTTCGATGGCGAGCACGAGCCTCGGCCAGTCACCGCGCAGGCGAAGGATCGCCTGCCATGGCGTCCAGTCGGCGGAAAAGAAATCGAACACCGCGCGCGCCGAGCGGCGCATCCGCCGGTCGGCGTTCGTCTCGACCAGGCGAACATGCCGCAACGGCCACACTGTGCCCCAATGTGCGCGGAGCCAGTCCTGCGCTGCGGGATTGTCCTCGCCAAGCGCCAGGATGGGGGGCGGAACCGGAATCAGCCGGTGCAGATCGAGCGGGCAGCCGCCGGGCTCGCGCCAACGCGTCAGCATCCGGTCGTGCCGCCGCGCGACGACATCGCGCAGGCAGCGAGCAAGCGCTTTCGCGGCCGGACCGCCCGATGCCATCGGCGCCAGCAGCCGCGCTTCCTCGAACTCGAGGTCGAGATGCCAGGGAATGCCGCCGGTGCCGCGCGCCGCGATGCGAAAGCGCGCCAGCTCGGCCGCGGGTCCACTGACCGCGAGCCGATTCGCCAGCCAATCGATCATGAACGGGACGCAGCGGCGCCCCGGCCCTGCCCCGCGCTGGATCGCGGCATGTCCGTGCCTTCCGGCTGCCTTCCCACGGGGTAACAGGTCGCGTCGAATTGTGGCAACCGGCGTTTTGCCGGTCGGGAGCCGCGGCGAAGGACGCTTCGACAGCGGTGTGACTGATGCGCCTGCCTCACGCAAAGGCGAACGCGGCCTGCAGGATGCGCTCTTCGGCCAGGTCGCGATTGGCGGCGAGCAGCGTCTGCCGCCCCTTGGCCAGCACCAGCACCGTGTCGGACAGCGCCAGGATTTCCGGCAATTCGGAGGAGGCGAACAGCACGGCGAGCCCGTCCGCGGCCAGGCGCCGGATCATCTCGTAAATCTGCGCCTTGGTGTGCACGTCGACGCCACGCGTCGGCTCGTCGAGCAGCAGCAGCCGCGGGCTCGTGGCGAGGCAGCGGGCGAGGATCACCTTCTGCTGGTTGCCGCCCGACAACGTGCGCAGCGACTGCTCCACTCGCGCGGCGCGCACCGCGAGCGACTGCAGCCAGGTCGCGGCCTCGCGGCGCTCACGCCCGGGTCGCAGCCAGGCCGGGCCGCGCTGGCGGCGGCTGAGCAGCGCGTTCTCCTGCACCGACAGGCTCGGCGCGATGCCGGCGGCCTTGCGGTCCTCCGGCAGGATGGCGGCGCCGCGCGCCCAGGCCTCGCGCGGCGTGCGCGGCAGGCCTCCGCCATCGGGATACCGCGCCAGGCCCGTTGCAACCGGATGAGCGCCGCTAAGCATGCGCAGCAGCGTGCTCCGCCCCGCGCCCACGAGGCCGAACACGCCCAGCACCTCGCCGGCATGCAGGTCGAAGCGCACCGGCCCGACGCCACGTGCATCCGCGATCCCATCGACCGCAAGCACCACCGCGCCCGCCGGCGCGGCCGCCGGCGTCTTGGGCCGCGTCAGCGTCAGCCCGAGGCTGCGCCCCGACATCTCGAGGATCACGCCGTCCCGCGTCGCCGTCGTCGCCGGCCGGTCGCTGACCAGCCGTCCGTCACGCAGCACGACGATGCGGTCGGCCAGCGCGAACACTTCCTCCAGCCGGTGGCTGGTCAGGATGATGGCGACGCCGCGATCGCGCAGCCGGCGGATGACCGCGAACAGCGCCTCCGCCTCATGCGGCGTCAGCGAGGAGGTCGGCTCGTCCATGATCAGCAACCGCACCTGGCCGATCAGCGCCTTGGCGATCTCGACCATCTGCTGATCGGCGATGCCGAGCCGGTCCATGCGCTGCTCCGGCCGGATGTGCCGCGCGCCGACCTCGTCCAGCGTCGCGCGCGCCCGCGCCCGCATCGCCGCCCCGCGGATGAAGCCGCTGCGCCCGGCGGCGTAGTCGCCGAGCAGGATGTTCTCCGCCACCGACAGGCTGCGCACGACCGAGAGTTCCTGGTGCACGAAGGCGATGCCGGCATCGATCGCCGCGCGCGGCCCGCGCCAGTGCCGCA
>DATJSJ010000084.1:0-24282 GCA_035504175.1 Acetobacteraceae bacterium
GACGCGCGCATCGCTTATGGCGTCGGCCTCGTCGCGGTGATCCTGCTGCTGCCGGGCGGCGTGATGGCGGGTGTTGCCGCACTGGCGCGCCGCGCGCGGGCGGTCGCGCGATGAGCGCCGCGGCGCTGCAGGTGAGCGGCCTGCGCAAGGTGTTCGGCGGCGTCGTGGCGCTGGCCGGCGTGGATGTCGCGATCGGCACCGAGGAGATCGTCGGCATCGTCGGCCCGAACGGCTCGGGCAAAACCACGCTGTTCAATTGCGTCACCGGCGTGTTCCGTCCCAGCGCCGGCCGCGTCACCTGGCGCGGCGAGAACATCACCGGCCGCAAGCCGCACGCGATCGCTGCGCGCGGCCTGGTGCGCACGTTCCAGCAGGCCATGTCCTTCCCCGGCCTGCCGGTGCGGGAGAACGTGCGCATCGCCTGGGAGACCGGCCACGGCGGGGCGGGGCAGGGGTGGGACTCGCCGGAGGCGATCCTCCGCTTCGTCGGGCTGGAGCGGCACGCCGACGATCTCGCCGGCGCGCTGCCGTTCGGCAATCTCCGGCGCCTCGGCCTCGGCATCGCGCTTGGTGCCGGCCCGGCGCTGCTGCTGCTCGACGAGCCGGCGGCAGGGCTGAACGATCGCGAGACCGCCGAACTCGCCGAGCTGATCCTGGAGCTGCCGCGGCGCGGCGTCGGCGTCTGCCTGATCGACCACGACATGAATTTGATGAGCGCGCTGTGCCAGCGCCTGGTCGTGCTCGATTTCGGCACCAAGATCGCGGAGGGACCGCCGCTTGCGGTGCTCAACGACCCCAAGGTGGTGGAGATCTATCTCGGGGGTGCGGCGTGAACCTGCTGGAGGTCGATTGCGTCGAGACGGCCTACGGCGCGATCACCGTCAATCGCGACGTCTCGCTGGTCGCGGCCGAGGGCGAGGTCGTCACCATTCTCGGCCCGAACGGGGCCGGCAAGACGACACTGCTGCGCGCAATCTGCGGCCTGCTGCGGCCGCGGCGCGGGCATATCCGCCTCGAGGGCGCCGACGTCGCCGGCCTGCCGGCGGATCGGCTGGCGCGGCTCGGCATCGTCATGGTGCCGGAGGGGCGGCGCATCTTCGCCGCGATGACGGTGCGGGAGAACCTGCGCCTCGGCGCCTACGCCCGCGCCGACCGGTCCGGCGTCGATGCCGATATCGCGTTGATGCAATCCTTCTTCCGCATCCTCGACCAGAAGGGCGAGGCGAAGGGCGGCGCGCTCAGCGGCGGGCAGCAGCAGATGCTGGCGATCGCGCGCGGGCTGATGGCGCGGCCGCGCTTGCTGTTGCTCGACGAGCCCTCGCTCGGCCTCTCGCCGCTGATGGTCAAGGAGGTGCGGGGCGTGATCGGCGAGATCCGCCGCCGCTTCGGCACCACGATCCTGCTGGTCGAGCAGAATGCCGGGCTCGCCATGGCGGTCGCCGAGCGCGCGTATCTCATGAACAACGGCCGCATCGTGCAGTCCGGCCCGATCGAGGCGCTGCGGGATTCGGCGAGCGTACGCGACCTCTACTTGGGCGCCGGCCGGGCGGGTGCCGGGGCAGGAGCCGGCGCCGGAACCGGAGCCGGGGTGGGATGGCCCGGCGGCGGCGCGGCCGGCGCCGCCAGTCCCAGCGCGTCATAGACCCGCATGCTGGGCGGCCAGGTCAGCATCACCTCGTCGCGGTAGGTATAGGCGGCCCAGCCGGCGCCGGCCAGGATCACGATCGTCGCCAGCCAGCCGATCAGCGCCGGTGCCCAGCCGCTGCGCGCACGCTTCGGTGCCGGCACCGGCTCGAGCGGACGCGCCCCCTCGCGCTCCGGCGCCACCAGGGTCGCCGGCAGATGCGGCAGATGCCGCGGCTCGGGCGGCGGCGGGGCAGGCGGCGGCGCGGCGACGCTCGGTTCGGGCGCGGTCACGGGACCGCCCGGCGCCCATTCGTTGCCGCAGCGCGCACAGCGCACCGTGCGCCCGCCGCCGATCAGCGTATCCGGAACCTTGTAGGCGGCCTGGCAGGACGGGCATTCGATGCGCATTTCCCCCGATCCTGCGCAACCCCTCCGCGTATGGCAATGCCGGTTCCGGCGGCGGCGCGGAAGTGGCACAGTCCGCGCCGCTCGGCGGGGGCCGCGTCCTGCGAGTCGATCGATTCGGGCGGCGGCCGGAGCGGAGGCAGGGGCACGGCCAGGCGGCGATGGTATTGCTGGAGCGGGTGGGACTGCATTACGGCGGCCGATCGGCGGGCAGCCGGCAGGCCGCGCCCGACGTGCTGCACGATCTGAACTTCGCGGTGCCGGCGGGCGGATTCCGCTGGCTGCTCGGGCCGTCGGGCGCGGGCAAGACCAGCCTGCTGCGGCTCCTTTACCTCGCGGTGCGGCCGACCGCCGGCCGGCTCGACATCCTCGGCATTCCGGTCGGGCAGGCCGCCCGCGGCACGCTGCCGCGGCTGCGCCGGCGGATCGGCGTCGTGTTCCAGGATTTCCGCCTGCTGCCGCATCTGACCGCCTACGACAATGTCGCGCTGCCGCTGCGCATCGCCGGCCGGCCCGAGGGCCAGATCCGCGCCGACGTCTCCGAGATGCTGCGCTGGGTCGGCCTGGCCCGGAAGCACGCCTCCCACCCCGCCGAGCTGTCCGGTGGCGAGCAGCAGCGCGTCGCCATCGCCCGCGCGGTGATCAACCGGCCCGACTTGCTGCTGGCCGACGAGCCCACCGGCAATCTCGACGAAGGCCAGGCGGAGCGACTGATGCAGTTGCTCAAGGAGATGAATCGCCTCGGCACCACGGTCATGGTCGCGACGCACAATGACGGTTTGGTGGCACGGCATCCGGCACGGGCGCTGCGGCTGGATCAAGGGCGGCTGATCGCCGATGGGTGAGACCGTGACCGCCGGCGCCCGGCGCGCCCGGCTGCGGCCGGCCGGGTTCGACGATCTCGGCGTCCGGCGCGCGCTGTCCGACCGGCTGCTGCCGGCGCTGGTCGCGGCGATGACCTTCCTCGCGGCGCTGACCCTGGCCGGTGCGGTTGCCACCTCGTCGCTGGCGCACCACTGGCAGCACGGCGCCGCGGCGGCGCTCACCGTGCAGGTGCCCGATCCCGGCGCCAGCCCGGCCAGTGGCGAAGGCACCCGCCTGACCCGGGTGGTCGCGATCCTGACCGATGC
Source organism: Acetobacteraceae bacterium (assembly GCA_035504175.1). Classification (GTDB taxonomy): domain Bacteria; phylum Pseudomonadota; class Alphaproteobacteria; order Acetobacterales; family Acetobacteraceae; genus DATJSJ01. The sequence continues at coordinate 3,162 of DATJSJ010000084.1, forward strand.
GCCGGGCATCGCCGAGGCCCGCGCCCTCGATCGCGCCGAGCTCACCGACCTGCTTCGCCCCTGGCTTGGTCGCGACCTCGCCGCCGCGGCGATCGGCCCGGCTGCTGCCGGCGGCGACAAGGGCGGTGCGGCGGCCGATCCGGCGCAGGCGCCGCTGGCCCTGCCGCTGCCCGGGGTGGTGCAGGTGCGCCTCGACCGGCCGGGAGTCGATCTGACCGGGCTGGCGAGACGGCTCGACCAGGCGGCACCGGGCACGCTGGTGGAGAGTCACGGTCTCTGGGTGCAGCGCCTCTCCGCCCTGGCGCGCAGCCTGCAGGCTTGCGCCGCGGTGGTGCTGGTCGTGGTCGTGCTGGTCGCCGCGGCGGTGGTCGCCGTCGCGACCCGCGCCGGGCTCGCCGCCCGCCGCGACGCGATCGAGATCGTGCACGGGCTCGGCGCCACCGACCGCTACATCGCCGGCCGCTTCGCCCGACGCACCACGATGCTGGCCGCGGTCGGGGCGGCGGTCGGCGCCGCGGCGGCGCTGCCGGTGCTGATCGGCCTCGCCGGGTTGGCGGCGCCCTTCGCCTCCTTCGGACCCGAGGCGGAGGGAGGCGCCGGCCTGCTCGCCGCAGTGCCCGGATCCCTCTGGCTGGCGCTGCCCTGCCTGCCGCTGGTGGCGGCGGCGATCGGCTGGATGACCGCGCAGGGCACGGTGCGGCGATGGCTGCGCCGCCTGCCGTGAGGCGGCTGATCCCGCCGCCGCGCCTGCGCGCGTTGCTCGCGGGCGCACTGGCGCTGGCGACGCTGGCCTGGCTGATCGGCTTCGCATCCTTCGTCGAACAGGCGGAACGGCGCGCGAAGCCGCCGCCCTACGCCGACGGCATCCTGGTGCTGACCGGCGGCGCCGATCGGGTCGAGCGCGGGCTGCGCCTGCTGGCCGAAGGGCGCGGCCGGCTGCTGCTGGTGTCGGGCGTGCACGGCCCGACGCTCGCCGAACTGACCCGGCGGATCGGCCTGCCGGCCCACGACCTCGCCGCGCGCGTGACGCTGGGCCGCAGCGCGACGTCGACTGTCGGCAATGCCGAGGAGGCCGCCGGCTGGGTGACGGCGCACCACATCCGCACGCTCATCGTCGTGACGGCCGGCTATCACATGCCGCGGGCGCTGACCGAGCTTGCGCGCGCGCTGCCGGGCGTGGCGCTGTACCCGGCGCCGGTGCAGCCGCCGGCGATGCGCGACCCGCGCACCGCGGCGACGCTGCGGCTGCTGGCCGGGGAATACACCAAGTGGCTGGCCTCCGGGCTCGGCCTGTCGCTGCTGATGCCGGGGAACGCGGGCGTGTGACGCTGCTGCGCTCGGCGCTGTTCAATGCCTGGTTTTTCGGCCTCACCTTCGTCATGGGGGTGATCGGCATCGCCGTTCGCCTGATCGCACCCCAGCGTGTGATCGACTACGCGATGCTGTGGGCCCGGCTGGTGCTCGGCGGGCTGTATCGCATCTGCGGCATCAGGCTGGTGGTGATCGGCGCCGAGCATCTGCCGCGCGACGGGGCGGCATTGATCGCCTCGCAACACCGTTCCGCTTTTGACACGCTGGTCTGGCTCACCCTGGTGCCGCGCGCCTCCTACGTTCTGAAGCGGGAATTGCAGCGCATCCCGCTGTTCGGGCCGCTGCTGCGGCCCGGCGGGCAGATCGCGATCGATCGGGGCGCCGGCGCGGCGGCACTGCGCTCCCTGCTGCGCGGCGCCGAACGCGCCGCCTCCGAGCACCGGCAGATCGTGATCTTCCCCGAGGGCACCCGGGTTGCCGCCGGGGCGAACGTCGCCCTGCACCCGGGCGTGGTCGCCGCTGCGGCGCGGCTGCACCTGCCGGTGATCCCGGTTGCGACCGATTCCGGCCGGCGCTGGAGTCGGCGCGCCTTTAGAAAGCATCGCGGGCCGATCCATCTGGTGGTCCGCCCGCCGCTGCCGGCCGGGCTCGGGCGGGACGAGCTGATGCGCCGGCTGCGGCAGGAATGGCAGGCTGGCGAGGCGGCGTTCGGCCCTGTGGATAAGTCTGTGGGTTGAGCCGCGGCCGGCTTGCCAGCCGACCGCAAGCGCAGGCGGCAAGCGGCTCATCGGGCGGGATTTTGAGCGTCGGCCGGCGGTGGCGATCCTGGATCGCCGGAGCCTGTGGGTGATGTGAACAGGCGCTAATACATTGATATAATTAACAAATACGAGAGCGTGGCAGGATGTAACCGGCGCAATGGCAAATCAGGCCGCGGAATCCGTCGGTCGCGCGCCGCGGCGAACGGCGCGGGGCGCGCGGTTGTGGATGACCTGTGGCGCCTGTAAGGGCATGCCATGGGACGCGGCTTGCGAAGGGTACGGCGCATCGCGCTGATCCTGCTGGTCGGGGCGCCTCTGCTGCTGCTCGCCGGGGATGTGCTGCTGTGGCGGCTGGCGGAGCAGCGGCTGCAGCAGGGTTTCGCCGCCTGGCAGCAGGCACGGCGGGAAGAGGGCTGGACGCTGCGCAACGGTCTGCCGGCCGCCGGCGGCTGGCCGGGCGCGGCGACGCTGACGCTGCCGGACGTGGTGCTGACCGGCGGCGAGGCGGACTTGCCGGGCGGCATCTCCTGGCAGGCCGGGCAGGTGACGCTGACCGTGGCCTTGCTGCACCCGCGCGTGCTGCGCGTGCAGGCGGCAGGGCGGCAGGCGTTGCGGCTCGGGGCGTTGCCGGCGGTGCAGTACATGGCGGGGTCGACCCAGGCGGCGGTGCCGTTGCAGCCGGGCGCCGCCGCCGCGCCGCCGGCGATCGAGATGCAGGCGGTCCAGGTGGGCGTGCCCGCGGTCGGACCCGGCACGGCGCGCGTGGCGCGGCTGCGGGCCGATTTCATCCCGCCCGCATCCGGTGCGGGCGGGTTTGGCTTCACGCTTCGCGCCGAGGCGATCGCGCTGCCCGCGACGCAACGCTGGCCGCTCGGGCCTAACGTCGACAGTCTCGATCTCACCGGGTCGCTGCAGGGGCGGGTGCCGCAGACCGCCTCCGGATTGCGGGCGCGCGCGGCCGCCTGGCGCGACGACGGCGGCATGGTGGTGCTGCGCCGGATCGGGCTCGTCTGGGGAAAGCTCGAAGTGAGTGCCAGCGCCCGGCTGACGCTGGATGCGACGCTGCAACCGATGGGGGCGGCGAGGGCGCGGGTGACCGACTACGCCGCGGCACTCGATGCGATGGTCGCGGCGCACCGGATCGGCGCGCACATGGCGACGGCGATCAAGGCGGTGCTGGGACTGATGGCCGCCGCCCCGTCCGGCGGCGGGCCCGGCGAGGTCGAGGTGCCGCTGACCCTGCAGGACCGGGTGGTCTCGATGGGACGGATCCCCCTCGCGCGCGTGCCGGAACTGGTCTGGCCGCAGAGTTGAGCCCGGCCGGGGCGGGATCCCTCAACCCGCCTGCGGTCGGGTCGACACCGCAAGCCTTCGGGCGCCTCAGCCAGCCGGCGCCACCCGTTCGAACAGGTGTTCGTAGCGGAGCACCAGGCCCGCGTCGTCCACCACCAGATCCGCTTCGAAACCGCGGAAGAGCCCGAGATCGACGTAGCGCAGCCTGCAGGCTCCGGTCCGCAGGTAGCGTTGTCTCGACCGCGCAACGGTCAGGGCCGGCCCGTCGATGAAGGCCGTATCGAGCGTCAGGCTCTCCCCCGCGTGCTCCGACATCCGGCGGATGGGGAGGGTGTTGCAGAAGGGAGTGACCGAAAGGTCCGGCTCCTCGGTCCCATCGAGATCCGGACGGGCGGCGCCGTCCACCAGCCAGCCGGATCCGGCGCGCTCCAGGCGCAGAACGTCGCGACCTTGCGCATTCAGGCGTTCGACGGTGACGGATTGCGCACGCCACGCGGAGTCGAGCCGCCAGTGGTGCTCGAGGCGGAAGCCGCCGGCGTCGAGGCAGATCACCGTGGACGTTGCGGCAACACACGCGGGCGTGACGGTCAGCTCCAGCCGTTCGAGGCCTTCGACGTCGGTCCGGCGCCAGAACAGGATGGATGTGCTCATCGCAGAGCCTCCTTCGCTCGCTCCGGCGCGCGCCGGCCTTAGAGCTTGAGCCGCACCGCCTCGCGCCAGAACCGCAGCGTCCGCTCGCCGATCACGGTGCCGGCCGGGCCGGCGGCCAGCCGCTCCAGCTCGCCCAGCAGCGCCCGTGCCTCGGGCGCGCAGCCGAGCAAGGTCAGGCTGCGGAGGATCCGCGTGATCCGCAGGAAATTGTGGTTCCCCGGCGTCAGCCACGCCCGCTGGCCGGCGGCCTGCGCATCCTCGCCCGCGAGCCCGTAGAACCGCCGCATCCGTGCCAGCGCCGCGAGCAGCCGCGCGCGCAGGGCCGGGTTGGCGCGGAAGGCGGCAATATCGGCGTGCGCAAGCAGCGGCGCCGCCGGGTTGAAGGCGCTCGGCTCCGGCAGCGGGAACAGCCACTGGATGTAATCGTGCACGGCCTCCAGCGCCGCGTCGTCCCAGGCGAGTATCTCTTCCAGCCGGCGTCCGCGCGCATCCAGGCCGCCATCGGCGTAGAAACGCAACCATTGCGAGTCCGACACCACTCCCTCCCGGCGCCGCGCCGGCCGGGCCGGTGCAGTCGCCATGGTCTTGCATCGTTCGGACACTCTGGCATCGTGCATCGGCCCGCGCGACCACTCCGGCCCGGTCCGGTGTGGCGCGCTCGTGCCGACGGGGGGAAATCGCATGCGCCTGGCGGTGCTGAAGGAGCGGGCTGAGGCGGAGACGCGCGTCGCGGCGACGCCGGAAACGGTGCGCAAGCTGATCGCCCTCGGCCTCACCGTCGCGGTCGAGCAGGGCGCCGGTGCGGCGGCCGCGATCCCCGATGCCGATTTCGCCGCTGCCGGTGCCGAGATCGCGCCGGACGCGGCGGCCGCCCTGGCCGGCGCCGGCATCGTCTTCGCGGTGCAGATGCCCGGGCCGGATCTGCGCGCGATGATCCCGCGCGGTGCGCTGCTGGTCTGCGTCGCCGGGGCGCACGGCGACGCTGCGCTGCTGCCGGCGCTGGCGGACGCCGGCATCGACACCGCGGCGATGGAATTGCTGCCGCGCATCACCCGGGCGCAGTCGATGGACGTGCTCTCCAGCCAGGCCAATCTCGCCGGCTATCGCGCGGTGGTCGAGGCGGCGGCGGCGTTCGAGCGCGGCTTCCCGATGATGATGACCGCGGCGGGCACCGTGCCGCCGGCGCGGGTGTTCGTGATCGGCGCCGGCGTCGCCGGGCTGCAGGCGATCGCGACGGCGCGCCGGCTGGGCGCGATCGTCTCGGCGACCGACGTGCGGCCGGCGGCGAAGGAGGAGATCAAGTCGCTCGGCGCCGCCTTCGTCGGCGTCGAGGATGAGGAGACCGCGGCGCAGACCGGTGCCTACGCGCGCGAGATGAGCGACGAGTTCCGCCGCAAGCAGGCTGAGCTGATGGCAACGACGGTCGCCAAGAACGACATCGTCATCTGCACCGCCCTGGTGATGGGCCGGCGCGCCCCGGTGATCGTCAGGCGCGCCATGGTGGAGGCGATGAAACCCGGCAGCGTCGTCGTCGACCTCGCCGCCGACGCCGGCGGCAATTGCGAGGCGACCGTCCCGGGGGAGGTGACGACAACCGATGGCGGCGTGCGCATTCTCGGCTGGCGCAACTGGCCGGGCCGGATCGCGGTCGCCTCGAGCAGCCTCTATGCCCGCAACCTGCTGACGTTCCTCGCCGCCTTCTGGGACAAGGAGGCGAAGGCGCCGAAATTGCCGGAGGGCGACGACATCGTGCGCGGCGTGATGCTCACGCGCGCCGGCGCCGTCGTGCACCCGAGCTTCCTGCCGCAAGCCGCCGCCTGAGCCCGCCCCGGGTCCCGCCGCCCGACCAGCCGCCTGCGCCGCCGCATTCCGAGAGGCAGAGATGAACCCGAACACGATCGCCGACGAGGCCAGCCGGCTCAGCGAGAGCGCGCAGGAGCTGGCGATGCACGCGCATCAGGTCGCATCCGCGCTGGCGCACCAGGCCGCACCCGTTGCGGCCGAAGCGGAGCCGTTCATCTTCCTGCTGACGATTTTCCTGCTTGCCTGCTTCGTCGGCTACTACGTCGTGTGGAACGTCACCCCGGCGCTGCACAGCCCGCTGATGGCGGTGACCAACGCGATTTCCTCGGTGATCGTGGTCGGCGCGATGCTCGCGACCGGGCTCGCCGCCAGTGCCTGGGCGACGTTCTTCGGCTTCATCGCCGTGCTGCTCGCCAGTGTGAACATCTTCGGCGGCTTTCTGGTCACGCAGCGGATGCTGTCGATGTTCCGCGCCCGCGGCAAATAGGGCGCCGCCATGTCCCCGGGCCTCACCTCGCTGTTCTATCTGATCGCCGCCGTCCTGTTCATCCTGGCGCTGCGCGGACTTTCCAGCCCGACCACGTCCCGCCGCGGCAACCAGTTTGGCATGGCCGGCATGCTGATCGCGGTGCTCGCGACGCTCGCGCATCGCGACTTCGCCGTGCACGGCTACGTCCTGATCGTGATTGCGATCGCGATCGGCGGCACGATCGGCACCATCGTCGCGCGGCGGATCCAGATGACCGCGCTGCCGCAGCTGGTCGCCGCGTTCCACTCGCTGGTCGGCCTGGCCGCGGTGTTCGTCGCCGCCTCCGCCCTGAACGCACCCGACGCGTTCGGCATCGGCACGCCGGGTCACATCTACACACGCTCGCTGATCGAGATGTCGCTCGGGCTTGCGATCGGCGCGATCACCTTCACCGGTTCGCTGATCGCGTTTGCCAAGCTGCAGGCGCTGATGAAGGGCGCGCCGATCAATTTCCGCTACCAGCACCAGCTCAATCTCGGCCTCGCCGTGCTGCTGCTGGTACTGATCGTGATTTTCGTCGCCAGCAGCAGCCAGTTCGTGTTCTGGCTGATCGCACTGCTGGCGCTGGCACTCGGCTTCCTGATCATCATCCCGATCGGCGGCGCCGACATGCCGGTGGTGATCTCGATGCTGAACAGCTACTCCGGCTGGGCGGCGAGCGGCATCGGCTTCACCATCCAGAACCTCGCATTGATCATCACCGGCGCGCTGGTCGGCTCGTCCGGCGCGATCCTGTCCTACATCATGTGCAAGGGCATGAACCGCTCGATCATCAACGTGCTGCTGGGCGGGTTCGGTACCGACACCGGCGGTGCCGCGGCAAGCGGAGCCGCGGGCGGCGACCGGGCGGTCAAGAGCGGCGCGGCGGACGACGCTGCCTTCATCATGAAGAACGCGTCCAAGGTGATCGTCGTGCCGGGCTACGGCATGGCGGTGGCGCAGGCGCAGCACGCGCTGCGCGAAATGGCCGATACGCTGAAGAAAGAGGGGGTGGAGGTGAAATACGCGATCCACCCGGTGGCCGGCCGCATGCCCGGCCACATGAACGTGCTGCTGGCCGAGGCCAACGTGCCCTATGACGAAGTGTTCGAGCTCGATGAAATCAACAACGAGTTCAGCACCACCGACGTCGTCTACGTGATCGGCGCCAACGACGTGACCAATCCAGCGGCGAAGACCGATCCCAAATCGCCGATCTACGGCATGCCGATCCTGGAAGTCGACAAGTCGCGCACCGTGCTGTTCGTCAAGTGCTCGATGGCCTCGGGCTACGCCGGCGTCGACAACGAGCTGTTCTTCCGAACCAACACCATGATGCTGTTCGGCGACGCGAAGAAGATGACCGAGGAGATCGTGCAGGCGCTGGGCCGGGCCTGATCGCGCGGATCGCAGGGCGGGATGGTGCGAGACGCGAGGACCGTGGGCCAGCCTGCCCTCGATCGCCGATCGCCTGTCCTTGGGCGCGGCAGCGTCAAGGCCAGGCCCCTTCGGGGCGCCTTCGGCGGCCTTGACCCTGCCACACCCAAGGACAGAGAGCTTGGGATCGAGGAAAGGGCCGGGTGTGCAGGTTGGCGTTGGCGGGATGTGCTGCGGATGCGTGCTTTCTTCGATCAGAAGCCAACGCCTCCGCGGACGGGTCGGGGTCAACCCCTCGCGCAGCGACCCGCGCAGCGGGCTTGGGGGTTGACGCCGAGCCGTTCGCGGAGCGCACCATCGCCGATCGAAGGCAGCACAATTCTCGGCGGCCGCATCGACGGACGGGCGACCGCCCCGATCGGCGGCACGGCCCGCAAGTGATGTCTCGTGGAGACCGGGAAGCAACGGAGGCGAACGTGAATCGGTGGACCTGGCTGGCCGGCGCGGCTCTGCTCGTTCTGGCGAGCGCGGTGCCGGCACTTGCCGACGAGGTGCCGGTCGAGACCCAGATCGTCGATGCGCTGAACAAAGTCTGGGGCGTGCATCCGGGCTTTCGCGCCAATCATGCCAAGGGCGTGGTCCTCGAGGGCAGTTTCACCGCCTCGCCGGATGCCGCGCACTGGAGCAAGGCGGCGATCTTCAGCGGCACCCGCATCCCGGTCACCGTCCGCTTCTCGGATTCCGGCGGCTTGCCGACGATCCCGGACGGTGCCGCCGTCGCCAACCCGCACGGCATGGCGATCAAGTTCCATCTGGCGAACGGCGACGAGACCGACATGGTGCTGAACTCGCTGGCCTTCTTCCCGGTCTCGAGCGGCGCCGGGTTCCGCGACCTGCTGCTCGCGATCGCCGCCAGCAAGCCTGGCACCGCGGAACAGACCCCGCTCGACCGTTTCCTCGCGGCGCATCCGGCGGCGCCGGCGGCGCTCGCCTCGGTGCACACGCCCGACAGCCTGGCACACGAGGTCTATAACGGGGTCGACGCCTTCGTCCTGGTCAACGCCGCCGGAAAGCGGCAGGCGATCCGCTACCGCGTGACGCCGGACCAGGTGGTGCATCTCGACCCGACGGACGCTGCCAAGCAGCCGCCGGATTTCCTGATGCAGGAGATCGTCGAGCGCGTGCGCCGCGGTCCGGTCACCTTCCACCTCAAGGCGCAGATCGCGGCTGCCGGCGATCCGACTGCCGACGCGACGAAGCCCTGGCCGGACAGCCGGCAACTGGTCGATCTCGGCGTGCTGACCATCGACCATGCGGTGGCGGACAGTGCCGCCGCGCAGAAACAGCTCCTGTTCCTTCCCGGCCGGCTGATCGACGGGATCGAAGCGTCCGACGATCCGCTGATCGACGTGCGTGACGGCGCCTACGCCGTGTCCTTCGCCCGCCGCAGCCAGTAGCCGGACACAAGAACGGCCGGACCAAGCGGGTCCGGCCGATCAGTCTCCGTGACGGTCGTCGATGCCTGCCGGGCAGGGCCCCTCCGGGAAGCGGGGCCTCACGCGACGGTCAGCGAACGACGCGGAGCAGCGACCCGCGCTCGGCGGCGAGGCGGCGGTAGACCGCGAGATAGTCCTCCGCCATCCGACGGGCGGTGAAGCGCTCCTCGTAGCGGGCCCGCACCTTGGCGCGGGAGAGATGGTCCAGCCGCTCGACGGCGGCGATCGCGCCCACCTCGTCCTCGACGATGAAGCCGGTCAGCCCATCCTCGAGCACCTCGGGCACCGAACCGCGGTTGAAGGCGATGACCGGCACCCCGCAGCCCATCGCCTCGATCATCACCAGGCCGAACGGTTCCGGCCAGTCGATCGGCATCAGCAGGCCGAGCGCGCCGGACAGGAAGGCCGGCTTCTCCCGCTCGCTGATCTCGCCGATCATTTCGACGCCGGGCCCGTCCAGCATCGGGCGGACGACCGTATCGAAATACTGCTGGTCGACCCGATCCACCTTGGCAGCGATCTTCAGCGGGATGCCGCAGGCCCGGGCGATGCGGATGGCGCGATCGGGTCCCTTCTCCGGGGCGATGCGGCCGAGGAAGGCGAGGTAGCTCGGGGTCGCGCCGCGCACCGGCTCGATCGGGACGCCGTGATGCACGGTCGCGACATAGTTAGCCTGCGGCAGCGGCCGCCGCTGGGCATTGCTGATCGAGATCACCGGCGCGTGCGGGAAGGTATTGTAGACCGGCTGCAGCTCCGGCAGGTCCAGCCGCCCATGCAGCGTGGTCACGGACGGCACACGTTGCCGGCTGAACAGCGAGAACGACCAGTAGTCCATATGGAAGTGCAGCACGTCGAAATCCTCGGCGCGCTGACGCACCTCCTCCATCTGCAGCATGTGCGGAGCGATCGGGTCTCGGATCGCGGGATCGAGCCGCAGCGCCCGCGGCCAGATCGGTTGCAGCCGTGCCGAGGTCTCGGAATCGCCGCTGGCGAACAGCGTGACGTCATGGCCGAGCGCCACGAGTTCTTCCGTCAGATAGGACACCACGCGCTCGGTGCCGCCATACAGCTTCGGCGGCACCGCTTCGTGCAAAGGCGCGATCTGCGCGATACGCATCGGCTTCTTGTCTCCCGAGAGGATTGGCCGGCAGAAAATGCCTTGCCTCAGGCTTCAGTAAGGCCCCGACTGCGGCATTTCTTGGGCGAGCCCGAGGTAACACCGAGGTCGTTTGACCGGCGGGACAACGGCTCACGAAACTGCGCGTTGCAGTGCGGGAACGCATGGCTAAGTCAATCGTTCGCGAGACCGACGAGGAGGCCGCCCCCACCATGCCTGATTGCGGGATCGCACCAGCCGCGCCGGGTGAACTCGAAGCCCTGGCGCAGCGGCCGCTGCGCTTCATGATGCGCTACGTCCGCGGCCGCGGACCCGCCCATTTACTGGTGTTGTTCTCGGTCGTGGCCGCGGTGGCCTGTGCCACGCTTTCGCAATATGCGGTCAAGCACCTGGTCGACGTGCTCTCCGGCCGCGCGTATCACGCGGTCTGGGGAGCCTTCCTCCTGCTGGCCGGCCTGATCACGGCGGACAACATGGCGTGGCGGATCGGCGGCTGGACCGCCACCCATTGTTTCGTGGGGGTGACGGGCGATATGCGGCGGGATCTGTTCCGCCATCTCACCGGTCATTCCGCGGCCTATTTCGCCGATCGTCAGCCGGGCACGCTGGCCGGCCGGATCAGCGCCACGTCCAACGCGATCTACCAGGTGGAGAGCTCCTGCGCCTGGACCGTGCTGCCGCCCTGCCTCGCGGTGCTGTTCTCGATCGCCATGCTGGCGGCGATCAGCCCGGCGATGGCGGCGGTTCTGGTCGTCGTCGCGGCCGGGCTCGGCGTCATCATGACGCGCATGGCCCGGGCCGGCCGGGTCCTGCATCACCGCTATGCCGCCCGGGCCGCGCAGGTCGATGGCGAGCTGGTCGACGTGATCACGAACATGCCCCTGGTCCGCGCCTTCGGCGCGACGCTGCGCGAACGCGAGCGCTTCGCGAGCCAGGTCCAGGGTGAGATGCAGGCGCGCGGCGAGAGCCTGCGCTACCTGGAGAGACTAAGGCTGTTCCACGCCGGCACCACCGCGGTGCTGACCGCCTGCCTGCTGGGCTGGGCGATCCTGCGCTGGCGCGCCGGCCATGCCACGACCGGCGACGTGGTGCTGGTCAGCACACTCGGCTTCACCATCCTGCACGGCACCCGCGATCTGGCCGTCGCCCTGGTCGACATCGTGCAGCACGTCGCCCGGCTGGCCGAGGCGCTCAGCACCCTGCTGATCGCGCACGACATGCCGGACCCGGCGGCGGCCAGGCCGTTGCGGCGGCCGCGCGGCCAGGTCGAATTCCAGGCGGTCGATTACGGCTACACCGAGGCGGTCTCGGTGCTGCGCGACTTCGACCTGCGCATCGAATCCGGCACGCGGGTCGGACTGGTCGGCCGCTCCGGCTCCGGCAAGACCACGGTGCTGGCGCTGCTGCAGCGGCTGCGCACGGTCGATGCCGGCCGGATCCTGATCGACGGCGAGGACATTGCCTGCCTGACCGAGGAGAGCCTGCGTTCCGCGATTGCGGTCGTGCCGCAGGATGTCTCGCTGTTCGCCCGCTCGGTGATGGAGAATATCCGCTACGGCAAGCCGGATGCCTCGGATGCGGAGGTGTTCGCGGCTGCCGAGGCCGCCGGCGCCCGCGACTTCATCGAGGGGCTGGAGCACGGTTTCGATACGGTGGTGGGGGATCGCGGCATCAAGCTGTCGGGCGGGCAGCGGCAGCGGCTGGCGATCGCCCGGGCCTTCCTGCGCGACGCGCCGATCCTGCTGCTGGACGAGGCGACCTCGGCACTCGACAGCGAGTCCGAGCTTGCCGTGCAGCGGGCGCTCGACCGGCTGATGGTCGGGCGGACGGTGATCGCCGTCGCGCACCGGCTGTCGACGCTGCAGGATTTCGACCGGATCGTGGTGATGCAGAACGGGCGCGTCCTGGAAGACGGCGCGCCACGGGAACTGGAGCGGCGGCGCGGCCCGTATCGGGAGCTGCTGGCCCGACAGGCGCTCACGCTGGTCGACGACGCGGCCTGAGCTTCGCGCATAGCGACCATGCTTCCCGCGCAACTCCGGTCGCGGGTCGGATTCACTCCGTCTGGATCGTGCATCGCTCCGGCACCCCTCGGCAAAGGCGGGGGACGCCGGGGGTCAGTGCGAAAGCGTCAGAACCCTTCGCGCTCCAGCCGCTTGCGCTCCAGCTTGCGGGCCCGGCGCACCGCCTCCGCGGCCTCGCGGGCGCGACGCTCGGACGGCTTCTCGTAGTGGCGCCGCAGCTTCATCTCGCGGAAGACGCCCTCCCGCTGCATCTTCTTCTTGAGCGCCTTCAGCGCCTGGTCGACATTGTTATCGCGGACGAGAACCTGCACTGCGCCGCCTTCTCCTCTTGCCCATGGGCCCCGTGATCGGGGCGTGTCAAAACCGTCCCGGTCCGGCTGCCGCCGCGGGAAGGCTGGCCTATATCACGGTCACCGCCCGCCGCCAAACCGGACTCACAGACACAACGATGTGGACGGCACGATGGCCATTTTGAAGATCGCCCGGATGGGCCACCCGGTGCTGATCACCCGGGCCGAGCCGGTCGCCGATCCCGGCGCGCCCGAGATCCGGCGCCTGGTCGCCGACATGATCGAGACCATGGAGGATGCGCCCGGGGTCGGGCTCGCTGCGCCGCAGGTGCATGTCGGGCTGCGGCTGTTCGTTTTCCGGGTGCCGCCCGAGCGCGCCGGGGAGACGCCGGACGACCGGCCGATTGACACGCAGGTCCTGATCAACCCGGAGATCGAGCCGCTCGGCGAGGAGAAGGCGCTGCGCTGGGAGGGTTGTCTCTCCATCCCGGGGCTGCGTGCCGCCGTGCCGCGCTATGCGCGGGTGCGCTATCGCGGCGTCGATTGCGACGGGCGGGTCGTGGCGGGCGAGGTCGGCGGCTTTCATGCCGGCGTCGTGCAGCACGAGTACGACCATCTGGACGGGATTCTGTATCCGATGCGCATGACCGATTTCCGCCTGTTCGGCTTCACCGAGGAGATCGGCCGGGCGATGGCGTCGGAGCAGCGCGCGTGATCGCGCCGCCGGAGCGCAGTGCCGAGCGCGATGCGGCGCTCGAGGCGCTGCTGCCGAACGTGCCGTTCGATGGCTGGACGGTGACTGCGCTGCGCCGTGCCGCCGGACCGGATGCCGATCTGCTGTTTCCCGGCGGGGCGGCGGAGATGGTGGAGGCCTGGTGCGACTTCGAGGATCGCCGCATGGAGGCCGCCGCTCTGGGTGGTCTGCCGGGTCGGCTGCCGGAGCGCGTGCGGGGGTTGATCGCGTTGCGGCTTGCTTCGGTACGGCCGCATCGCGAGGCGGTGCGACGGGCGCTTGCGGTGCTGGCGCTGCCGCGCAATGCCGCGGTCGCCGCGCGCTGCACCGCGCGCACCGTGGACACGATCTGGTTTGCCGCGGGCGACCGGTCGACCGATTTCAGCTGGTACACCAAGCGGGCGACGCTGGCCTCGGTTTACGGCGCGGTGTTGCTGTATTGGTTGCGTGACCAGAGCGAGGATGGTGCGGCGACGCTTGCCTTTCTCGACCGTCGCCTGGCCGGTGTCGCCCGTTTTGGGGCGGCGCGACGCCGGTTCACCGCGATCGGCGGCAGGGCATGCGGCCCAGAAAACCGGCACCGCCAGGGCTCCGCGACCGCGTAGCGGGAGCCTGGAATCGGGGTCTGGGGCCAGAGGCCCCAGCGGGGTCCAGGGGCAGCGCCCCTGGCCTTTCTTTTCTTTCGGCAACTGTTCCGGTCGCCGCTGCGTTCCGCCGGTTCATCGACCTGTTGCGGAGGCGACCATGCGCGGCATCTTGCTCTGGGTATTGGGGATCCCGATCCCGGTAATCATCCTGCTCTATCTGTTCCACGTCATCTGAAGGCCGGCCGGCCGCGCAGCGGGAAATCTCGTTGCGTGGCCGCGGTCGTTCCCCCTACGATCCGGGCCGGTTCCAAACGGTCCCAATCTCAACGACAAACCGGCGCCGCGCGCGCGGCCGCCCCAGGGGGAAAACGAATGCGACGTCTTCTTGCCGCCACCACCATGCTCGTCCTCTGCGCCGGACCGGCCCTGGCGCAGGGTACGCCGGATCAGAACATGAAGAAGCTGGAAGACTTCAAGAGCACCGGCACCAGCCTCGACATCCCGACGATTCCGCAGGGGGGCGCGCAGGCGGCGCAGCTGCGGCAGAATTTGAAGGCGATCAAGTTGCCGCCGGGCTTCAAGATCGACCTTTACGCCATTGTGCCGGACGCGCGCGCGATGGCAGTCGGCACCAACGCCAGCGTCGTGTTCGTCGGCACCCGCAAGACGCATATCTACGCCGTGACCGACCGCACCCGCTCGCGCGTCGCCGACGAGGTGAAGGTTTTTGCGCCGTCGATCACCTTCAAGGATCCGAACGGGGTCTGCTTCTCGCGTGACGGCATCCTCTACACGGTGGAGCAGAACCGGGTGCTGGACTTCCCGGCGGCCGAGTTCTTCTACGAGAGCCCCGACGTCGCGGTCGAGGAGGTGGTGCCGCAGGGCAAGCTGATTCCGCCCGCCGAGCAGAGCTTCAACCACAGCGCCCGGTATTGCCGCATCGGCCCAGACAACAAGCTCTACATCACGCTCGGCCAGCCGTACAACGTCTTCCCGAAGGACAAGCTCGACCTTTACCGGAATGTCGGGATGGACGGGATCGTCCGCATGGATCGGAACGGCTCGAATCGCGAGGTCTATGCGCTCGGCGTCCGCAATTCCGTCGGCATGGACTTCAATCCCAAGAACGGCGATCTCTGGTTCACCGACAACCAGGTGGACGGGATGGGCGACGACATCCCGCCCGGCGAGCTGAACCGCGCACCGCATGCCGGCATGGAATTCGGCTTCCCGTGGTACGGCGGCGGGCACACCCGGACGGTGCAGTGGAAGGACAGCGAGCCGCCGGCCAACGTCACCTTCCCGGAGGTCGAGATGGTGGCGCATGCCGCCGATCTCGGCATGATTTTCTATCGCGGCACGATGTTCCCGGAGAAATATCAGGGCGCGATCTTCTCCGCCCAGCACGGGTCGTGGAACCGCACGGTCCCGGTCGGTGCGCGGGTGATGGTGACCTACCTGAAGCCGGACGGCACCGCCGATCACACCGAGCCTTTTGCCGAGGGCTGGCTTAACGACAAGACGGGCGAATACAGCGGCCGGCCGGTCGATGTGGCGGAGCTGCCCGACGGCAGCCTGCTGGTCTCCGACGATTTCGCAGGGGCGATCTACCGCATCAGCTACACCGGGCATTGAGACCGGCCGCGGTGCGGACCGCGCTTGCCGTCGGCGCCGCCCTGCTCGGGGCGGCGCTGCTCGTCGGGCCGGCGGCGGCGCAGGACGTCGCCGCCGGACGGAAGGTGGCGGTGGCGATCTGCCAGACCTGCCACGGGGTGGACGGCATCGCCAAGCAGCCGCAAGTGCCCAACCTCGCCGGCGACGATGCCGACTACCTGACCGAGCAGCTCCGTGCCTTCCGCAGCGGCGCGCGGCAGAACGAGCTGATGTCGGCGGTGATCGGCATGCTGGACGACAAGAAGATCGCCGACGTCGCCGCCTACTACCACGCGATCGAGGTGAAGGTGGTCAGTATGCCGGGCGGGGGATGAGCCCCCCGCGCGTCAGGCCGGCTCGGTCACGATGCGCACCTTGTCCGGATAGAAGGCAAGGAAGTTCGTGACCGGCACCGCCGGCGGGTATGGGTCCTCATAGGTCCAGACGGCATTTTCTGCCCGCTCGCCGTCGGCCTCGATGGAGTAGTAGCTGGCATCGCCCTTGAACGGGCAATGCGTGTGATGCGCGGTCCGGCGCAGCGCCGTCATGTCGGCATCGTCGCGGGGGATGTAGAGGACCGGCGGCAACGAGCCCTCCTGCAGCCGCTTCGCCCGGGTCGTCTCGGCGATCACGCGCCCGTTGAAGCTGACGCGCACGCGACTCCCCTCCGGATGCACCGAAATCGCGTGCGCCGGCCCGGGTTCCTTCATCTGCACGGCCATGTCCGGCCTCCCTTTCGACTTTCCGGGAGGTGGGGCGATGGCGCGGCAGCTCAATCCCGGACACGGTCGCGGAGCAGCGCAAAAGCCCGGGAGGAGCGGCAGGCCGGCTTGCCCGCGAGAGGCGGGGTAGGGGGGATTATGCGCCGGGAGCGGCTGTTGGCACGGGGTGCGCCCTGCCCGCTATTCGGGCAGCAGCTCCATGCCGTCGCCGACGGCGAGCCGTCCGCCGTCGGTCACCTCGGCGTAGATGCCCATGTCCGTGTGGCCGAACTCCCGACGCAGCTCGGCGACCGTCTCGGCGTCGCGCTCGGCGGTCTGCGGGTTCACCTCGGTCGCCTTGCAGCGGACGATGCGCTTGACCACCCGCAGCCGGGCGCTGCCGAGCTGGAGCGAGCGGCCGATCCAGTCGAACTCGCTCCAGGCGGGGGCGCCGCTGAAATAGACATTGGCGCGGAAGCGGAGCCGGTGGCGGGGGGCGCCGACCCTGGCCTCCAGCGCGCGCAAACTGGCCTCGTTGATCAGGCTCAGGACTTTCTGCTTGACGTCACTGAAGGCATGGCCGGGGATGTGATGAAAGCGCGGCTGGCCGCGCGCCTCCGGACCAAGGAAGGCGGTGAGGAAGGCCGCGGCACGATCCAGCCCCTCAGCGGTCCGGAGATCGGCCTCGATCGCGGCCCCGTCCGGCGCGTGCAGCACGAGGATGCGGCGCGCCGGGTCGAAGCGGGCGCACAGCGCGGCCGCACGGGCATTGGCCATCAGGCAGAGGAAGTTCGTCTTCGGCACCCAGTCCGGCTGCTCCGGGTCGAAGCGGGAATCGCCCTGGGCGAGGGCGAAGGCGCGGTCCCAGGGCAGCATCTCGCCGGTCTCGACCGCGACCGTGTCGAGCGCCTCCGGCGTCAGGCCTTTCACCGGGTAGCGGTAGAGATGCTCGATCCGCATTCGTCCGGATACCCCCTGGCGGGCCTCTTGAGGCAAAAGCCCCGCCCGACCATGTCTCGACCGGAGCGTGAGCCCCGGTCGCCACTCCGGCGGGGCCGGGCCCGCCACCCGATCACTCCCAGCTCGTCGCCTGCGTTATAGGGACGAAAGGACGGAAATGGACATCGAGAAGTTCACCGAGCGCTCGCGCGGCTTCCTGCAGGCGGCCCAGACCATTGCGATTCGCGAGTTCCACCAGCGGATTGGTCCCGAGCATCTGCTGAAGGCGCTGCTGGACGATGAGGAAGGTGCCGCGTCCGGCCTGATCCGTGCCGCGGGCGGTGAGCCGTCCGCCGTGAAGGCTGCCATCGACGCCGAGGTTGCGCGCCAGCCGAAGGTGCAGGGCTCCGGTGCCGGCCAGCCGCAGATCACCCCCGATCTGGTGCGTGTGCTCGATGCGGCGCAGCAGGCGGCGCAAAAGGCCGGCGACGAATACGTGGCGCAGGACCGGCTGCTGGTGGCGCTGGCGAACGGAGACGGCGCCGCGGCGCGGGCGCTGCGCAACGCCGGGGCGACGCCGCAGGCGCTCGACCGGGCGCTGACCGAGATCCGCAAGGGCCGCAAGGTCACCAGCGCGAACGCCGAAGCGAGCTTCGACGCGCTCAAGAAATACGCGCGCGACGTCACCGCGCTGGCGCGCGAGGGCAAGCTCGACCCGGTGATCGGCCGCGACGAGGAGATCCGCCGCACCATCCAGGTGCTGGCGCGCCGCACCAAGAACAACCCGGTGCTGATCGGCGAGCCCGGCGTCGGCAAGACCGCGATCGTCGAGGGCCTGGCGCTGCGCATCGTCAACGGTGACGTGCCGGAGGCGCTGAAGGGCAAGCGGCTGCTGTCGCTCGATCTCGGCGCCATGGTCGCCGGCTCGAAGTTCCGCGGCGAGTTCGAGGAACGGCTGAAGGCGGTGCTCAAGGAGATCGAGGAAGCCGGCGGCGAGATCATCCTGTTCATCGACGAGCTGCACACGCTGGTTGGCGCCGGCCGTGCCGATGGCGCGATGGACGCGTCCAACCTGATCAAGCCGGAACTGGCGCGCGGCGCGCTGCACTGCATCGGCGCCACGACGCTCGACGAGTACCGCAAACACATCGAGAAGGACGCGGCGCTGGCGCGGCGCTTCCAGCCGGTGTTCGTGGGCGAGCCCTCGGTCGAGGACACGATCAGCATCCTGCGCGGCATCAAGGACCGCTACGAAACCCATCACGGCGTGCGCATCACCGACGGCGCGCTGGTCGCCGCGGCGACGCTGTCGAACCGCTACATCACCGACCGCTTCCTGCCCGACAAGGCGATCGACCTGGTCGACGAGGCGGCAAGCCGGCTGCGCATGCAGGTCGACAGCAAGCCCGAGGAGCTCGACGAGCTCGACCGGCGGCTGATCCAGCTCAAGATCGAGCGCGAGGCGCTGAAGCGCGAGCAGGACACGGCATCGCGCGAGCGGCTGGAGCGGCTGGAGCGCGACATCGCCGAGCTCGAGGAGCGGTCGGACGCGCTGACCGCCGCCTGGAACGCGGAGAAGGAGCGGCTGGCCGAGACCAAGAAGCTCAAGGAGCAGCTCGAGCAGGCGAGGAACGACGTCGAGGTGGCGCAGCGCCGCGGCGATCTGCAGCGGGCGTCCGAGGTGCTGTACGGCGTTATCCCGGATCTGGAGAAGCGCATTGCCGGCCATGCCGCGGATGGCAGATTGGTCAACGAGGCAGTGACCGAAGACCAGATCGCCGCCGTGGTGTCGCGCTGGACCGGCGTGCCGGTCGATCGGATGCTGGAGGGCGAGCGCGCCAAACTGATGCGCATGGAGGAGGAGCTGCGCCGCCGCGTCGTGGGACAGGAGGATGCGCTGCGCGCGGTCGCGCATGCGGTGCGCCGGGCCCGGGCCGGCCTGCAGGACCCGAACCGGCCGATCGGCAGCTTCCTGTTCCTCGGCCCGACCGGCGTCGGCAAGACCGAGCTGACCAAGGCGCTGGCGGCGTTCCTGTTCGACGACGAGCGGGCGATGGTGCGCATCGACATGAGCGAGTTCATGGAGAAGCACTCCGTCTCGCGTCTGATCGGCGCGCCGCCCGGTTATGTCGGCTATGACGAGGGCGGCGTGTTGACCGAGGCGGTGCGGCGGCGGCCGTATCAGGTGATCCTGTTCGATGAGGTGGAGAAGGCGCACGAAGACGTCTTCAACATCCTGCTGCAGGTGCTGGATGACGGCCGGTTGACCGACGGCCAGGGGCGCACGGTCGATTTCAAGAACACGATCATCGTGCTGACCAGCAATCTCGGCAGCGACATCCTGGCGGCGCAGCCGGAGGGGCAGGACACGGCGCTGGTCTATGGCGAGGTGATGCAGATCGTGCGGATGCGCTTCCGGCCGGAGTTTTTGAACCGGCTGGACGAGATCATCCTGTTCCGCCGCCTGCAGCGCGGCGACATGACCGCGATCGTCGACATCCAGCTCGAGCGGCTGCGGGCGATGCTGGCCGAGCGCAAGATGAAGCTGGAGGTCGATCCGGCAGCACTCGAGTGGCTGGCGAGCGAGGGCTACGACCCGGTCTACGGCGCGCGGCCGCTGAAGCGGGTGATCCAGCGCAACCTGCAGAACCCGCTGGCGGTGATGATCCTGGAGGGCTCGGTCAAGGACGGCGAGACGGTGCATGTGAGCGCCGGCCGTGACGGGCTCGCGATCCGCGGCGAGCTCGCCGCGGCGGCGTGACGCGACGGGGCCGGAGGGCCACCTCCGGCCCGTTCGCCACAGGTGCGTGCGGATCTGGCGTGGGCGACTGGCATACCGGTGCGGCATGGCTGGCGCGGATCCGGATTCGGGCGGCCCGACTCGGCGCACGGCTTTGAAATGGCGATGGAATCCGCGAATTTCTCACGCCTGCGGAATGGAGGTGTCATCGCGTTGACACCTCTCATCCGGGTGATTAGAACGCCGCTCCTCGACGCCGGGTGGCCGGTGTCGGGTGCCCCCGAAAGGGGCCGCTCTTTGACATTCACATAAGCTGAGGAAGGGATACGCGGACGGCGTCCTTGGGGTGCGGTGTTTCCCGTGCGGTGAAGCGTGCGGGGAGGTTGTGCCTGGATGGCTGGGCTTTGGGTGATCTGGTGAGAGCGTCGGGGGCCGTGAGGCCTGCCTGGCTTGATCGGGTGACTGGGCCTGGAAGGGTTGCTGTCGCGCTTATCCTGGATATGCGTTGACAGTTACGCTTCCGGGTTTTCGTGGGGCCAGTCGCGAGGCTGGTGCTGCGGACCTGGATTGAGTTGGGTGGGTCCGTTCGTTGAACCTGGCTGCATTGTCTGTGAGGGCGATGTGGTTGGGTGAGATGAACCTGAGAGTTTGATCCTGGCTCAGAGCGAACGCTGGCGGCATGCTTAACACATGCAAGTCGCACGGTCGGGGGCAACTCCGGCAGTGGCGGACGGGTGAGTAACGCGTAGGTATCTGTCCTGAGGTGGGGGATAACCACGGGAAACTGTGGCTAATACCGCATGACACCTGAGGGTCAAAGGCGCTTTGAAGGTTTCTGGGTTTTCGGGGCTGCGTCGATCGGACCACCGGTTTTGTGACGGGTGGTGCGATTGCCGTGGCCTTGTTTGGGGCCTGGATGGACCTTTGGATGGCGTCGCCTTGGGAGGAGCCTGCGTCCGATTAGCTAGTTGGTGGGGTAAAGGCCTACCAAGGCTGCGATCGGTAGCTGGTCTGAGAGGATGATCAGCCACACTGGGACTGAGACACGGCCCAGACTCCTACGGGAGGCAGCAGTGGGGAATATTGGACAATGGGCGGAAGCCTGATCCAGCAATGCCGCGTGGGTGAAGAAGGTCT
>DATJSJ010000085.1:0-15955 GCA_035504175.1 Acetobacteraceae bacterium
CGCGGTGCGCGCGACGCGCGCAGCCTTGACGGCGTTCCGGGCCTATGGCTCCCGGCGATGATCGCCTTCGACGGCGTCGAAGGCGCCTGTCAGGCGCCCTTCGTCACCCAGAAATCGCGGGGTTAGAGTGCTGCCGCCAGCGCAACCTGCCTCGGGATACCACGGGCAGCGGGGGGCCGGCTCTTCGCCGACCGGCCGCCGGCAGCGGCGCGAGCTAGGAGCTGCGGGCGTCGGTCGGGCAGGCTCAGCCGCGGCCCGCGCGGCGCGAGGCCCGGCGTCCCGTCAGAGCGCGGGCGGCACGTTCTGGTTCAGGCGGAAGAAATTGTCCGGGTCGTACTTCGCCTTCAGCGCCGCGAGCCGCGTGTAGTTGGCGCCGAATGCCTCGCGCACCGCATCCGACCCCTCCTCGTCGAGGAAGTTCAGCAGGTAGCCCTCGCGCCGGTATGGACTGAGCGCTTCGATCGCCGCGCGGGTCCAGGCGATGTTGCGCTCGTTTTCGGCGGGATCGGTCCATTGCGCCATGACGCCGACATTGAAGGCAGCCTGTCGCTGCGCAAAGGCCGTATCCGGGTGGCCCGGCCTGCCGGCGGCACCGCCGTAGAACTCGATGACGATGGCGCTCAGCGGTGACAGCGCGCGGTTGCCGTGATCCACGATGGTGTCGATGGCCTGGTCGCTCAGCTCCCGCAGGAACGAGGATTTCCAGTAATTGCGCGTGCCTTCCGGAAAGGCCGGATCGAGCAGGCTCTGCATGGCAGGGAACGGCATCGGCTGGATGGCATCGAGCAGCGGTGTTGCGAACCCGCGCACGGGCCGCAGGACGCGCTCGCCTTCTGCGAGGTCGCCGCACCAGCAGGCGATGATTGCGGTCGCCGGCTGGCCGTCGGGCGTCGTGACCAGGGCCGCGTAAGCACCGAGCTCGTCCGGTGCGGTGTCCATGAACGCACGATAGTGCCGCAGCACCGCCCCGGCCTGCTCGCGGGGGAAGGCGATCAGCCCGCCGAGCACGGTCGCGACCGGGTGAGCGCGATAGCGGAACGACGCGACGATGCCGAAATTGCCGCCGCCGCCGCGCAAGCCCCAGAACAGCTCCGGGTTGGTTTCAGCGTCGGCGGTGACGCGTTCGCCCTGGGCGGTCACAACCTCGCAGGACAGCAGATTGTCGCAGGTCGGTCCGTATTTCCGCACCAGCCAGCCGACGCCGCCGCCGAGCGTCAGGCCCGCGATCCCGGTGCGCGAGACCACCCCGGCCGGGACGGCGAGTCCGTAGAGATGGGTCTCCCGATCAACATCGCCGAGCGTGGCGCCCGCCTGCACCAGGACGATCCGCTGGCGCTGGTCCACGAACACGCCCTTCATCGCCGAGAGGTCGATGACCAGGCCATCGTCGCACAAGGCTCGCCCGGCCACGTTGTGGCCGCCGCCGCGAACCGCCACCAGCAGATCGCGGGCGCGGGCGAATGTTACCGCCTCGATGATGTCCGCGGTCCCGGAGCAGCGCGCGATCAGACCGGGATGCTTGTCGATCTGGGCGTTCCAGATCCGCCGCGCCGCCTCGTACGCGGCGTCGTCGGGCCCGATCAGTTGTCCGCGGAAACGGTCCCGGAACGCGGCGATGGCGGGTGCATCGATCGTGCTGCCACCACGTTGCCGCAGCCGTGGAGGGGACATCTCCAGCTCCTTGCTTGTTCGAAACGTTGCCCGCGGTGGACGTGCAAACGTGGCCGAATCATCCATCACGAGCGCGTGTTCTACCGGGCAGGCCAGGCTTTGCTGGTTGGCCGCCCGTGATCGAGGGCGCCCTTGGATCGTGCCCGATGAGCCGGAGCGCGGGAACACCTGGCGCGGGGCCTCCGGCGTGCCATCCGCCGCTTGCCCGACCGGACTTCCGTGTCGGGCGCGGGTCGTCTCGGGCAGAGGTTTGGCCCGAAGGGGGCCGGGAGTTACGGCCAGCGCACCTCCGGCGGCAGGCTCATCAGGATCGCCTCGGTGTTGCCGCCGGTGCGCAGGCCGAACAGCGTGCCGCGGTCATAGAGCAGGTTGAACTCGACATAGCGGCCGCGTCGGACGAGTTGATGCTCGCGCTCCGCCGCGGTCCAGACCTCGCGCATGCGGCGGCGCACGATCGCCGGATAGGCCTCCAGGAAGGCGAGCCCGACATCGCGGGTGAAGGCAAAATCCGCCGCGGCGTCGCCGCTGAAGAAGTGGTCGTAGAAGATGCCGCCGAGCCCGCGCGCCTCGCCGCGATGCGGCAGGAAGAAGTATCGGTCGCACCATTCCTTGAAGCGCGGATAGTAGCCGGGATCGTGCCGGTCGCAGGCGGCGCGCAGCGCGGCGTGGAAATCCGCCGCATCCGCCTCGGCCTCCGGCGCCTCCGGCCGCATCGGAGTGATGTCGCCGCCGCCGCCGAACCAGCCGCGCGTCGTGACCAGCATGCGGGTGTTGAAATGCGCCGCCGGCACGCGCGGGCTCTGCAGATGCGCCACCAGGCTGATGCCGGACGCCCAGAAGCGGGGATCCTCCTCCGCCCCGGGAATCTGCGACCGGAATTCCGGACTGAACGCGCCCCAGACCGTCGAGACGTTGACCCCGACCTTCTCGAACACGCGCCCGTGCATCACGCTCATCACCCCGCCGCCGCCCGGCGCCGGGTCCTCCGCATCGCCGGCGGCCGCTCCGTCGCCATGCACCGGCCGCGCCCAGGGCGTCGATACGAAGCGTCCCGGCGGGCGCCCGGCGAGCGGCCCGTCCTGCTCCGCCTCGATCGCCTCGAAAGCGGCGCACACTCGGTCGCGCAGGGACTCGAACCAGGCCTGGGCGGCACCCTGCAGCGCCGCGTGCGGCGGCCCGTCCGCCCTCGACTTCGCGTCGCCCGCCATGCCCATCCACCCGTCCCCGCCTGTCCCGCCGGGGGCGCCGCTTAGCACCGATCCGCCGCCGCCGGCAGGGCCGGCGCGAGTTGCGGGCCGGCCGGATGGCGTAGTATGCGGGACAGCCGGTGTTGCGCCGCGATCGCCTCGGAGAGGCGCCGGAGCGTCGCCGGAGACCGGTCGGGGAACGAATGCACGAGATCGCGGCCAGCACCGCTCTTCCTGCGCCGCGGGCAGGCGCCCATCGCCGCGACGCAACCTCTATGATGCAGGATGCCGGAGCAGCGACGCTGCCCGGCGCGCCGGCCAGCCTGCCCTCGGGTGGCGTCGGCCTGCGGCGCGCGGCGCCGACGCATTGCGATGACCGGCCGGGCCTCGGCCAATCAGCCGTGGCGCGTCCCGAAACCGGTGCCGGTTCGACGCCTGCCGCGCCGCACTGCGTGCGCGCCACCGCGCCACATCGCTCCGCCACCGCGTGTCATCGGACGGTTCCGCGGGCGAACCCAACGTTACGACTGGCTGATTGCGTGCGCCGCCGCACCGCTTCGCGCCGCGCTGCCGCCCGGCAGCAAGGCGCGGCGCGACGGCAGGGAAGGGAATGACTGCCAATGGCCGGCCTGCATAAATCCGACTTCAAGAACCCGCTGGTGAACTGGGTGGACAGCCGCCTGCCGCTGTTCACCATGATGCAGAAGGAATACGGCAGCTTCCCGACGCCGAAGAACTTCAACTATTTCTGGAACTTCGGCGCGCTGGCGACGGTCGCGCTCGGGATCATGATCCTGACCGGCATCTTCCTGGCGATGAACTACACGCCGAACACCGACATGGCGTTCGATTCCGTGCAGCGCATCATGCGTGACGTGAACTTCGGCTGGCTGATCCGCTACGCGCACATGAACGGCGCCTCGATGTTCTTCATCGTGGTGTACATCCACATCTTCCGCGGCCTCTACTACGGCTCCTACAAAAAGCCGCGCGAGCTGCTGTGGATGATCGGCGTCGTGCTGCTGCTCTTGATGATGGCGACGGCGTTCATGGGCTACGTGCTCCCCTGGGGCCAGATGTCGTACTGGGGCGCCACCGTCATCACCAACCTGTTCTCGGCGATCCCGCTGGTCGGGCACGGCATCGTCACCTGGCTGTGGGGCGGGTTCTCGGTCGCCAACCCGACGCTGAACCGCTTCTTCAGCCTGCACTACCTGCTGCCGTTCGTGATCGTCGGCGTCGTGTTCCTGCACGTCGTGGCGCTGCACATCACCGGCTCGAACAACCCGCTCGGCATCGACGTCAAGAGCCCGCAGGACACGCTGCCCTTCCACCCATACTACACCGTCAAGGACAGCGTCGGCGTCTGCGTCTTCCTGCTGGTCTGGGCGCTGTTCGTGTTCTTCATGCCGCGCTATCTCGGTGACCCGAACAACTTCATCCCGGCCGATCCGCTGCAGACGCCGGCCGACATCGTGCCGGAATGGTACTTCCTGCCGTTCTACGCCATCCTGCGTTCGATCCCGAACAAGCTCGGCGGCGTGACGCTGATGTTCGGCTCGATCGCGGTGCTGTTTGTGCTGCCCTGGCTCGATACCTCGCCGGTGCGCAGCGCGCGCTTCCGGCCGATCTACCGCCAGCTCGTCTTCGTCCTGGTGCTGTCGGTCGTGGTGCTCGGCGTGGTCGGCGCGCACCGGCCGGAGGGCATCTGGGTGGTGCTGGGCCGCGTCGCGACGCTCTACTACTTCCTGCATTTCCTGGTGCTGCTGCCGCTGCTCGGCAAGATCGAGCAGCCGCTGCCGCTGCCGGAGAGCATCAGCCGGCCGGTTCTCACCCGTGGCGGCGGCGGACCGCTGCCGGGCGGGGCTCCGGCGCAGCCGATGGAGAAGCCGTGATGCGTGCTCCGTACCGCGCCGCGCTGGCCGCGCTCGCGCTGCTCGCCGCGCCGCTGCTGGTCCCGTCCGCCCGGGCGCAGGAGACGCCGCCGCTGCCGAACGTGAGCTGGAGTTTCGAGGGGCCGTTCGGCACCTTCGATCGTGCAGCCCTGCAGCGCGGCTTCCTGATCTACAAGAACGTCTGCTCCGCCTGCCACTCGATGAATCTTCTCTACTATCGCAACCTGTCGGCGATCGGGCTGTCCGACGCGCAGATCAAGGCGATCGCGGCGAGCGTGCAAGTGCCGACGATCGACGATTCCGGCCAGCCGGCGGAGCGGCCCGGCACGCCCGCCGACCGTTTCCACGCGCCCTTCCCCAACGACACGGCGGCCAAGGCGGCGAATAACGGCGCCGTGCCGCCGGACCAGTCGCTGCTGGTCAATGCGCGCGAAGGCGGGCCGACCTATGTCTACGCGATCCTGACCGGCTACACCGACGCGCCGGCCGGCGTGACCGTGCCGCCGGGGCTGTTCTACAACAAGTATTTCCCCGGCCACATGATCCACATGCCGCCGCCGCTGCAGGCGGATTCGGTCTCCTACACGGACGGCGTGAAACCGACGCTGCAGCAAGAGGCGCACGACGTCACCACCTTCCTGACCTGGGCCGCCAACCCGAACATGGAGGAGCGCAAGCGCATGGGCGTGAAGGTCGTGCTCTTCCTGGTGTTTCTGACCGGGATCACCTACGCGGTGAAGCGGCGCGTCTGGGCCGACGTGCACTGAGCGACGGGCGCATCCGATGAGCCAGGCGACGCCGGTGGAACCCGTGATCGGCATCATCGGCGGCTCCGGCCTCTACGACATCGAGGGGTTGGAGGAGACCGAATGGCGGCACGTTGCCACCCCGTGGGGCGAGCCGTCGGACGCGCTGCTGTTCGGCCGCCTAGAGGGCGTGCGCTGCGTCTTTCTGCCGCGGCACGGGCGCGGCCATCCGCTCTCGCCGACGCATCTCAACTACCGCGCCAACATCGACGCGCTGAAGCGGGCCGGCTGCACCGAGGTGATCTCGCTCTCCGCCGTCGGCAGCCTGAAGGCGGAGCTGCCGCCGGGACATTTCGTCATCGTCGACCAGTTCATCGACCGCAGCTTCGCGCGCGAGAAAAGCTTTTTCGGCGCCGGCTGCGTCGCGCATGTCTCGATGGCGCACCCGGTCTGCGGCCGGCTCGGCGACGCGCTCGAGGCGGCCTCGCGCGGCATCGGCCTGCCGGTCACCCGTGGCGGCACGTACCTCGTCATGGAGGGGCCGCAATTCTCCACGCTGGCCGAGAGCGAGCTGTACCGCTCCTGGGGCTGCAGCGTGATCGGCATGACCAACATGCCGGAGGCCAAGCTCGCCCGTGAGGCCGAGCTTTGCTACGCGACCGTCGCCATGGTCACCGATTACGATTGCTGGCACCCCGACCACGACCATGTGACGGTGGAGGCGGTGGTGCGCGTGCTGCTGGACAATGCCAATCGCGCCCGCGCGCTGGTGCGCGACGTGGTCGGGCGGCTCGGTGCGTCGCGCGCGGCGTGTCGATACGGCTGTGACCACGCGCTTGACCACGCGATCATCACCGCGCCCGAGAAGCGTGATCCGACCCTGCTCGCCAGGCTGGACGCCGTCGCCGGTCGGCTGCTGCGCTGAGCGGCGCCGCTTATCGGCGGCCAAGACGGCGGCGGGCGGCAAGTGCGCCGCCGGCCGCCGTCCGGCTCACACCCAGCCGATCACCAGCAATACGATAACGATCAGCAGGATGAGGCCCAGCCCGCCCGACGGGTAGTAGCCCCAGCCGGCGCTGTACGGCCAGGTCGGCAGCGCGCCGAGCAGCAGGATGATCAGAATGATGAGGAGAATGGTGCCCATTCCGCCTGTGATCCTCTTCCGGAGTCGCGTCGGCTGAACGCAACCGGCGCGCCGGAGTTTGCCAGGCGGAATGTTTTGCGGCGTCGGGCGTCGCGGTTCCGACCTCAGGCAAGGTGGCGGGCGAAGAAGGCGAGCGTGCGCTCCTGCGCCTGCGCCGCCGCCTCCGGATGGTAGCTGGCCCGCTCCTCGCAGCCGAAACCGTGCCCGGCGCCCGGATAGACGAAGACCTCCACCTCGGGTTGGGCGGCGCGGATCGCGTCGACATCGGTTTGCGGGATATGCCCGTCCTCCGCCCCGAAATGCAGCTGGACCGGGCAATGCGGCGTCGCGTCCCTCGTGGCGGCGATGCCGCCGCCGTACCAGCCGCAGGCCGCGGCGAAGGCGCGGGTGCGGGTCGCACCCAGCCAGGCGACGGTGCCGCCCCAGCAATAGCCGACGATGCCGACGCGGCGCGGCGCCAGGTGTCGCGCGGCGGCCTCGATATCGGCGATCGTCCCGGCCTCCGGCACGCGGGCGCGCAGCGCGATGCCGCGCGCCATGTCCTCCTGTCCGTAGCCGAGTTCGACGCCGCGCTCCGCCCGGTCGAACAGCGCCGGCGCGATGACCGCATAGCCGGCTGCCGCGAAGGCATCCGCGACGTGGCGCATATGTTGGTTCACGCCGAAGATCTCCTGCACCACGACGAGGCCGGCGGCGGCGTTCTCCGGGCCGGCCGCATAGGCCGAGAATTCGTGCCCGTCTGCGGCGGTGATCGAGATCGTGCTGCTCATATCGCTCTCCTGCGGCTTTGCTGGCAGGATGGGCGTATGGGCGAGATCGTCAATCTCAGGCGGGCGAAGAAGGCGCGACAGCGCGCGGCGGCGGCGGCGCAGGCAGCCGGCAACCGGTTGCGGCACGGGCGCAGCAAGGCCGAGCGCGAGGCCGAACGGCGCGAGGAGGAGCGGCGCGCCAGCACGCTCGACGGTGCGCGGATCGAACGTCCGGTGGACTGAGCGGCCGCGCAAGGCGGGCCGTATCCCAGTCGGCCCATTTTACGGTTGCATCAGACTGCGCCAGTTCGCCTCTTCGTAAGGGTTTGCGCTGTCTCGATTGTGCGGAGTGGCACAAGGATTGCAGTCCCAGTGACTCCCGGGCAATGCGCTCGAACCGGAACCTTGGGAGTTACGATTGCATGTGCGGCGTTTTCTCGCATCTGGGCCGTCTGCTTGCAGCGCTGGCGCTGCTGGTCGGCGCGGCCGGCGCAGCACAGGCGGGCCCTGTCACCGGCAACGACACCGGACTGACCAATCCGTCCAACACGATCACGTTCGATGAGCTCAACCTGTCGCCGCAGACGCTGATCACCGACCAGTTCGCCTCCTATGGCGCGACCTTCTCGGCCATTGAGTGGGACAACCGCAATTTCGGCCAGTCCGGCTCCACCGGCTTCAGCGGCGGGTTCCTGTTGAACTGCCAGCTGCAGGTGGACGGCTCGTGTGTCTTCATTCCGTCCCTGACGATCACCTTCGCGCAGACGGTGGATGCCGCGGTGTTCGCTGCGGTGGACCAGGGCGGCAGCTTCATCGTCAGCGCCTATCTGGATAACCAGCTGGTCGACAGCTTTTCGCAGACCATCCCGTTCAACCCGGGCGCCGGCTTCATCGGGTTCACGGGGGAGCAGTTCGACACGATCACGATCACGCCATTGAACAGCTTCTTCGGCCTGGACACGCTGGAGTTCGACGTGGTGCCGCCGGTGGGCGTGCCGGAGCCCGCCGTCGTCGGCCTGTTCGGCGTCGGCCTGGTGGCACTCGGCCTGGTGCGGCGGCGCCGCTACCGCTGACCGCGCCCGGGTCGGTCCCGGTCGGTTCGGGGCGCGGGATCGCGCTGAGGCGGGCCGGGCGGAGTGCCAGACTCCCGCCGGTGAAGCCGTGGTCGATGCCATCTGGTGCGGCCGCGGTCGCGGGAAATGCGCTGGCGCCGCGCTCGAAAGGCTGCAAGCCTCGGCGGACCGACTTCTCCCGCACGACCGCGGGTCACGGACCAGAGTCGATCACTTGCCGGGATGATTCTGCACGCGATTGAAGCAGGGCCGCCGGTGGCCGGCGGCCTGCCCCCCGTCGTCTTGCTGCACGGGCTGTTCGGCTCGGCGGGCAATCTCGGCCGATTGCAGCGGCGGCTCGCCGCCCGGTTTCGCGTCCTGGCCCTGGATCTGCGCAATCATGGCGCGAGCCCGCATGCGCGGGCCATGGACTATCCGACCATGGCCGCGGACGTGTTCGAGACGCTGGCGTCGCGGGAGATTGGTCCCGTCGCCCTGGTCGGCCACTCGATGGGCGGCAAGGTGGCGATGGCGATGGCACTGCTTCGCCCGGAAGCCATCGTGCGGCTGGCGGTCGCCGACATCGCCCCGGTGCGCTACCCGCCGCACCATCGCGACATCGCCGCGGCGATGCGGGCGATCGCCCTGACACCGGGCCTGACGCGCGCCGCCGCGGATGCGGCCCTCGCGGCCGCCGTGCCGCAGGCGGCGCTGCGGGCATTCCTGTTGCAGAATCTGCACCCCGGGGCGACGCCGTCCTGGCGCATCGACCTCGACGCGATCGCGGCGGCCCTGCCGCAGATCGAGGACTGGCCGGCCCTCGGTTCCGCTCACTCCGCTCCCCGCTATGACAGGCCGGTTCTGTTCATCGCCGGCGAGCACTCGGACTACCTCCGTCCCGAGTACCGCGCGCCGATCCGGGCGCTGTTCCCGACGGCACGGCTCGCCACCCTGAAAGCGGCCGGGCACTGGCTGCACGCCGACAATCCCGAGGGCTTCGCGGCGGTGCTGGAGGAGTTCCTCTCGGGGTGACTGGCCGGCCCGCGGTCCGGCTTGCAACCCCGCCCCGGCCTCTCCTACATGAGGAGCCACGGCGGCGCGTGCCAGCGACCCGCCGGGAGGTGCTGCGGCAGCCGGCATGATGCACCACTCCAGAGGCTGGATCGACACCGAGGAGGAAGATCAGGCGGACTCCAACCGCCAGACCGCGAGTCTCGCCGGCCTCGCCGCGGCGCTGGCGCTGGTGGTGGTGGCGCTGTTCCTGGTGGAGCAGCTTCGCGCCGAGGCGGTGCTGGAGGATTGTCTGCTGTCCGGCCGCAGCAACTGCGTGGTCATCGCGCCCAACGCGCGGTGAGGCTCGGGCCGACCTGGCTCGCGCGTGTGGTCGCACTGCCTCGGCGCGCGAGGTGCGGCCCCGGCCAATTCGGCCCACAAGGAATCAATTCCTACCGCGCCGTGCGTCGATCGGCTCAGCGTAGTGCTGCCTCCGCGGTGCGCACCGCCTGCAGCGGCAGCGCCGCCCGTCCGACCACCTGGCCGCCGACGCAGGCGAGCCAGTCGAGGCCCCCGGGCGGCGGCAGCCGCAGCGCGATCACCCGCCCGTCCGCATCCAGCGCCTCGGCGCGATAGGAGCGCCAGCCGGCGCGCACCGGCCCCAGAACGCGCACGATGCGGGCGATCGGCTCGCCCGTATCGTCGTACCCGATCCATTCGACGGTCCGGGTCTCCCCGGGGCCTTCGCTGACGCGGCCCCGCGTCCAGTGCAGACGCGGCGCCTCCCCCATCATCCGGCCACCCGCATCGGCCGGGTCCGGCTCATGCGGATTTCGCCATGATCTCGTCGGCGATGTTCCGCGGCACCGGGTCGTAGTGGTGGAACTGCATGGTGAACGAGGCGCGGCCCTTGGTCATGCTGCGCAGGTCGGAGATGTAGCCGAACATCTCCTTCAGCGGCACATGCGCGCGCACGATCACCGTCGAGCCGGAACTCTCCTGGCTCTGGATCATGCCGCGCCGCCGGTTGAGATCGCCCACCACATCGCCGACGTGATCCTGCGGCGTGGTGATCTCCACGTCCATGATCGGCTCCAGGATCATCGGCCCGGCCTTCTTCATGCCCTCGCGGAAGCAGGCCTTGGCGGCGATCTCGAAGGCGAGCGCCGAGCTGTCGACGTCGTGGTACTTGCCGTCGGTCAGGGTGAAGCGGAAATCCACCGTCGGGAAGCCGGCCAGCACGCCGGTCTCCGCCTGGTTGCGGATGCCCTTCTCGACCGCCGGGATGTACTCCCGCGGCACCGCGCCGCCGACCACCTTGTTCTCGAACTCGATGCCGCTGTTCCGTTCCAGCGGCTCGAAGGTGATCTTGACCTCGGCGTACTGGCCGGAGCCGCCGGTCTGCTTCTTGTGCGTGTAGGTCTCGGTGTGTGGGCGGCCGATCGTCTCGCGATACGCGACCTGCGGTGCGCCGACATTCGCCTCGACGCCGTATTCGCGGCGCAAGCGGTCGATGATGATCTCGAGATGCAGCTCGCCCATGCCGGACAGGATGGTCTGCCCGGTCTCCTGGTCGGTGCGCAGCCTGAGCGACGGATCCTCGCCGGCCAGCTTCTGCAGGCCGATCGTCATCTTCTCGATGCTCTCCTTGGTGCGTGGCTCGACCGAGATGTCGATCACCGGCACCGGGAAGGCCATGCGCTCCAGCACCACCGGATCGGCGGACGAGGCCAGCGTATCGCCGGTCGCGGTGTCCTTCAGGCCGACGAAGGCGGCGATGTCGCCGGCCGAGACTTCCTTGATCTCCGCCCGCTTGTCGGCGTGCATCTGGAACATCCGGCCGATGCGCTCGCGGTGCCCCTTGGTCGTGTTGAGCACCATGTCGCCCGATTTCAGCGTGCCGGCATAGATGCGCACGAAGGTCAGCGTGCCGTACTTGTCGTTGATGATCTTGAACGCGAGGCCGGCGAAGGGCGCATCCGGATCGGCCTTGATGCGACGGCGATCGGACGCATCGGCTTCCTCCTCGCCCTCCTCGGCGGCCACCGAGATGCCGGGCACGTCGACGGGTGACGGCAGGTAGTCGAGCACCGCATCGAGCAGCGGCTGCACGCCCTTGTTCTTGAACGCGGTGCCGCACAGCACCGGGCGGAAGGCGCCGCTGATCGCGCCGGCCTTGATGCAGCGCTTCAGCGTCGCGACGGCGACGTCGCCGTGCTCGAAATACTCCTCCATCGCCGCGTCATCGACGGCGAGTGCCGTGTCGAGTAGCAGCTGGCGGTACTCACGCGCCTTGTCCATCAGGTCGTCGGGGATCGCCTCGTCATGGTATTTGGCGCCGAGCTCGCCGCCCTCCCAGACGATCGCCTTCATCTCGACCAGGTCGACGACACCGATGAAATGATCCTCGATGCCGATCGGGAGCTGCAGCGGCAGCGCCACGATGTCGAGCTTCTCCTTCAGCGTCGCCGCGGCGCGGAAGAAATCGGCGCCGGTGCGGTCGAGCTTGTTGATGAAGATGACGCGCGGGACGTTGTAGCGGTCGGCGAGGCGCCAGTTGGTCTCCGACTGCGGCTGCACGCCGGCCACGCCCTCGATGATGAAGATCGCGCCGTCGAGCACCCGCAGCGAGCGGTTCACCTCGATGTTGAAGTCGATATGGCCCGGCGTGTCGATGATGTTGATGCGGTGGTCCTTCCACTCGCACGTCACCGCCGCCGAGGTGATGGTGATCCCCCGCTCGCGCTCCTGCTCCATGTAGTCGGTCGTGGTGTTGCCGTCGTGCACCTCGCCGATCTTGTGCGAAACGCCGGTGTAATAGAGGATGCGCTCGGTCGTGGTGGTCTTGCCCGCGTCGATATGCGCGGTGATCCCGATATTGCGGATCTTCTCGAGCGGCGTGCCGGCCATGGGGTGAGCCTCCATATCACGACGGGCGCCGGGAGGCCCCTGCCTCGCGCGCCCGCCATGGGCCGGTCCGATGGGCGCAAAGGTCTCCGCCCGGATTGCGCCCCCGCTTCCGGCTGATCAGGCGCGTGATGTGCGCGATCACTCCCGGTTTTGCAAGCCAAGCTTTGCCACCGCCGCGCAACCCACGGCAACCATTGCGGATTCGTCAGCCGTGGGAGGCCGGCGGCATGGCCGAGCCGGTCCGGCTGCGCGGCCCGGTCCAGGCGAGGCCGGCATGGTCCGGGCTCGGGTGGCGCACCTTGGAAGCGCGTCCCTCGGCGCGCATCCGCCGGCCCGCCTCCGACCAGGATGGCGCCGCCGGCTCCGCCTGCTCCCAGTGCACCACGGAGGCCTCGTCGCACCAGTCGAGCAGATGCGGCATCGCCGCCCGGTGCACACCCGCGGTCATGAACTGCCGCATGCTCGCCTGGTCGTCCCAGAGCGTCATGGTCCAGAAGGTGCGTGCGTCATCGGCGAGCAACGACCCGCCGCGATAGCCGGCCGCCGCCCGCACCTGCTGGCGCGATCGCAGCGCGTGCCAGGCGAAGCCTGGCAGGAAGCGCAGCGAGCGGATCCTGAGGCGCGTGACACTGACGAAGACCATGGCGGTTCCCTTCCGGGTTCGGGCCGGATGCCCCGCCGCCGGGCGGCCGGCCATCTCGGCAGATCGTCGCATTGCCGGCGATGCCAAGGCCGGCCGCGGCGTGCCGGTGGCCGAGGCGGCGATGGTGCGCATTGCCCGCCGCCCGGCGCGCCTCTGTGGCGCCGGGACGAGTCTGCGGGGCGGGCTGGTCCGGCCGATGTGGCGCTCCGGCAGGCCGGGACTGGACGGACGCCTGGGGCGGCCCTATCCGGGCGGTCCATGGCACGTTCCGCGACCGCGGTTCTGAACACCGTGACCGCTCCGGCGCGACGCATCGTCGCCGGCCATCCCCGCGTCTTTGCCAGCCTGGTGTTCGGCGTCGCCGTCGCCGAACTCCTGCCCCGGCACTACGCCCTGCACACGCGCGTCGTGTTGGCCTGGGATGCCGGCGTCTTGTGCTTCCTGGGTCTGTGCGCGGTGCTGTTCCGGGCCGAGCCCGGGCCGCGCATGGCGCGCGAGGCGGCGGCGCAGCAGGAGGGGGAGTGGACGATCTTCTGGACCACGATCGCGGCGGTCGCGTTCAGCTTCGCCGTGATCGTGCTCGAATTCTCCGGCATCAAGGACCTCTCCCCGGCCGCGCGCAGTATCCGCGTGGGCCTGGTCGCCTTGACGCTGACGCTCTCCTGGCTCGCCACCCACACGCTGTTCGCGCTGCGCTACGCGCACGAATACTACGAGTATTCACCGGGCGCGGCGGAGGTGGATGGCGGCCTTGCCTTCCCGGGCGACGCGACGCCGGATTACTGGGACTTCCTGTATTTCTCCCTGGTGCTGGGGATGACGTTCCAGGTCAGCGACGTGCAGATCACGTCGCGCAAGTTGCGGCGGCTGGCAACGGCACACGGCTTCATCGGCTTCCTGTTCAACACCGTGATCGTGGCGCTGACGGTCAACCTGGCCGCCGGGCTGCTCTAGCGCGAGAGCACGGCGTCAGCCGAGCAGCGCCGCAGCCTCCCATTCCATGATGCAGCAGGGGGCGGTGTCGGCGTGCCCGTCAGGCGCGTCGCCCTGGCCTTGCCGGCAGCGCTGCACGAACGCCGAGAGCCGGGCCCGGCTCGACCAGGCGGCGGCATCGACCACCGGCTCGTAATGCCCGAGATCCTCGGCGCAGAGAATCACCCGTTCCCCCGCCGGCCAGGCGAAATCGGGCGGCGAGAGGATGTGCACGGCGAGCGCGCCGCCAAGCTCGGCGCTGCGGAAGAGCACCAGTGCGCGGCCGTCCGGCGCGAACAGCAGATGCGGCCGGCTGTGCGGCAGCGGCAGCGTGCCGGTCCCGGCCAGGGCGAAATCGGCGGCGAAGTCGCTGGCGACGGAGGTCCGCCAGAGCCCGCCGGCGCGGTGCACCAGCCGGAATTGCGGCGGCGCGTCCGGCGGCTCACGCCACCAGGTCACGGCTGCCGGAATGCCGGCCGGGTCCAATGCCGCACCACCCTGGTTCATCAGGTCGCTGCCCAGCGGCACCGCCACCACCCGCTCGAGATGCGCAGCGCCGGCCGGCATCGGCAGCACCAGGCCTGACCAGGTTTCCGCCCCGGTCGGATCGCCGCGGAAGGCGACCAGGTCGATCCCGGCATTGACCACGCGCCCGGCCGCAGCGTCGGGCAGCCGCAGCCGCCAGACCACGAAGCCGAACAGCGTGCCGTCGCGCCCGATCACCGGCCGGTTCAGATAGGGTCCGCTCGCGTGACCGCGGATCTGTCCCTCCAGCAGCGGCGCTGCCGCCTCGTTCCAACGCCCTGCGGCGAGATCGAAACGCCGCAGGCGCAGATCGCCGGAATCCGGCAGTCCCTCGCGATACAGCATCATGAGGCTGCCGGACGTCCCGGCCCGGAGGAACATCGGGTAGGTGGCGGCACTCGGCGCGCCGGTCGGCACCGGCTCCGGATCGGCGAAGCCATCGAGCGCCAGGCCGGCCCCGCCGCGCAGCAGCCGCAGCGCGCTGGCGTGCGCGCCATAGGCGAGGTGGATCGCGCCGGTCGCGTCGACGCCGAGGCTGATCGAGCGGTGCGCGTCCCAGGGCAGGGCGTCGGCGCCGCCTTCGGTCAGCCGCACGAGGTCCACGCGCGTGCCGGGCAGCGCGCGGCGGGCCAGCATCACCGCCCCGTCTTGGGCGTAGAAGGCGGCAAGCTGGGTGTTCCCCAGACTCAGCAGGCCTTCGCA
Source organism: Acetobacteraceae bacterium (assembly GCA_035504175.1). Classification (GTDB taxonomy): domain Bacteria; phylum Pseudomonadota; class Alphaproteobacteria; order Acetobacterales; family Acetobacteraceae; genus DATJSJ01. The sequence continues at coordinate 15,190 of DATJSJ010000085.1, forward strand.
CCGGAAGGCGGTGACATTGGCGCTGCTTCCCGCCCAGGCTTCGCCGAGCGGCACCACGGTGCAGGGGCGCAGCGCGCGTTCGCGGCGCATCAGACGCGGTCGCGGGGCGACAGCACCACCGGCAGCGCGCGCGGCGTGCGGAATCCCGGATGGTCGATCCATTCCGGCGGCTCCGGCGCGCAGACGACGCGGTAGCGCAGCAACGCCTCCATGAAGGAGAAGGCGGTCGCCCGCGCGGTCGGCGCGCCGAGGCAGACATGCGCGCCGGCGCTGAAGGTGATGTGCGGCGTGTCGGTACGCTCCGGATCGAAGCGCCAGGGATCGGGATGCGCCGCGGGATCGTGGTTCGCCGCCTCGATGTCCAGGATCAGCGCCGCGCCCTTCGGCACGACCGTGCCCCCGAACCCGATCGGCCGCAGCGCGGCGCGGCGCGAGGCACGGCGGATCGGGCCCAGGAAGCGCAGCATCTCCTCCACCGCGCCGCGCCGCAGCCCCGGATCGGACGCCAGCCGGTCGGCGACGCCCTCGATGCGGTCGAAGACCAGCAGCATGTTGCCGAGCAATCCGGTCGAGGTCTCGATTCCCGCGAGGATGAGGAAGTTCAGCAGCCCGGTCACCTGCGCAGAGGTGAGGCCGTAACGGTCGCGACCGAGCCGCGGTGCCTGTCCCGCGACCCCGCCGGCGCGCGCGGCGTCGCCGAGGGTGGCGCCGAGGCGCTCGAGCACCGCCGCAGACTCGGCTTCCAGGCGCTGCAGCGCCGCGCGGT
>DATJSJ010000086.1:0-2055 GCA_035504175.1 Acetobacteraceae bacterium
GCGCTGGGAGTGGAGGTGGACGTGCCGCTGGAGGCGCTGCCGCGCATCCTGCGCGCCGCGGGCTGCGTGTTCCTGTTCGCGCCCCGGCATCACGCGGCGCTGCGCCATGCGGCCGGGCCGCGGGTCGAGCTCGGGACGCGCACCATCATGAACCTGCTGGGGCCGCTGGCGAACCCGGCCGGGGTGCGGCGGCAGTTGATCGGCGTGTTCGACCCCGACTGGGCGCAGCCGATGGCGGAGACGCTGGCCGGGCTCGGCAGTACGCATGTCTGGATGGTGCACGGTCAGGGGCTGGACGAACTGACGGTCGCCGGCGAGAGCCAGGTGGTGGCGCTGCGTGACGGCGCGATCAGCCGCTTCACCGTGACGCCGGAGGATGCGGGGCTAGCGCGCGCGCCGCTCGCGGCGATCCGGGGGGGTGACGCGGCAGCGAACGCGGCGGCGCTCGAGGCGTTGCTCCGGGGCGCCGCCGGCCCATATCGCGATACGGTCGTACTGAATGCCGCTGCGGCGCTGATCGTGGCCGGCCGGGCGGAGGATCTGCGGGACGGGGCAATTCGCGCCGCCGGCGCCCTGGATAACGGCAGCGCGGAAGCCGCCCTCGATTCTTTGCGACGCGAGACGGCTGTGATCGCGAGATCGTGATATAGTGGCGGCGTTCGGCATGGGCCGTCGTCTGGCCCGCAGAAGCATCGGCCCGATCGGGCGCGTGTCCCGGCTGGCGCCAAAGGAAGCGAAGCATATGGATACCCTCCCCCAGAAGGCGCAGCCGCCTGAGGCTCCGGCCGGCGATGTGCTGTCCCGGATCTGCGCGGAGAAGCGCGCGGATGTCGGGCGACGACGGATCGAAACGCCGCTCGAGACGCTGCGCGGCAAGGCGATGTCGCAGCCGCCGCCGCGCGGCTTCGGGGCGGCGCTGATGCAGGCGACGGCGGAGGGGCGCTACGGGCTGATCGCGGAGATCAAGAAGGCGTCGCCCTCGGCCGGGCTGATCCGCCCGGATTTCGACCCGGCGGCGCTGGCGCGGGCCTACAAGGAGGGCGGCGCCACCTGCCTTTCGGTCCTCACCGAGGGGCCGCATTTCCAGGGTGCGCCGGAGCATTTGCGCGTGGCGCGGGCGGCGGCCGACCTTCCGGTCCTGCGCAAGGATTTCATTCTGGAACCCTGGCAAGTCTACGAAAGCCGGGCGATGGGGGCGGATTGCATCCTGCTGATCCTGGCCGCCCTTACCGACGCCGAAGCCCGCGAGCTCGAGGAGCTGGCTCGGGCGCTGGACATGGACGTGCTGGCCGAGGTGCACGACCGGCGGGAGCTGGAGCGGGCGCTCGGGCTGCAGACCAACCTGATCGGCATCAACAATCGCAATCTCAAGACATTGCAGACCACGCTTGACATCTCGCGGGAACTGGCGCCGATGGTGCCGCCGGAGCGCTTCCTGATCGCGGAGAGCGGCATCGGACCGGACAATGTGCGGTTGATGGCGGAGATCGGCGTGCACTGCTTCCTGGTGGGCGAGCGGCTGCTGCGGCAGCAGGACGTGGCCGAGGCGACGCGCGCGTTGCTGGCCGCCCGTCCGGACGGGACCAAGGCCGCGTGAGCGAGGCGCGGCTGACGCATTTCGATGCCGAGGGCCGCGCCGCGATGGTGGACGTCTCGGCCAAGCTGCCGACCGAGCGGGTTGCGACCGCGCGGGCGCGGGTGGTGATGCGGCCAGCGACGCTCGCGATGATTGCGGGCGGCACGGCGGCGAAGGGCGACGTGCTCGGCGTGGCGCGGGTCGCCGGCATCATGGCGGCAAAGCGCACGGCCGAGTTGATACCGCTTTGCCACCCGCTGCCGATCACGGCGGTCAGCCTCGATCTGGCGCCGGCCGGGTCCGGCGACGCGGTGGAGATCGCTGCCACGGTGCGCACCACGGGGCCGACGGGGGTGGAGATGGAGGCGCTGACCGCAGCCTCGGTGGCGGCGTTGACCGTCTACGACATGTGCAAGTCGGTCGATCGCGGGATGCGCATCGAGGCCCTGCGCCTCACCCACAAGGCAGGCGGAAAGTCG
>DATJSJ010000087.1:0-7423 GCA_035504175.1 Acetobacteraceae bacterium
CCTCGAGGTCGAGCGCGCCTATGACACCGCCCGCCGCGACCCGGAATTCAGCCGCGAGCTTGACCTCTATCTCCGCGACTATGTCGGCCGGCCGAGCCCGCTCTGGCTCGCCGAGCGGCTGACCCGCCAGCTCGGCGGCGCGCGCGTCTACTTCAAGCGCGACGAGCTGAACCACACCGGCAGCCACAAGGCGAACAACTGCATGGGCCAGATCCTGCTGGCCCGGCGCATGGGCAAGACGCGGATCATCGCCGAAACCGGCGCCGGCCAGCACGGGGTCGCCACCGCCACGGTCTGCGCGCTGTTCGGCCTGCCCTGCACCATCTACATGGGCGAGACCGATGTCGAGCGGCAGAAGCCGAACGTGTTCCGCATGAAGCTGCTCGGCGCCGAGGTGCGGTCGGTCGCGGCCGGCGCCGGCACGCTGAAGGATGCGATGAACGAGGCGCTGCGCGACTGGGTCGCCAACGTGCACGACACCTACTACCTGATCGGCACCGTCGCCGGGCCGCACCCCTATCCCGCCATGGTGCGCGACTTCCAGTCGGTGATCGGCGAGGAGGCGCGGGTGCAGTTGCAGGAGCGCGAGGGGCGGCTGCCCGACATATGCGTCGCTGCGATCGGCGGCGGCTCGAACGCGATGGGGCTGTTCCATCCGTTCCTCGACGAGGCGTCCGTGCGGCTGGTCGGGGTTGAGGCGGCCGGGCGGGGGCTCGATTCAGGCGAGCATGCGGCGAGCCTGTCGCGCGGCCGGCCGGGCGTGCTGCACGGCAACCGCACCTACCTGCTGCAGGACGCGGACGGGCAGATCCAGGAAGCACACAGCATCAGCGCCGGGCTCGATTATCCCGGCATCGGGCCGGAGCATTCATGGCTGCACGAAATCGGCCGCGTCGAATACGTCGCCGCGACCGACGACGAGGCACTCGCCGCCTTCCAGCTCTGCACGCGGACGGAGGGGATCATCCCGGCGCTCGAGCCGGCGCATGCGCTGGCCCACGTGACCAAGCTGGCGCCGACGCTGCCGCGCGACGCGATCATCCTGATGAATCTCTGTGGCCGCGGCGACAAGGACATCTTCGCTGTCGCGGCGCATCTCGGGGTCAAGCTGTGAGCCGCATCGCCGCCCGCTTCGCCGCGCTGAAACACGAAGGCCGTGGGGCACTGATCCCGTTCCTCGAGGCGTACGACCCCGATCCCGAGACCAGCCTCGCCATCCTGCGCGGCATGCCTGAGGCGGGCGCCGACCTGATCGAGATCGGCATGCCCTTCACCGATCCGATGGCGGACGGGCCGATCATCCAGGCGGCCGGCAAGCGCGGGCTGCGCGCCGGCGCCACGCTGGCGCGCACGCTCGCCATGGTGCGCAGCTTCCGCGAGGACGATGCGAAGACACCGATCATCCTGATGGGCTACCTGAACCCGATCCTCTCCTACGGCCCGGCGCGGTTCTGCGCCGATGCGGAAGCGGCGGGCGTGGACGGGCTGATCATCGTCGACCTGCCGCCGGAGGAAGCCGATCTGATCGCCGCCGACGCCGCCGCGCACCATCTCGACATCATCCGGCTGATCGCGCCGACCACCGATGATGCGCGCCTGCCGCACGTGCTCGCCGGCAGCTCCGGCTTCGTCTACTACGTCAGCATCACCGGCATCACCGGCACGCGCAGCGCCACCGGCGCCGACCTCGCCGCCAACATCCCGCGCATCCGCCGCTTCACCGACCTGCCAATCGCGATCGGCTTCGGCGTTCGCTCGCCCGCTCAGGCGGCGGAGGCGGTGCAGATCGCCGACGCCGCGGTGGTGGCCTCCGCCCTGATCGATAATCTGGCGAAGCGCCTCGACGCATCCGGCCGCGCACCGCCCGACGCGGCGAAGCTCGTACTGGACCAGGTGCGCGATCTCGCCGGCGGCGTGCGCGGCGCGCGGGCTGCGCAGGCGAGCCCGGCATGAGCTGGCTCACCGAATATGTGCGGCCGAAGATCCGCACCCTGCTCGGGCGCCGCGAGGTGCCGGAGAATCTCTGGCACCAGTGCCCCGCCTGCCAGCAGATGATCTTCCACCGCGATCTCGAGAAGAACCTGAAAGTCTGCCCGCATTGCGGCCACCACATGCGGGCGACGGCGCTCGAACGCCTGAACTGGACCTTCGATCCCGCCGAGGGCGACGCGCCCCGCGAGGGCGACGCGCCCCGCGAGCGCAATGTGCCCCGCGAGCGCAACGTGCCCCGCGAGGGCAACGTGCCCCGCGAGGGCAACGTGCCCCGCGAGGGCGGCGCGCCCGGCGGGGGCAGCGTGCCCCGCGAGGGCAGCGTGCCCCGCGAGGGCAACGTGCCCCGCGAGGGCAGCTTGCCCCGCGAGGGCAACGTGCCCGGCGGGGGCGGCGCGCCCGGCTGGACCCGGATCGAGCTGCCGAAAGCGCCGGTCGATCCGCTGCGCTTTCGCGACAGCAAGCGCTACGTCGACCGGCTGCGCGAGGCGCGCGAGGCGACCGCGCTCGAGGATGCGATTGTCGCCGGACACGGCACGATCGGCGGCCAGCGGGCGGTGGTCGCGGCGATGGAGTTCCGCTTCATCGGCGGCTCGATGGGAGCGGCCGTCGGCGAGGGCATCGTCGCGGCGGCGCGGCTCGCGGTGCTGCAGGAGGCGCCGCTCATCCTGTACACCGCCTCCGGCGGCGCACGCATGATGGAGGGCGCGGTCAGCCTGATGCAGATGCCCCGCACGGTGATCGCGACCCAGCTGGTCAAGGAGGCGGGCCTGCCTTTCATCGTGGTGCTGACCGATCCCACGACTGGTGGCGTCACCGCGAGCTTCGCCATGCTGGGCGACATCCAGATCGCCGAGCCGGGGGCGATGATCGGCTTCGCCGGCGCGCGCGTGATCGAGGACACGACGCGGGAGAAGCTGCCGGAAGGGTTTCAGCGCGCCGAGTACCTGCATGAACACGGCGTTCTCGACATGGTGGTCCGGCGCACCGATCTGCGCGACACGCTGGCGCATCTGATCGCACTGTTGCGCGTGAAGGAACTGGAGGCGGCGTGACCGGCATCGCCGCGGCAGGTGCGGTGGCGGCAGACGCGGCGTCCGGTGCCGGCGGCGATCGCACCGAGGCGATCCTGGAACGACTGAACCGGCTGCACCCGAAGCTGATCGATCTCAGCCTCGGCCGCGTCGAGGCGCTGCTGGCACGGCTCGGTCATCCGGAGCGGCGCCTGCCGCCGGTGATCCATGTCGCCGGCACCAATGGTAAGGGCAGCACCTGCGCCTTCCTGCGCGCGATCGGCGAGGAAGCAGGGCTTGCCGTGCATGTCTACACCTCGCCGCATCTGGTGCGCTTCAACGAGCGCATCCGCGTCGCGGGCAGGATCGTCTCCGATGCGGTGCTGGCCGAGACGCTGGAGGAGGTCGAGCGGGTCAATGCCGGCGCGCCGATCACCGTGTTCGAGATCACCACGGCAGCGGCGCTGCATCTCTTCGCGCAGGTGCCGGCCGGCCTCGCCGTGATCGAGGTCGGGCTCGGCGGCCGGTTCGACGCGACCAACGTGTTCGAGCGTCCGGCGTCCTGCGCGATCACTTCGATCTCGATCGACCACCGCGACTTTCTCGGCGAGCGCATCGCGCAGATCGCGTTCGAGAAGGCCGGGATCATCAAGTCCGGCGTGCCGGTCGCAACCGGCTCGCAAAGCCCCGAGGCGCTGACCGTGCTCGCCGAGCAGGCGCGACTGCGCGGCGCGCCGCTCGCCGTACGCGGGGTGGAATGGGACGTCGCGGCGACGCCGTCCGGCCTGCGCTATCGCGATGCGGCGGGGATGCTCGATCTGCCCGCACCGTCTCTGCCTGGTCCTTATCAACGCGACAATGCGGGCATCGCGATTGCCGCTGCGCGCGCCGCAGGCCTCGGGCTGTCGAAGCAGGCTTTCGCCGGGATCGGGCGGGCAGCCTGGCCGGCGCGGATGCAGCGTCTCTCCGGCCGGTTGGCCGCGCTGCTGCCGGCGGCGTGGGAGCTGTGGCTGGATGGCGGCCACAATGCGGGCGCCGGATTGGCGCTCGGTCAGCATCTCGCCAGCTGGTCCGACAAGCCGCTGCACCTGGTCGTGGGAATGAAGCAGTCGAAGGACGCCGCCGAGTTCCTGCGGCCCCTGCTGCCACATGCCGCGTCGGTCTGGGTGGTGGCCGAACCGGGGCAGCACATGGCGCAGTCGGTCGAGGCGTTGATTGCCGCGTCGGGAGGCCGGGGGCGACCCGGGCCGACGGTACTGGGTGCGCTGCGCGCGATCCCGCGCGAGGGTCCGCCGGGGCGGGTGCTGGTGTGCGGGAGTCTGTATCTCGCGGGCGAGGTGCTGAAGGCGGATGGACCCGGAGCGGAGTAGAAAGACCGCCCGGCCTGCGAACGGTCGGTTCGCCCGTCAGAGATCAACCACGATATCGCCCTGGGGCCGAGAGCAGCATATCAGGATATTGCCGTCGGCCGGCGGCTCGACCGGATCCGGCCGGTAGCCGACGGCGCCGGCGATGAGCGCAGTCTCGCAATGATGGCAGACGCCCGTACGGCAGGCCCATCGCACCGGGACATCGCACGCTTCGGCCAGTTCGAGGATGCTTTGGAAGGTCGCGTCCCAGCGGACGCTGAGCCCGCTGCGCGCGAAGGAGACCTGCGGCCCCGTGCCCGCCGCGCCTTCCGGCAGATGCGGGGCCTTCGGCGAAGCTGCGGCGATGCCTGGCGTGGACGCCGGAGCCGCACCGAACAGCTCGCTGCGGATACGGCCGGAGGCAACTCCCCAGGCCGCGATGCCGGTCGCGAGCTCGGTTATGAACGCCGGCGGTCCGCACAGATAGAAATCGGCATCGCGCGGCACGCCCAATTTGTCCAGGAGAGCCGCGCTGATCCGGCCGGCAGCGTCGAAATCGACACCCGGCCGATCCTGCGCGCGGGGCGCGCTGAAGCGGATGTACCGATGACCGTGCGCCAGAGTCTCGAGACGGGCCCGCACCTCGTCGGCAAACGGATGCTCGCCGCCGTCATGGGCGCCGTGGATCCACCAGACCTCTCTTGCCGTTGTCCCGGTCGCAAGCGCGTGCAGCATGGCGAGAACGGGAGTCGCGCCGATGCCCGCGCTCAGCAGGACGACCGGGCCGTCGCCGGGCTCCAGCACGAAGCTGCCGCGGGGCGCGGACACGTCGAGAGTGTCGCCGATCCGGATGCCGTCGCGGATATAGGCGCCGGCCACGCCACCGGGATTGCACTTGACGCTGATGCGATACGTTGCATCGCCCGGCGCTCCGGACAGCGAGTAGCTGCGCAGCAGCGGCGGCGCGTCGGGAGTCGGGCGCAGCCGCAGGGCGATGAACTGCCCGGGAAGGCCGGGCGTCAGCCCGCCTCGATCCGCGGGTTCCAGCACCAGCGAGGTCACGCTGCCGCTCTCGCGCCTCTTGTCCTGCACGCGCAACGGACGGAATCCGGCCCATGCCGGCGGCGGAGCTGCCGCCGGGACCAGTCCCGGATTGCCGCTGGTCGCACCGCCGCGCTGCGCGCGCTCGAGCAGGGCCTGGAACGAGGAGCGCCAGCCGGCGCTGAGGGCCGGTATGCGCAACGCCTGTTCCAGCCGGTCTGCCGGATGACCGGGCTTGTACAGCAGCGCATTCACTGCGGCGATGCTCATCGCCTCGGGCCCGCGCGTCACCTGGACGATCTCGTCGCCCGCCTCGACTTCGCCCTCTTGCAGCACGCGGAAATAAAAGCCGGGCCGGTCATGGGCAACGAGGAGTGCCGCCATGCGCGGCTCGTTCATCCTGATGCCGACCCGGTAGCAGGTGACGCGCGGCTGCGTCACTTCGAACAACGCGGCACCGATCCGATATCGGTCGCCGATGCAGACCTCCGCATCGGACAGACCCGCGATGGTGAAATTGTCGCCGAACTGGCCGTATTCGAAATCGCTCCGGCCGAGCTGGTCCTGCCAATAGTGATAGGAGTCGATCTGATAGACGAACACGGCCCGATGCTCGCCGCCGTGCCCCGCAAGATCTCCCTGCCCGTCACCATCGATGTTGAGCCGCCGGACCATGCGCCGGCCCTGGACCGGCGCCTTCCAGACCGCCGTGCGAACGGTCCTGCCCTGCCATGCAACGTCGCGCGGCAGGCCGACATTGACGGAGAGCAGACGGGCCGTCACGACGCCACGCTTTGCATGCGCGCCAGCACCTCATCGGTCGACAGCACGGCATGCGCCAGGAACTGGAAGTTGATCATCGCCGCCTGATAGCCGTCGCCCCAGACCGGATGCCGCGGTCCGGCGGTCGCATCCTTGATGACCGCGACCTCGAAGCCTTGCTCGAGAAGGTCGCGCAAATGCGATTCGACGCAGATATTGGCCAACATGCCGCCGAGCAGGACCTTGCGCATACCCCGCTTGCGCAATTGCAAGGTGAGGTCGTTGGTCTGCGGGCCCCAGACTTTGTGCGGGCTGACGACGATGGTCTTGCCGTCCTCGATATAGGGCTTGAAGCGCTCGAGCCAGTCCGCGCCCGAGTTCGCGAACCCGGTCAGGCTCAGCGCGCCGGTGCGGGCAAACGAGTGCGTCCGGAATTCGTCCGTCTCGAGCGGGCCGTTGAACGTCCAGCCGCTGTCGGTCGGATAGAAGTAATGCGGCGAGATCAGCACCGCGTAGCCGTTCGCCTTCGCGGCTCTGAAGATGCGCTCCATGTTTTCCACGGTGCGGTTCTCGGTGACGCTGGCCCCGACCGCTCCCCAGTTGGCGCCGTGCTCGCTCAGTACGTCGTTCTGCGGATCGATGAAGACCACCGCCGTGTCGCCGTTCCGGATCTCCATGGCTGGTCGCTCCTCACTGAAGTGGAACCGCTGCCGTTGCGGCAATGCGACTCAGGATCATGCCAATCGCACGCCCAGGGAGGCGGGCAACGCGGCGCGGCGCGCGGAATTCCGGACCGCGGCGACGCCCGGCGGCACTCGCCTCGAGCCGATGCATAGCACTCCGGCTCAGCCCGAACGACGGCGCAGCCGCGACAAGCGACCAAAACGCCGTGCCCCAGCCGTCTCGGCCCTCGGCGCGCGCGAGAGGCGTATCTGCTCGCAAGGACCGATCCGGACGCGAGACCCGCCGTTGACCAACGCGGAGTGACATCGGGTGGAGTCATTCGCCCGGCACAGGCCCACGGCGGTGACTAGCGGGGTGCCGGCGATCGCCGTTGACCGCAGGGGCTTGCGATGGGTGCCGGCCCCCCGCCGCGAGTCTCACCCGCCGCCGCGACCCTCCTCCAGCGCCCGCCCGAAGACGCCGGCATCCACGTTGCCGCCGCTGATCACCACGCCCACGACACGCCCGCGCACCTCGACCCTCCCCGCCAGCAATGCCGCCAGCGCCACCGCTCCTCCGGGCTCCACCACCAGCTTGAGGTGCCGG
>DATJSJ010000088.1:0-2108 GCA_035504175.1 Acetobacteraceae bacterium
CATCGCCGTCGCGGCGCTGGCGCCGGCGGCGGTCAACACCTGGCAGGGCATGGCCGCGCTGCCGCCCGCCTATGGCGAGCTCGCCCGCGCGCTCGGCTTCCGCCGGCGCGACACGATCCGGCTGATCGCGCTGCCCGGCGCGCTGCCGGCGATCGCGACCGGCCTGCACACCGCGCTGATCTACGCCTGGCTCGCGACGATCGGCGCCGAGCTCTTCTTCAACATCGCGCCCGGGCTCGCCGGCCGCATGAACGAGGGACGGGAGACGTTCCAGATGGACCTGCTGCTCGTCTACCTGGTGGTCCTCGGCGGCACCGGCATCGCGCTCAACGCGCTCGCGGCCAGGCTCGAACGCCTGGCGCGGCGCCGGATCGCGCCGGCATGACGGCGATCACGGCCCGCCCGCCGGCCGCCGAGGGCGCGCGGCAGGCGGGCATCGCCGTCGCCCGCCTCGGCAAGAGCTTCGCGATCGCCGGCCGCACCGTGGAGGCGCTGCGCGACGTCTCACTCACCGTGCGGCCGGGCGAGTTCGTGGCCATTGTCGGCGCCTCCGGCTGTGGCAAATCCACGCTGCTGCGCGTGATCCTCGGCCTCGAGAGCGCCGACCGGGGCGAGGTGCTGGTCGACGGGCGGCCGGTGCGCGGCCCCGGTCTCGACCGCGGCATCGTGTTCCAGGACCACCGGCTGCTGCCCTGGCTCACCGCCGAGGGCAACGTGATGGCGGCGCTGCAATCAGCGCGAATGTCCCGCAGCGCCAGGCGCGAGGCGGCGCGGGCGCAACTGGCGCTGGTCGGCCTCGCGGGTTTTGCCGATGCCTACCCGGCGCAGCTCTCCGGCGGCATGGCGCAGCGGGTGGCAATCGCCCGCGCGCTGGTCGCGCGGCCGCGCATCCTGCTGCTCGACGAGCCGCTGGGCGCGCTCGACGCGCTGACGCGGCTGCGGCTGCAGGACGAGCTCCGCCGCCTGACGCGCCAGGAGGGCATGATGGCGATCCTGGTCACGCACGACGTGGACGAGGCCGTCTATCTCGGCGACCGGGTCGTGGTGATGCACCCGTCGCCCGGACGCGTGGTGGCGACGCTGCCGGTCACGCTCGGCCCGGCCCGCGACCGCTCCGCACCCGGCTTCATCCGGCTGCGCGACCGGGTGATGCAGGCCCTGCAACCGGACCTGTTGCCGGCCGCCGCCATTCTTTGACCGGCCCGGCCGCCTGACCGTGTGTGAACGGGCGTCGGCATCGCCCGGGACCGCCGCGCCGCGTTTCAACTTGGGCCACGCAACGCCCCCGCGGAGCCGTGTCCCTGCCATGCGCCACCCCCGACTGGTTGGCGGGCGCACCGGCGGCGACTATCTGCACCCCGGCCGGGTTCGTCCGCTCCCGGCCCCCGCGCTGACGGGCGCCTCTCGCCGCGGGACCGCGACCGCGCGCGGGAATGAGCGGCAGCGCGCGCATCGCGGCCACAACCGGGGCCGGAGGCTCCCCGGGGTGGGCGATCGCACCGGAACGGGCCGAGCGAAGGAAGCACGCCATGGAATATCGCCAGCCCGGCCGGTCTGGCCTGACGCTCTCCGTCGTCCGCCGCGGCACGATGACCGTCGGCGGCCGCGACGATTTCGCCAGGACGATTGCCACCGGCGTCGCCGGCGCGCGGCGCCGGGCCGGTCCCTGCGGCGACGCTGGCGCTGACGGCGCAGGCCTTGGCGAGGCTCGAGGCGGTGAGCCGGCCGGCGCTGCTCTACCCCTGCTGGCACCAGGCGGAAAACGCCCCGGACCGGCTGTCGCCGGCGCTCACGCTCGTGTTCGCCATCGCCTGCGGCGCGACCGTCGCCAATCTCTACTACGCCCAGCCGCTGGTCGGGCTGATCGGGCCGGCGCTCGGGCTGCGGCCGGAGCTCGCCGGGCTGGTCATGACGCTGACGCAGCTCGGCTACGGCGCCGGGCTGCTGTTCATCACCCCGCTCGGCGACCTGATCGAGAACCGGCGGCTGATCGTGCTGACCCTCTCGGGTACGGTGGTCGGGCTCGCCGGCGTGGCGATGGCGCACTCGGCCGCGATGTACCTCGCCGCCACCTTCGTCGTCGGCGTCTGCGCCACCGCGGCGCAGGT
>DATJSJ010000089.1:0-2539 GCA_035504175.1 Acetobacteraceae bacterium
CGCGCTCGGTCATCGTCCAGCGCCGCGCCGGGCCGTGCAGCAGCACGTTGACCGCACAATAGGCGTGCGGGTCGGCCGCACCGCGCCGTCGCGCCCAGGCGTAATAGGGCGAGAACACGCTGCCGATGAAGGCGATGACCGAGCGCGGCGCGCGGGCGGTGTCGCGCGACGCCTCGACGCTCGCCATCGGGCGAAGCCATCTCGCATGGGACGGCGCCGCGCTGCATCTCCGGCTCGACGAGTGCTGCGCGCCGCTGCCGCGTCGCCTGCGCGGCAGCCTGCTGCTCCGGCCCGACGCGATCGAGACCGGCGTGCATCGGCTTGATCCGGCCGGCCGGCATCGCTGGCACCCGATCGCGCCCTGTGCCCGGATCGAGGTCGCGATGGACATGCCCGCGCTCGCCTGGACCGGCGACGCGTATTGCGACAGCAATTTCGGCGCGGCGCCGCTGGAGCGCGATTTCGCGTCCTGGAGCTGGAGCCGCGCGCCCGGGCCGGACGGCACCACCATCCTATACGACGTCGCGCTGCGCGACGGGCCGTCGCGCTCGCTCACGCTGCGCTACGCGCGCCAGGGCGGATGGCGGGACGCCGAGATGCCCGCGCCGGTCGCCCTGCCGGCCAGTCGCTGGGGCGTGCCACGGCGGACGCGCGCGCGGCCGGGCGCCGCCCCCGTTCTGCACGCGACGATCCTCGACGCGCCGTTCTACGCGCGCTCGATCCTGGCGGCCCCCGGTGCAGGCGGGGCCGGCGGCATCATGCATGAAAGCCTGTCGCTCGATCGCTTCCGCCGTCCGTGGGTGCAGGCGATGCTGCCGTTCCGCATGCCGCGGCGGGCGTGACGATGCCGGTCGCGCGCGTCATCGTGGTCCACTTGCGGGATTCGCTCTCGCTCCCAGCTCAACCGACATCGTCGGACGTGACATCGCCGGAGACGCGATGCGCGGCCTGATGCCACTTGGCTCGTCGGGAACCGCCCGGCCGGACGGAGCGATCCCGGTGCATGTGTCCGCTGATCAGAAGGAGGAGAGGATGTCGTCCGATGACCGCTCAGGCGTGACCCGCCGGATCATGATGCGCGCCGGCGCCGGCCTGGCCGCCGCATCCGCGTTCGCGGCAACGGCGGGCGCGCAGAATGCGCCGAAGATCCCGAAGACCGCGGTGCTGTATCAGGATCACCCGAAGGGCGATCAGAAGTGCTCGGTCTGCGTCAACTTCGAGCCGCCCAACGCCTGCAAGATCGTCGCGGGCGACATCAGCCCGAACGGCTGGTGCGGCGCCTTCGCCCCGAAGAGGGCATAGCCCGGCCTGCATGCTGACCGAAGGAGCGCCGCGGCTGCGCCGAGCGGCCGCGCCGCGCCGGGATAGGAAACGGATCACCGGCGGCAAGCGCGCGCCGGCGGCCGGGATGATGCTCGGGTGAGCGAAGAGCGTGCGCCGTCCGACGATGCGGCGGAGCGCGGTTCGTCCGACAAGGCGGGCCCGGAATCGCCGCATCTGGACGAAGGCGACCGGTCGCTGGCGGCGCAGCACGCCGCGCCGCGGGCGCTCGTCATCCATGAAATCGTGCGCGAGGAGGGCGAGGACGAGCTGCGCCGGCGGCCGGCCGCGATGGCGTTTTCCGGCTTTGCCGCCGGGCTGTCGGTCGGGTTCTCGTTCCTGATGCTGTCGATCCTGCAAAGCCACCTGCCGGCGGCGCCCTGGCGACCGCTGCTGGACAGCGTCGGCTATACCGTCGGCTTCCTGATCGTGGTTCTCGGGCGGCAGGAACTCTTCACCGAGAGCACGCTGACCGCGGTGCTGCCGCTGCTGATGCGCCGCGACCGGGCGACGCTCATGGCGCTGCTGCGGTTCTGGGGCGTGGTGCTGTCCTGCAATCTGCTCGGCACGCTCGTGTTCGCGGCGCTGGTCACCCCAACCGGGCTGTTCTCCGAGTCGATCCATCGCTCGATGATCGAGGTCGGCCGCGGGGCGGTCAGCGAGCCGTTCGCTCCGACCTTGCTGAAGGCGGTCCTGGCCGGATGGCTGATCGCGCTGATGATCTGGCTGCTGCCGAGCGCCCGCTCGGCCCGGATGTTCGTCATCCTGTTCCTGAGCTACGTCGTCGGCGTCGGCCGCTTCTCGCATGTCATCGCCGGCTCGGTCGAGGCCGCCTTCCTGGTCTTCTCGGGCCACGGCACCATCGGCGAGTATCTCGGCAGGTTTTTCGTGCCGACGCTGATCGGCAACACGATCGGCGGCGTCGCGCTGGTCGCGTTGCTCAACCACGCGCCGCTGGTGCCTGACCTGCATCCCGACGGCGGGAAGCGCGACAACGGAGAGCGGTAAAGACAGGAAGGCCAGGGGGCTCTGCCCCCTGGACCCCCGGCAAAGGCTAGCCTTTGCAATCCTTCACTCAAGTCAAGGGGTCTGGGGCCGTACGGCCCCAGCGGGTCCAGGGCAGAGCCCTGGCCTTCCCTTCCTGCCCCCACCCGCGCGCGCGGCATGCACCCGCTCACTCCCCCGCTTCGACCAGCTCCGGCAGGCGCGCTGCCGGCTC
>DATJSJ010000090.1:0-48216 GCA_035504175.1 Acetobacteraceae bacterium
GGATGAAGCCGCTGCGCCCGGCGGCGTAGTCGCCGAGCAGGATGTTCTCCGCCACCGACAGGCTGCGCACGACCGAGAGTTCCTGGTGCACGAAGGCGATGCCGGCATCGATCGCCGCGCGCGGCCCGCGCCAGTGCCGCAGCACGCCCTCCAGCTCGATCGTGCCGGCATCGGGCTGCAGCGCGCCGGCGACGACGTTGAGCAGCGTCGACTTGCCGGCGCCGTTCTCGCCCAGCAGCGCCAGGATCTCGCCGCCGGCGACGTCGAGTTCGACGCCGTGCAGCACCGGCGTCGCGTCGAACGATTTGCGGATGCCGCGCAGCCGCAGCACCGGCGCCCCGGCCGCACTCGTCCGAGCCGGGGTGCCGGCCGCAGTCATCACACGCGGGCGCGGGCGAATTTGCCGTAGGCGACCGGCGACGGGATCGGAATGTCGGACGGGTAGTGCGCCTTGAAGCCCAGGATGTTGTGCAGGATCACCAGGCTGTCGAAGGATTGCCGCGACGGCGCCTGGTCGATCAGCGCCAGGATCTCGCCTTCCTGCTTGTATTTCTGCTTCTCCGGCAGATCGTCGTAGCCGACCACGCCGACCCGTCCGTTTGCGTTCGCATCATGCACCGCCTTCGCTGCCGCCTCCGATCCGCCAGCCGTGACGTAGATGATCTTGAGGTCCGGGTTGGAGGTCATCGCGTCGGTCGCCTGCGAATAGGCGGTCGCGTCATCGTCCTTGCACTCGAACGGACCGAGGATGGCAATGCCGGGCGCGGTCTTGCGGATCAGGTCGAGTGCGCCGTTCATACGCTGCATGTGCTGGGCCGCGCCGAGATAGCCGGTGATCACCGCAATCTTGCCGTGTCCGTCGAGCTGCTTGATGATGAACGTGCCGGCCTCCTTGCCCGCGTCGTACGCCTTGGTGCCCATGCCGACCGTGCGGTTGGAGCGCTGCGCCGAATCGGCGATGAAGGCGACGAAGGGCACGCCATCGGCCACCGCCTCGTTCACCTTGGCGACGGTGCCGTCAAAGATCGGAATGGTGGCGATGCCGTCATATTGTTTGGCGAGCGCGCCGTCGATGCCGGTGACCACCGCCTCGGCGGTCAGCGCCGTGCCGAGCTGGATGTAATCGACCGTCGAGCCGAGCGGCGCCAGATACGCCTTGCCGGCGGTGATGCCCTTGTCCACCGCCTCCCAGAACGACGAACCCTGGAAGCTCAGCATCGCCAGGCGGAGCGGCTTCGGCGCCTTGCCCATCGCGGCCACGGTGGCGCCGAACGCCTTCGCGTCGGGCGGCAGCGGCACGGCATCGGCGCGGGCGGCGCCCGGCGCGAGCAGCCCCGGCATGGCAAGGCCGGTCGCCGTGGCGCCCAGCAGCAGCCGGCGGGTGATGATCGGTTGCATGGCATCTCCTCCCTTCGGCCCCTTGCTGCGGGCCGTCATTGGTCGATCGCGACCGCGATTCACGCGCTCCGACGCATCCGCCTCGCGCGATCGCGGTCTAGTCCTCATCCGCCGCGCGGTTCAGGCTGTCGGCGCCGACCGCGACGATCACCACCAGCCCGATGGTGATGGTCTGCCAGTAGCCCGACACGTTCAGCAGTACGAACGCATTGCGCAGCAAGCCCATCAGCGCAGCGCCGATCACCACCCCGCCGATCGAGCCGCGGCCGCCGGTCAGCGCGACGCCGCCCAGGATCACCGCGGCGATCACGTCGAGCTCGTAGCCGAGGCCGAGATTCGGGTTGGCGTTCGCCAGCATGCCGGCCAGCAGCAGCCCGCCCAGCCCGGCGAAGGCGCCGGCGATGGCAAAGACCAGCGTCCGCGTGAACTCGACCCGCACGCCGGCAAGCCGCGCCGCGCGCGCATTGTCGCCGACCGCGTAGGCGTCGCGGCCCCAGCGCGTGCGCAGCGCGAACACCCAGGTCGCGCACGCGAGCAACACCAGCAGGATGAACTGCACCGGCACCGCGCCGATCTTGCCGCCGCCCAGGAAGGCGGCCCAGTTGCTGAACGGCTGCGGGTTGCCGTCGGTCAGCAGCAGCGCCGCGCCGCGCGCGACGGAGAGTGTGCCGAGCGTGGTGATGAACGGGTTGATCCGCGCCCGCGTCACCAGCGTGCCATTGACCACCCCGACCACGAGCCCGATGCCGATCGCGGCCAGGATGCCGAGCAGCGGCGAGCCGGTGGCGGCGGCGAGCATGGCGGCGCAGACCGCGGCGAGCCCGATCACCGAGCCGACCGAAAGGTCGATCCCACCGGCGATGATGACCATCGCTTCGCCGAGGGCGACGATGCCGGTGACCGAGATCTGTCGCGCGACGTTGAACAGGTTGCGCTCGGTCAGGAAGAACGGGCTGGCGAAGCAGAGCAGCACGAACACCAGCACCAGCATGCCGGCGACCGTCGCCTCGCGTCGGCCGCGCAGGAAGGCGCCGATCGCCGGCAGCGCCGCGCTGCCGCGGCCCGGGGACAGACGCGCGAGCGGCGGCGCCTCGCCCGGACCGATGCGCTCGCCGCCGCCCGCCATCGCGTCAGAGGCCGTTCGCGCGCAGCTTGCCGTCGAGGAAGCGCTTGGCCCGCGGCACGTCGGACTCGTCGAGATGCTCAATGATGATCGGGATGTTCGGATGCTTCTGCGCCAGGCGTTGCAGGTAGTAGTCGTAGTTCAGCGAGCCGAGGCCGGGCGCCGGCAACTCGATCTCGCCGACGCCGCGGAAGGAATGCGCCTCGGAGGCGTCGATGTCGGCGTGCTTCTCGGCCTTGTCGTCGCCCGAGCGCTTGACGTCCTTGGCATGGGCGATGCGGACGCGGTCGGACAGCGTGTCGAAGATCTGCTTCAGCACCCGGTCCATGGCGTCGATGTTGTGTGACTCGAAATAGTTCGTCGGGTCCATCAGCAGGCCGAGCCCGGGATGGTCGATCTCGGCGAACATCCGCACCGTCTCCTCGACCGAGCCGACCACGTTGTTGACGTAGGTCTCCATCAGGAACACGGCGCCGTGGTCATAGGCGAACTGCGCCAGCTCGGCGACGACGGCCCGGCAGTCGGCGAAACCCTCCTCGGTCTTGTTGCGCGGATGGTGCACCCAGTCGGACTCGGTGTTGAACGTGCCGGTCTCGGAGATCACGTACGGCGTGCCGAACTCGGGGGCATGACGCAGGATCGCGCGCACCATCGCCAGACGCTCGCGCCGCGTCGCCGGGTCGGGATGCACGATGTTGGTGTAGGACGAGATGCAGCAGATCGGCAGGTCGTGGTCGCGGAAGGTCTCGCGCACCCGCTTCGCCTTCTCCAGCGTGATCGCATCCGGCGTGGAGAAGTCGATATCCTTGAAGGCGAGGTCGAGCTGCACGGTGTTGAAGCCGAGCGCGCGGATGCGCCGCGCCTGCTCCTCCAGCGTGTACGGAAAGTAGCCGGTGAAAATGCCAACCTGCAGCATCGTTCCTCCTTGTGTTCGCGCCCCCGGTCCGGGCGTCGTTTTGCGCCTTCAGAACCCGAATTCGGCCAGGCGCACGGTGCGGCCCTCGGCGATCGAGCGGTAGCCCGCCTCGACCAGCGCCATGGTGCGCAGATTGTCGGCGCCGCTCAGCGCCGGCGGCGTGCCGGTCTTGAGCGCGTATTGCAACTGCTCCATCACGCCGCGGAAGGCGTGCGGGAACCACATCGTCTCCCAGCGCGGCTCGACCCAGTCGCCGCCGGTCGCGCTGCGTGACGCATAGCGCAGCGTCGACGGGCTGCCGTTCGGGTAGTCCGGCCAGCCGATCGTGCCCTGCGCCACGCCGTCCGTCCCTTCCAGCCGCCACTTGATAGTGATGTCGGACTGAAAGCCCGCCTCGCGCGGCCCGGACCAGACGTCCTCGAGCGAGACGGCGAGCGCGCCGGACGGGAATTTCAGCGTCGAGACGGTGATCCCGTCGGTATGCGGGAATTGCGTGCGTGGGTCGGGCCGCGCCTGGGTGGTGATCTCGGTCGGGTCGCCGAGCAGGAAGCGCAGCACGTCGAGGTGGTGGATCGCCATGTTCAACAGCGTCAGGCGCCCGTAGCCGCGCAGGAACTCCTGCCAGTGCGGGATGGCGCGCATCTCGATCGTCGCGATCACCGGCTGGCCGAGCGCGCCGCGATCCAGGATCTGGCGCAGCACACGCATCGACTGGTCGTAGCGCATATTCTGGTTGACCGAGAGGATCTTGCCGGCCGCCTCGGCCGCCGCCACGACCTGGCGCGACGCCTCGAAATCCATTGCCAGCGGCTTCTGCGCCAGGATGGCGCGGATGTGCGGCTGTTGCAGCGCGTGGCGGATCAGCTCCGGCTGCTGGTCGGGTGGGAAGGCAAGGTCGAGGATCTCGACCTCCGGATCCTCGATCAGCGCCTGCGGCGTCGGATGCGTGTGCGGAATGCCCCAGCGCTGCGCCACCGCGGCGGCCTTCGCCGGCGTGCGGGACGCGATGGCGACGACGGGGAATCCGGCCTCGGCGTAAGCCGCCAGGTGCACGTCCGCCATGATGAAGCCGGCGCCGATGCAGCCGATGCGGAAGTCGCGGCAGCGGATCGGCGGGTCCGGGACAAATCCCAGCGCGGCCGGACTCGGCACGTCGGACATCGGGCCTCCCCCTGTTCTCTGACGGGCCTTGCCGGCCCTCACTGTTTGACCCTGGGCGGCCGCGCGCCCGTGCGGGCGGCGATCGCGAGACGGAGCATAGACGCATCAGAATGCCTCGGAAAGATGATTTCCGCTTGATTGGCATCCGATGGGTCCTGATGTAGCATGATGCCGGACATCATGATGCCGCGGCGCGCGCCTGGGCGCCGACGCGGCGCAGCCGGCGAGCGGCACGGGAGAAAACGGCGGGCGCATGCGCATGACGATCACCGACGTGGCGAGGGAGGCCGGCGTCTCCACGGCGACCGTCGACCGGGTGATCAACCGCCGCGCCGGCGTGCGGGCGCTGACCCGCACGCGGGTGATGAGCGCGGCGCAGCGCCTCGGCTACCTGGAACCGGAGCGGCAGGCGGACGCGGCACCGCACGCGCCGGTGCGCCTCGCCTTCGTCATCCCCGGCGGTACCAACGCATTCCTGGCGCATCTCGCCTCCCAGCTCGCCGAGGCGGCGCGCCGGCGCGCGCCGGAGGCGGTGGTGCAGGTGCACCGGATGGAGGCGTTCGACCCGCAGGGCATGGCCGAGGGCCTGTGCCGCCTGGCGGCGAGCGCGCAGGGCATCGGCATCGTCGGGCTGGATCACCCGGCGATGCGCGAGGCGATCCGCCAGGCCGCCGCCGCCGGCGCGCGCGTGCTCACGCTGGTGTCCGACATCGCCGACGTGCCGCGCGTCGGCTACGTGGGCATCGACAATCGCGCGGCCGGACGCCTGGCCGGGCATCTGCTCGGCCGCTTCACCGCCGGGCGCGGCGGCAAGGTGGCGCTGCTCGCCGGCTCGCTCAGCTATCGCGGCCATGAGGAGCGGGAGATGGGCTTCCGCGGCATCCTGGCCGAGGAGGCGCCCGGCCTCGCCGTGCTCGATTCCCGCGAGGTGCGCGACGACAGCGGCGAGAGCCATCTCGCCGCCGCGGCGCTGCTGCGCGCGCATCCCGATCTCGCCGGCATCTATAATATCGGCGGCGGCAATCGCGGCATCGTCCGCGCGCTGGAGGAAGCCGGCCGGATCGGCCGCGTCGTGCTGATCGGCCACGAACTGACGGAATACACGCGCCGCTTCCTGCTCTCCGGCGCGATGGAGGCGGTGATCGACCAGGCGCCGCGGCAGGAGGCGGAGCTCGCGATCGACCGGCTGATCGAGGCGGTGCGCGCGGAGGCGATGGCACTGCGCATCCCGCTCGTGCGCACGCAGGTGATCTTTCGCGAGAACATGCCGGAAGCATGAAGGCTTCGGCAGCGCCCGTAATCCCAGGAGGAATCATGTCCACGCAATCCATCACCGACACCGACCACGCGGATTTCTGGCGCGACGGCTACGTCATGAAGCCCGGCTTCCTCGATGCCGCGGAAATCGACCTGGTGCGCCGCGCGATCGAGACCGACGAGGCGATCGCCGCGAACGTCACCAGGATCAATGACAGCCAGGGCGCCTCAACCGAGTTGGCGTTGTGGAACCATCCCGGCGACGACATCTTCGGCATGGTCGCGCGCAGCGAGCGCATGGTCGGCGGCATGGAGAAGCTGCTGGGCGGCGAGGTCTATCACTACCACTCCAAGCTGACGATGAAGCGGCCGCATGTCGGCGGCGCCTGGGACTGGCACCAGGATTACGGCTACTGGTATTTCAACGGCTGCCTGTTCCCGGACATGGCGAGCGTGTTCATCGCGGTCGATCCCTCGACGCGCGAGAATGGCTGCCTCGAAGTGCTGCGCGGCAGCCACAAGATGGGCCGGCTGGAGCATGGTCGCGTCGGCGGGCAGACCGGCGCCGACATGGAGCGGGTCGACCATGCGATGGAAATCCTGGAGCGCGTCTATTGCGTGATGCAGCCGGGCGATGCGCTGTTCTTCCACAGCAACACGCTGCACGCCTCGTCGCAGAACCGCTCCGACCATTCGCGCAACGTGCTGCTCTGCTGCTACAACCGCGCGAGCAACAACCCCTACAAGGAGCACCATCACCCGCGCTACACGAAGCTGGCGCGCGTGCCCGACAGCGCGATCAAGGAGACCGGGCTGCGCGTCGCCGGCCGCGCCCGCGAGTACTACAACTCGGCAAAGGACGCGACGGTGGAAGTCGCGCGGGGATGAGAGTTCAGGCGGCGGCATCGGAACGGCCGCCGCCCTGCGCCGAACGGAGAGAGCCGCGTGATGCAGCCGGGCTGTCCTGACCCGCCGCACCACGCGTCCGTGCGGGGATTTGCGACGGTCTCGGCAGCGCCGTCCGGCGCCGCGACAAGACCCTTCAGTGCGGCGCCGCCGCCCGGGCCGTCGCGGTATCCGCCACATGCGGGAACGGCGCCACCGGCTCGCAGCCCGTCGCCGTGATTTCGATCATCCACTCCGTGCGCACGCCGCCGAGCGTCGGATCGTACGCGCCGGGCTCGATCATCAGCACCATGCCCGGCTCCAGCAGCGCAGTCTCGTACGGCACCACCCGCGGATATTCGTGCACGGCGGTGCCGATCGAATGGCCGGAATGGTGCGGGTAGGCATAGCCGTCGCGCGCGACGCGCTCGCGCAGCCGCCGGTCGAGCTCCGCGATCGCCAGGCCCGGCCGCATGATCTCCAGCGCCAGGTCGAGCGTCTCCCGCGCGCAGCGGAACAGCCGCGCATAGCCGGGGGCCGCGGATCCGACGGTGAAGCTGCCGCAGGAATCGCCCCAGTAGCCGGCGACGCGCGGCGCCAGGTCGACCAGCAGCGGATCGCCGGCCTCGATCCTGCGCGCGATTGGCCAGCCGGTGAAACCCGCGGTGCGCGCCGGGCCGGACAGCAGATCGCCGGTGACCGGCAGCCGCTCGCCGGCGGCATTCTCCATCGCGAGGCGGATCTCGGCGAACAGCGCCAGCTCCGTGATCTCCGCCCGCGCCGCCTGCAAGGCGGTTCGCTGGCCGACAGCGGCCGTCTCCGCGGCGCGGCGCAGCAGCGCCAGTTCCGCCGGCGTCTTGGTGGCGCGGGCGCGCGCCAGCGTCGGCCCGATTTCGGCATGGCGGGTGGCCGGCAGCCGGTCGCGCAGCGCGGCGGGGAAGCTCGCGGGTTCCACCGCCAGCACGCCGCGCACGCCGAGTCGCGTCGCCACGCGCTCGACCGCCGCGAGGTAGTTGGCGACGAGATCCGCCGCCGCCTCGAACGCGTAGCCGGTATAGGTCTGGACCACATCGACCGTTGCGGCCGCCAGATTCTCCACGTTGGCGGCAACCAGCCCGGCGGTGCCGTCGGCGCCGATGAAGGCCGTGGTCGGGCCGCCGGCGAAAGGCGAGGCGCCAGCCTCGATCGGCACGATATGGCCGGTCGCGTAGCAGACCGCATCGGCGCTGGTGAGCACCGCCCAGTCGGCACCGAGCGTGCGCACCGCGCGCGCGGTACGTTCCCGCCGCTCGTCCACGCTCAGGCCGCGTCCCGGCGGCCGAAATAGCGGCTCCGGGCCGTCGTCTGGTTTTCGTAGATCGAGCCTTGATGCGGCGCCGGCGGCAGCGGCAGTCGCACCGGCACGGGGGCGAGGCGCGGCGTCACCGTGGGCCGGCCGGAGATCAGGCGGGAATTGAACTCGGCCAGGTCGGGTACGCCGAGCAGCGGCCAGGCATCGGCAGCGGCGTATTCGTACAGCAGCAGCGCGCGCGACGCGTCGGAGAGGTTCTGCGCCGAGCCGTGCACGGTGCGCACATGGTGGAAGCTCATCGACCCGGCGCGGCCGGTGCAAGGGACGGCGTGGGCGAAATCGAGATCGAGGCTCGCCACATCCATCGCGCCGCAGAAATATCCGTCGGCATGGTGATCGTACACCGGACCGCGATGCGAGCCCGGCAGCACCAGCATCGCGCCGTTCTCGACCGTGCAGTCGTCGAGCATGACGCCGACCGCGAGGAGATCGTCGTTGGTGTGCGGGTAGAAGGCCCAGTCCTGGTGCCATTCCACCGGGGCGCCGCCGCGCGCCGCCTTCAGGTTGATCTTCGAGCCGTGCAGCCGCACTTCGTCCGTGCCGAGCAGTTTCTGCAGGATCGCGAGCAGCCGCGGCGAGGCCGCCAGGTCGCGGAACAGCTTGGTGTGCTTGTGCGGCGTCTTGATCCGCCGCACCCGCGGCGCATCGGGAAGGTGATCGGGCTCGAGATCGTAGGTGTCGGTATGCGCGGTGAGGCCGCGGGCGCCTTCCAGGATGGTGCGCACCGAGGCCCGCACGGCCTCGAGGTCCGCGGCATCGAGAACGTCCGGCACCACCAGCCAGCCCTGCTCGCGATAGGCGGCGACGGTACGATCGTCGATCATGGCGTCGATCATGGCGTCGATCATGGCATCGGACATGACCTGGCCCTTTCCTCCTGCGCGATCTTTCGGGTACTGTTAACGCTGTCATGGATCGTGGTCAATCGCTTCCCGGCCGCGTCGCGCCCGACCGCACCGCGCCCGACCGCGCCGCGCAGCGCCGGCGCGCCAGCGGCCGGCCGCGCATCGAGGACGTGGCCGCGCTGGCCGGCACCTCGGCGATCACGGTTTCGCGCACGCTGCGCGCGCCGGCCAAGGTCACGGAAGCGACGCGCGGCCGGGTGCTGCGCGCGATCGAGCAGCTCGGCTACATTCCCGACATCGCCGCCAGCAGCCTCGCCTCGCGCCGCACCGGCATCATCGCGGTGCTGGTGCCGACGATCACGATCCCGGTCTTCGCCGAGACGGTGCAGGGGATCACCGACACGGTGCGCGCCGAAGGGCTGCAGATCCTGCTCGGCGACTACAACTATTCCGACGCAAGTGAGCGCGAGCTGCTGCTGGCGCTGGCCGGGCGCCGGCCGGAGGCGATCATCAGCGTCGGCCTGGTGCAGGAACCGGCGGCGCGCGCGCTGCTGCGCGGCCTCGGCGTGCCGGTGGTGGAAAGCTGGGACCTGACCGACGACGCGCTCGATCTGGTCGTTGGCTTCTCCCATGCCGGTGCCGGTGGCGCGATGGCGCGGCATCTGGCCGCCGGCGGCGGCCGGCGGCTCGCCTTCGTCGGCGGCACCGATCGCCGCGCCGCGGCGCGCGCCGCGGGCTTCGTCGCCGCCGCGATCGAATGCGGCGTCAGTGCGGCGATCGCGCTGCCCACCGCGGCCTCGAACCTGGCCGAGGGCGCGCGCGCCCTGGCGCAGGTGATCGAGCAGGCGCCACAGACCGATGCCGTGTTTCTCTCCGATGACATGCTCGCCGCCGGGGCGCTGCTGGAATGCCAGCGGCGCGGCCTCGCGGTGCCCGATCGCATCGCCATCGCCGGGCTTGGCAACATGGAGATTTCCCGCGCGCTGTCCCCGGGCATCACGACGATCGACGTGGCCGCGCGGGCGATCGGCCGGCGCGCCGCCGAGGCGGTGCTGGCGCGGCTGCGCGGCGATGCACCGGGCGCGACCGTCCTCGATCTCGGCTTTTCCCTGATCCCGCGCGGCAGCACGCGGCCGGTGCCCGCCGTCGCGTGAGACGGGCCGGACGGCGCAGGGACTTGCGGCCACGTCGATGTTAGCGCAATCATCCGCCGGGTTCGGCCGGCCGTCGCCGGCGGGAGAGGTTCAAGACAATGATCGATGACGGGGCTGTGATCGATGACGGGGCCGTCGCGCGATATCGCGAGCAGGGTTGGCTGGTGGTCGAGGACGTGCTGGACGAAGCGGACCTCGCCGCGCTGCGCCGCACGGTCGCCGGGATGATCGAAGGCGCGCGCGGCCTCACCGCGCATACCGATATCTACGATCTCGAACCCGACCATCGTCCCGAGGCGCCGCTCGTGCGGCGGATCAAGACGCCGCATCGGCACAATCCCGCCTTCTTCGCCATGGCACGCCATCCGCGGCTGCTGGCCATTCTGCAGAAACTGCTCGGCACCGAGGCCGTGCGGCTGCACGGCTCGAAGATCAACATGAAGGCGCCGCGCGGCGGTGCGCCGGTCGAGTGGCACCAGGACTGGGCCTTCTACCCGCACACCAATGACGATCTGCTGGCGGTCGGCGTCATGCTGGAGGATTGCACGGTCGAGAACGGCGCGATGCTGATGCTGCCCGGCTCGCATAAAGGGCCGGTGTTCGATCATCACGCCGACGGGTATTTCTGCGGCGCGATGGACCCGTCCGCCCTCGATCTCGACTTCGCCGCCGCCGTGCCCTGCACCGGCCGCGCCGGGTCGATGAGCTTCCACCACGTCCGCACCGTGCACGGCTCGGCGGAAAATGTGTCGGCGCATCCACGCACCCTGCTGCTGTACGAATTCGCCGCCGCCGATGCCTGGCCGCTGCTTGGCGTCCCGGACCTGGCCGAATTCGACTCCCGCCTGATCTCGGGCCGGCCCACCATCACCCCGCGCCTCGCGCCGGTGCCGGTGCGCCTGCCGCTGCCGCCGGCGTTGCGTCAGGGCTCGATCTACGAAAACCAGACGCGGGCGAAGTCCCGCTATTTCGGACGGCAGCACGCCGCCTGACCGATCACCGTCCGATCCGCGAAGCCGGCGGCAACGATGGGACGCCCGCGATAGAATCGACCACCACAGAGCCGACCACCACAGGGAGGAAACCGGATGCAACGGCATCGGCCATCACTGGGCCTCGCGGCGGCGATCCTTATCGCCCTGCTCGGCCTGCTCGGCACCGCACCGCCAGCGGCTTCCGCCGCCAATGACCGCGAAGCCCATGCGCAGGCGCTGCAGGACGTGCCGGCCGCGATGCGGTCGTACTATGACGGGTTCTGGTACTTCTCCGCCGTCCTGCCGGATCCGTACGAGAGCTGGACACCGCCGAAGGCGCCGGTGCAGTTCTGCTACAACGATTCCTACCAGGGCAACAGCTGGCGCGCCGCGGCCCTCGCCGAGTACCAGAAACTGGTGGCCGACTTCGCCAAGGCGGGGCTCGCCAAGCCGAACCTGATCGTCACCAATTCCAACAACAACATCGACGTGCAGCTCTCGCAGCTGCAGAACCAGATCCGGCAGGGCTGCAACGTCATCCTCAGCATCCCCTCCTCGCCGACCGGCCTCTGCGCCGGCGTGCAGGAGGCGCACAAGCGCGGCGTGCTGTTCGTCTCGGTGGAATCGCCGGTGTTCTGCAAGGAGGCGATCAACGTCGACTTCAACGAGTATTACGGCGGGCTGCAGACCGGCCGCTGGCTGGCGCAGGCGCTCGGCGGCAAGGGCAGCGTGGTGATGCTCGACGGCGTGCCTGGGCTGGCGCCAACCGTCGCGCGGCACGAGGCGGCGATGAGCGTGTTCGCCCAGCATCCCGGCATCAAGGTGGTCGGCACCGTGGTCGGGATGTGGACGCCGTCGATCGCGAAATCCAAGATGCTGCAATTCCTGGCGACGCATCCGCAGCGGATCGACGGCGTGTGGAACGGCGCCCTGATGGGCGTCGCCGCCGGCCAGGCCCTGAGCCAATCCGGCCGGCCCGCCGCCCGGATCAACGGCTTCTCCGGCAGTTGCAGCTTCCTCGCCTATTGGAAGCAGAACCACCTGCAGAGCCTGTCGCTGTCGCAGGGCGGCGCGCCGGCGCTGTACGAGGCGTTCCTGGTGGCGGCGCGCATGCTGCAGGGCCAGAAGCCGGTGGTGAACACGATCCTGTACCCGCTGCCGGAGATCACCGACGCCAATCTCGATCAATGGTACAAGCCGAGCATGACCGTGCAGAGCAACTGCTTCGCCGATCCGCCGGATGGCCGCGCCGTCGCGGACAGCTACTTCGATCCGCTGTTCAAGGGCGGCGCGCCGCTCAAGGTGGCGCTGCAGCCCTGAGCGCATCGGAGCAGCCCATGCTGGCGCGACATCTGTCGCGCTGGCGCGGCGAGGGCGGCGGCTACGCCGCCCTCGTGCTGCTCGCTTCCGGGCTCTATCTCGGCACCGCGGCGCTGATCCCGGGCTATCTGTCGCTCGCCAGCCTGCGCTCGGTGCTGCTGCTGGCCAGCCTGCTCGGCATCGCCGCGATCGGGCAAACGCTGACCATCGTGTTGGGCGGGCTCGATCTTTCCATCCCCGCGGTGATCGGCTTCGCCGAGGTGACGGTGGCGCAGCTCTACGGCCAGGGCTGGCCGTTCGCGGCGGCGGCGCTGCTGGTGCTGGCGGCGGCGCTGCTGTTCGGCGCCATGAACGGGCTCGTCGCCAGCGGCCTCGAAGTGCATCCGCTGATCGTGACGCTGGCCAGCGGCTCGATCCTGCTCGGCGCCATCCTCGCGGTGACGCACGGCCAGGCCAGCGGCACGGTGCCGGACTGGCTGAGCGCCACCGTCTCGGTGGTCGGCCATACCGGGCCGATCCCGCTGCCCGGCGCGGTCGTCGCCTGGCTCGTTGCCGCCGCCGGCATCGTTATCCTGGAACATCGCTCCGTGCCCGGCCGCTGGCTGTACGCGATCGGCGCCAATGCGTCGGCGGCGCGATACGCGCGGCTGCCGCTGCGCCGCGTCTGGATGCTCGCCTATGCCGTCAGCGCCGGATTCGCGGCGCTCGCCGGCATGCTGCTGGCCGGGTTCAGCGGTGCGGCCGATGCCGAGGTCGGCGCGCCGTACCTGTTCACCACCGTCGCCGCGGTGGTGATCGGCGGCACGCCGCTGAGCGGCGGACGCGGCGGCTACGGCCGCACCGTGCTCGGCTGCCTGATCATTACCGAACTGACCACGCTGCTGATCGGGCTCGGTCTCGACCAGCCGGGGCAGGAGATCTTCCTCGGCGCGATGATCGTGCTGCTGGTCGCCACCTATGGGCGACAGACGCATCTCGGCCTGCGCGTATGAGCGACCTGGCGCCGATGACGCGCGCGCCCGGGATGGATGCGACGGCGGCCGCAGCGATCCCGCCGCTGCTCGAGGCGCGCGGCCTCCGCCGCAGCTTCGGCGCCACCATCGCACTCGACGACGTGTCGCTTGGTCTCGCCGGCGGCGAGATCCATGCCCTGATCGGCGAGAACGGCTCCGGCAAAAGCACGCTGATCAAGATGCTGAGCGGGATCGTCCGGCCCGATTCCGGCGAGATCCGCTGCGACGGATCGCCGGTCCGCTTCGCCGATCCGCAGGCGGCGCGCCGCGCCGGCATCGTCACCTGCTTCCAGGAGACGCTGGTGCTGGAGGAGCTCAGCGTCCGCGACAACATCGTGCTCGGCCAGGACGGCGTGATCCGCCGTTGCCGCGGTCCGGCCGCCGAAGCCGCTCTGGCCCGCGCCGCGCTGGCCGAGCTCGGCGTCGCGATCGATCTCGACCGGCCGCTCGGCCGATTGAAGCTGGCGCAGCGGCAATTGGTCACGATCGCGCGTGCCCTCGCCGGTCCGTGGCGGCTGCTGATCCTCGACGAATCGACCTCGGCACTCGATGTCGAGGAGCGCGACCGGCTGTTCGACGCGCTGTTCCGCTATCGCGCGGCGGGACGTGCCATCCTGTTCGTCTCGCACCGCATGGACGAGATCGCGCGCATCGCCGACCGGACGACGGTGCTGCGATCCGGCCGCAGCGTTGCGACGCTCGCCGCGGCACAGGCCGATACGCCGCGCCTGCTGGCGCTGATGTCGGGGCCGGAGGAAGCGCGCGCGGCGCTGGGCCAGGCCACGCCATCGCCACCGACGGCGCGATCGCGCGGCGTCGTGCTGCGCGCCGATGGCATCGTGCTGCGGCCGCGCGCCGCGCCGATCGCGCTCGACCTTTCGGCCGGCGAGATCCTGGGCCTTGCCGGACTCGAGGGCCACGGGCAGGAGCGCTTCCTCGACTGCATCGCAGGGCTCGCAGCACCCGATCGCGGGACGATCACCGGCGGCACCACGCGCGTCCGCAGCGTGGTCGATGCCGCCCGCGCCGGCATCGCCTTCCTGCCGCGCGATCGCAAGCGCGACGGTATCTTCGCGCCGCTCTCGGTCGCCGACAATCTGACGATCGCGCGGCTCGGTCGCTTCAGCCGCGCCGGGTTGATCCGTCGGATCCGCCGGCTGGAAGCGGTGCGGACAGCGATGGCGCGGCTGCGCGTCCGGGCGCGCGGGCCGGAGGCGGCGATCGACACGCTGAGCGGCGGCAACCAGCAGAAGGTGCTGCTCGGCCGATTGCTGCTGACAGAGCCACGCGTGCTGGCGCTCAACGATCCGATGCGCGGCGTCGATCCCGGCGCCAAACATGATCTCTACGACGAGCTGCGCGCGCTGGCCGCGACCCGCATCGCGGTGCTGCTGCTCTCGACCGAGCTGCCGGAGCTCTGCCTGCTGTGCGACCGGGTCGCCGTGTTCCGCGATCACGCGGTGGTGGCCGTGCTGGATCGCGCGGCACTGTCGGAACCGCGACTGATCGCGGCCATGTTCGGCCATGCCGCCGCGGACGATCGCGCATGATGGTGGCGCTGCGCCAGCGGGCCTATGCGGTGCCGGTGCTCGTCACGGTCGCGCTGCTGCTCGCCGTCAACGCGGCGCTGAACCGGTCCTTCGTCAGTCCGGACAACTGGGCGCCGATTCTGGCCGGTGCGACACCGTTCATCGTCACCGCGCTCGCCCAGGCCGCGCCGATCCTCGCCGGCGGCGGCGGCATCGATCTTTCGGTCGGGCCGCTCGCCGGGCTGGTCAACGCGATCCTGGTCGCCGTGCTGGTGCCGCGCGGTCTCGACGGCCCGCTGCCGATGATCGGCGCGGCGCTGGCACTCGGAGCGCTGTCCGGCCTGCTCAACGGCGCGATCGTCTGCATGCTGCGCGTGCAGCCGATCATCGCGACGCTCGGCAGCTTCCTCGTCTATCAGGGGCTGACGCTGGAAGTGCTGCCGACCGCCGGCGGGTCGGCACCGGCCTGGCTGCGGGCGGCTTCCGGTCGGGTCGGCTGGATCCCCGGACCGCTGCTGTTGCTGCTGGTGCTGGCGGCCGCCTGGCTCGCGCTTGGCGTCACCGCCTATCGCCGCAACCTGCTGGCGGTCGGCGGCGACGAGCGGGCGGCGTACGCGGCCGGCATCGACGTCGCCGCGGTGCGGATCATCGCCTATGTCATCGCCGGAATGCTTGCGGCGGTCGCGGGGCTCGCCTTCACCGCCGTGCTCGGCTCCGCCGATCCCTCGGTCGGCGTTCCCTACACGCTCACCTCGGTTGCCGGCGCAGCGCTTGGTGGCCTGTCGCTCGCCGGCGGTCGCGGCGGCATGCTGGGCGCGGCGGCCGGTGGGGCGCTGCTGTTCCTGGTGCAGAATCTCCTGACGCTGGCGCAGGTTTCGATCTTCTACCTGCAGATTGCGACCGGCCTCATTCTGCTGGCCGCGGTCGCGATCAACGCGGTTTCGGATCTGCGCCGCCGCCGCTCGACCGCGGCCGCCTGAGGCGGCGCGGCAGACACCTCGGCATTCTCGACATGCGATGCCGGTCGCGCGCGGCTTGTCCCCCGTCAGTGTGCGGACGCGGCCGGACCCGTATGCGGCGCTCTGTGGTCCATGGTCGGGCCGAGCGGAGCGGCAAGCAGGCGCCGCAGGACCGGGGCCAGCTCCGGCGCCGCAAGCGGCCATCCGACGATGTCCGAAACCCCCGCCGTCATCAGGCTGTGACCGTCGATCTCGTCGACCGCCGCCGTTGACAGGACGATCGGCACCTGCGGCGTGAGGCGATGCAGCGAGCGCGCGAGCTCGATCGCCGCCTCGCTCCACAGCATGGAGACGAGCACGATGGCATCGAAGCGCCCGCTCCCGTTCCGGCACGCGGCCGACGCGTCGGCCAGACCCGTGAAGCCGACCGCTTCGTATCCGATCGCAGCCAGAAGCTCCTCGTCGCCCAGCAATCGCTCCCGGTCGTAATCGACCACCATCAGCGTCTGCCCCTGCCCGAGCGGCAGACCAGCGGGATGGAGGTTCGAGGGCTCCGCGCCGGTGCGCAGGCATGGCAGCCAGATCTCGAAGCAGGAACCGCGACCGGGCTGGCTCTGCACGTCGACGGCGCCGCCGTGCTCACGAATGATCTCGCGCACGGTGGCAAGTCCGAGTCCGTTGCCGTCGCGCCGGGTGGTGAAGAACGGTTCGAAGATGCGCTCCAGGGTCGATGAATTCATGCCGCGACCGGTGTCGCGGATCCGCAGCCGCGCGTACCGGCCGGGATCGATATGGCCGTGGCTCGCCGTGCGCGGGTGCCTGACCTCGTCCACCGTGCTGCTGAGCTCGATCCTCCCGGGGCCGTCGATCGCATGCATGCCGTTTCGGCCGATGTTCAGGATGATCTGCTGGATCTGCGTGGCGTCGCCGAGGATGACGGCACCCTCGGCAATCTCGTCGACCACGAGCGTGACCCGTGGCGGGAGCGATACGCGCAGCAGCGACGCTGCCTCCATGACGACCGGGCCGAGATCGACCGCGCGCCGACGGCCGTCGCGTGGGCGGGCAAACGAGAGGATCTGCTCGATGAGGTCGCTCGCCCGCGCGCCGGCTTGCCGGATCTGCGCCAGCGTGTCCGAAACCTGCTCGTCGGCCACGCTCTGCACTTCGGCGATCTCGACGAAACCCAGGATCGCCGCGACGATGTTGTTGAGGTTGTGGGTGATCCCGCTGGCGAGAGCGCCGACGCTCTCCATCCGCCGGGCCCGGTGCAGCCGTGCCTCCAGCCTGGCCCGTTCCGCCTCGGCGCGGTCGCGCGCAACCGCGCCGACCACGGTATCGAGCGCGGTGCGAAGCAGGCTCAGCCGGCCTGGCCCGAGCGGTGAAAATGAGCACTGCAACGCGTCGAATCCCAGCATCGCGCCGCTGCCGTCGGCTCCGATCGTCGATACGCAGGCCCAGGCTTTCAGTCCGGCGTCCTCACAGGCCCGCCGCAACGCGGGCGATCGCAATCGCGACACGGACGGGACATGGACGAGCCCCTGGGATCCGGGCTCGAAGCGCGCCGCAAGCGCGGCGGCCCGGTCCGGCCAGTCCTCGGCAAGCTCGACGCCCGGCCGGCACCACACCTGCCGCCGGTTCACCGCCCCGCGCAGGACGAAGTAGGCGCGGTCGGCACCGAGGAATTCCGCAAGTTCGCGCAGAGCCGCCGCGATGGCAGCATCGAGTGCGCCTCTGCCGGACGCGACGAAGTGCATGGACATGCGCGCCAGCAGATGCTCGAGCGCGGCCCGACTCCGCAGTGCCTTGGCCCGTGCGCGAAGCTCGACCCCGACACGCAGCAGGAGACACAACAGGCCCAGCGAGGCGAGATACAGGACGATGCGGAAGTTTCGTGCAACGTCGCGGGAGGCGGCCTGTCGGTCAAGCAATGTCTCGCGCAGCGATCGCAGGGCGGCATGCAGCTCCGGCGCACCGATCGCCCGAACGGTCCGATCCGTCGTCGGGAGCAGTCGCTCCAGCAGTGTGCCATGCGCGAGCAGAGCGTCGACATCGTAAGCGTCCGGCACGCCCTCCGTCACGTCGCGAAGCGCACCAAGCCGGTCCCGGACCGATTCCACGACATCCGCCGACGTGTCGAGGGTGAGACGGAGCATCGCGGCGGCGAGAGCACTGACCTGCGGTCCGACCGGCTTCGCCGTGGCCGGAAGGGCGCCGCTGAACATCGAGAAATATGCCAGCGAGTTCTGCAACAAGGCGTTGTCGCTCTTGAACCGCTCGACAAGCGCGTGCTGCCGCGCCAGGGCGCCGGCGATCCGCTCGATGGCGGACGCTGCCTCCGGCCCATCGCCGACGATGCGCCTCAGTCGGTCGAGCCAGAGGTCCTGGGCGTCGACGGCACGCACCAGTCCGTCGTAATTGCGGAGGTTTCCCGCGCGGGCCTGCAGAACGTCGCGCTCGACGACGTTGTCGGCGATGGCAAGCTGATCGAGCGCTGTCAGCGCCCGATCGAACGTCTCGGCCTCCGGGTTCGCCGCACGGATCGCGAGCCATGACAGCAGCGCCACCAGGGCCGCGACCAGCCCCAACGTCATCGCCCGGCTCATGGCACGGCAGCCCGGACCGGCTGGCCGTGATAGGTGCCGGTCAAGGTCTTGAGAAACGCGACGATGTCGGCGATCTGAGCGGTCGAGAGCGTCCGGTCGAGCTGGGCGAGCGCCATCTTGCGGACAGCGTCGGTCAGGGTCGGGGCGCTGCCGTCGTGGAAATAGGGTGGCGTCGTGGCGACATTGCGCAGACTGGGAACCCGCAGGATTTTCGGATTGGGCGAAGCGAGCGGATGGAATATGCCGTGCGGCTCGAAAAGATTGCCGCCGACATTCACGCCCTGATGGCATGAGATGCAGCCGAGCGAGCGGAACAGGGCGTAGCCGCCGAGCTCCTGCGCCGAGAGGGCAGACGCGTCGCCGCGCAGCCACCGATCGAAGCGACTGCCCGGGGTCAGCAACGAACGCTCGTAGGTTGCGATCGCATCGAGTGCGGCCGCCGCCTCCGGCGGCCGGCCATAGACTTCGCGAAAGCGCCGCACCATGTCGCTGTCCGCCCGCAGGCGCTTCTCGACCTGCGGCAGGGACAATCCCATGATCTGCGCATTCTCGAACGAGTCGCGCGCCTGCTCTTCGAGCGTGCGTATCTTCCCCTCCCAGCCAAGCCGGAAGCTCAGGGCGGCGTTGAACACCGTGCTGGTGTTGAACGACAGCGGTGAACCGTCGAGTCCCCTGTCGAAGCGGTTGCCGTCGGCACCGTTCGTGATGGTGTCATGACATGTGGCACAGGCTCTGCTGCCGTCCCGCGACAGGTCGCGATCCTCGAACAGCCGGCGCCCGAGCGCGAGCTTCAGCGGATCCGCCGCTGGCGGCAGCGGAATCGGCGTGATCGGTGCCTCGTCGGCACGCGGCGCCGCACCCGGACTGCGCGCGGGCGATACCGCCGCGAACGACGCGCCGAGCAGCATCAGGATCGCAGCCGCGCTCCGCGCAAGCGCGCGGCGCCGCCTCAGGATCGGCGGTTGGCGGACGCCGGCCATGGCGAACGGAGGCTGCGGTCGCGCGAGTGGAATTGGATTTCGCGAGGATGCTCACCCGACCGGCTTCGCCGCGACGGCAGCGCGGTCGTGGCCGACGGCCCGGATGCGCTCCGGCCGCCGCCCGACTCGGCTACCACGAGGTGTATCGGAAATGGCCGGGGGCCAGTGACGGGCCGATCGTGACCTGATAGCGCGACATGCCGATATCCCGCAGCATTCGCTCGTCGAGCGTGTCCAGCCCCGGCCTTTCCTCCCGCGCCAGCCACGATGAGGTGCGGATCACGCAGGCGAGGATCATGGCGAGCCACTTGCGGTTCCGGACAGGCGGCGATTTTCGCCGCGCCGATTGCCGCCGCGAAGGATCGCCGGGCTGGCGGGAGGCAGTCGCCAGACCCGGCGGCGCAATCGCGACGCGGATCGGCGGGAGCTGCAAGGCAGAGCATTGGGCGGCGGATGGCATCTGGGTCTCTCCGATGAACTGGGGAGACATTGCACGTCGGATGTTGCCCCGGTGTTTTGCTGTTCCGAATTCCGGCTACGGGCGTAGCCGGGGGACGCCGTCCCTGGACGCGCATCATCGAACCACCCCGGAATGCCGGGCGCCGAACCGCGCCGCCCGACGGAGCCGCGCCGGAGGACGTGCCGGTTCCGTGCGCCGCGACGGATGAAACCAGCCGATCTCCCTCCCGCCCGCGCGCGGCGAGGCGAACCATGTCACAGGATCTCCACCGGCAGGGCGAAGACATAGCCGATGCCCCGCTCGGTCTGAATGAGCTTCGGCGCGCTCGGGTCGACCTCGAGCTTGCGCCGGAGACGAAGCACCTGGACGTCGATGCTCCGGTCGAACACGTCCTCGTGAATCCGCGTCGCCTGCAGCAGGAACTCGCGGGAAAGCGGGCGCTGCGGGGCGTCGAGGAAGGCATTGAGCAGCGCATACTCGCCCTTCGTCAGGGGAACCGGCGCGCCGTCCGGATTGACCAGCCGGCGAGTCCGGCGGTCGAGCACCCAACCCGCGAAGCGGATGCGACGCCGATCGGGATCGCGCGGCGACATCGTCCGTGTCGCCTCGCGACGCCGCAGCACCGCGCGAATCCGCGCGAGGAGCTCACGCAGGCCGAACGGTTTCGTGATGTAGTCATCGGCACCCAGCTCCAATCCGACGACGCGGTCGATCTCATCGCGCCGGTGACCGGTCGTGATGATCACGGGGACGTCGGAGCGGGCCCGGATGTCGCGAAGGATGTCGAGCCCGTTATCCTGTCCGAGCCGGAGGTCGAGGATGACGAGGCTCGGCTCGGAAGCCGTCACATGGGTCGTGACGTCGCCCCGGGCAAGTGCCGGTGTGACACGGATATTATGTTCCTGCAGATGGCGCGTCACCATCTGCTGCACGCTCGGGTCGTCATCGACGATGAGAACGTGAACCGGCGAGCTGCTTGTCAGGCTGAGGCTGGAGTCGAACATCGTGCGTTCATCCTCTCGGTGCTCGGCACCCGGCACGATCGCCTCCCTGTCGATCGCGCCCATGTCGGGCTGCAAAAATCCGGTATTCGCTCTGGGGCAATGCCACCCCAATGATGATCTGGTTCCTTCAGGAGTTGCGGTTGTTGCCGCCCGGCGCCGGAGTGCGCCGCGCGAATGTCCAATCCTTCGTTCGTCGGTGGGCTGGCGCTTTGGCCAGTGAGATCGGGAACCAATGTGGTCGGTAAAAGTCACGGAGGGAAGCCCGTCAGACGCTGCGTTCCGGATCGTGCGGCCCGCGGTGTGAATTGGCTCACGCCGTCCTGCGTCACGAAAGACGGCTGGGATCCGCCGACCGGTCCGGCTTGGCGTGCGACGGGTTCAGACCCTGGTGCCCCGCGCAGGTGCCCATCGCATGTGCGTCGACGGACGCCGTCGGCCCGTCCGCATTCCCGTCGGCTTTATCACGGTGCCGTGATACTTCTGAGGCGAGAGCTTGCGATTCCGCGGGTGGGAGCCCCATCGGCCATCGCGTTGCCGCGGTCTTCCGACCGGCGATCTTTTGCAAATTGTCACAATGGCTCGCCGCATGCGCCTTCCATCTTCCGCGCATGGCAGCCATCGTGGAATAGGAAGTCGGGCACAGACGTCGGTTCGACGCCATGCTGTTCTTCGCCTCTGCTGTCGCGGTCATGCAAAGCCAGTTCCGCCATCCCGGACGTCCCGTCGTCGCCACGCGGCTCGCACACGAGCCCTGCCGCGATCGCGTCGGGGCGCGGCCGCGCCGCGCGTACCGACGATGCGCAGCACTGCTCTCAGCCGGGCTGCTTGTCTCGGCCGGAACCGGACAGCAGACCGAAATGGTATACTCTCTCGATCAGCATTTCGGCTCGATCGGCTTCTCGGTCGGCACCTGGGGGCTGTTCTCGTCGAGCGGTCAGTTTCGCCGCTTCACCGCGAGACTGGTCCTCGATCCCGATCACCCGGAGCGAACCCGGATCTCGGTCACGGTGGATGCAACCTCGGTCGACATGGCGTGGCAGCAGGCGGCGACGATGGTGCGGTCCGCCGAATTCTTCGACGTGCAGCGCTATCCGCAGATCGATTTCGCGAGCACCTCCGTCGCGGAGGTCGCGCCCGGACGGTTCGTACTGCGCGGCCGGCTGCAGCTGCGCGGGGTGACGCGTCCGCTCGACCTCGACGCCAGGCTGGTCGGGGAGCATCGGGACAGCGCCGCGAGGAACGAGGTGGCGGATTTCGTGGTGACCGGGACCCTGCGACGCTCCGAGTTCGGGATGAAGGCGGAAGACGTGCTAATCTCCGACCGCGTACGCATCACCATCAATGCGCGAATCAGGCTGCCACAAATCGTCCCCGCCGGTTGATCGCGCCCCCGCGTGGAGGCCAGCGCAGCGGCGCCTGCACTGGTGGACCGCGCTCCTGGTCGGCGTGACGTTCCCCCTCGGCTGGGTGATGGTCCGCATCCCGTTCAGCCTGCTGCTGCTGAAATTCCTCGCCTATCAGCTCCACAAGACGATCGGAATTCTCGTCGTCGGCTTCGTCCTGGCCCGCCTGGTGCTGCGTCTCAGGTACGGCCGCCCGGACTCGATCGACCTCGTCGGGTGGCGGCGCCGCGCGGCCTCGGCGGCCCACGGCGTTCTCTACGTCCTGCTCCTGGTGACGCCGGTTCTCGGATATCTGACGGCGTCGACGGCGCCGAACCGGATCCCGACCCTGTTCCTCGGCCTGATTCCCATTCCGAGCGTGCTCGGCCCCGACCGGTTCTGGTTCGCCGTGCTGCAATGGCTGCATGCGAGCGCAGCCATCGCCCTCGTGACGGTCGCGGCCGGACACGCGTCGGTCGCGGTGCTCCACCATGTCCACGGCCGCCGCGATCTGCTGCGGATGTGGCGGGGCTCACCACCCGCCTGCTGAGGGCTGCTGCCCCTCTGCCGCGCCGACGGCATCTGGTGACGCAGGGTACATCAAACCGCTTGGCGATGTCGCGATCGACTCCGCCGCCCGAACGCACCCTACACCGAGATGCGGATCATCGGCGATCAAGGAAATGCACGGATGCGTAGGTGCGCTCCGGCGGGATCGGTTCCCACTCTGCCCGAGCATCCTCGCACCCGGCGCGATACGCGCTCTCATCCGGCGCGGGATCGTCGGTGTGATTCGGGATCGCATCCATATGGCCGGTGCAGATTGCATAGGCGGCAAAGGCGCGCATGATCTCGCGCCCGGTCGCTTTGAGAGCCCGGCAGGCGATGCCGTCCGCCCAGACCAGGCCGGAGCAAACCGCGCGGAGGCCCCGGGAGACGATCGCCAATGGCCGCACGGGGCGACTGGTCGGTCTTGCAGGACGGGCCGCTCCAGCGGTGTGTTCGTGCCTGCCAAAAAATCGCGCCCGCATCACCAGTACTCCTTCCCGTCGAAGGAGACCAACCTGGTCGGCACGGGCGACGCGTTGATGTCATGGCCCGATATTCGTGCGACACTTGCAACAGAGACGGGCGGCGAGCGCTTGTCTCGGACAGCACGATGCTGCGAATTGCCGGTACGGAAGCGGAGTGCTGCACGCGCGGCCGGCGGCGTCGTGTCGGCGGACGGCGCGTGCCGCGCCATTAAACGCCGCGCGGCCGGCGTCGACCTCAGGCAATGCCGGCGTCAGGCGCGCTTCAGGCAGATCCATGTCGATGCCGCAAGACGGCAACGCCGCGATGGCGCGGCGTCGGGGCGCGAAGGCTACGGAGGCCGGCGCGAGATGCCGGAGACAAGCCGCCTTCCCGAGGCCAATTCAGGCTGACTGCCGCAGGCGTTGGGCGGCGACCGTCTCCATCTCGTCCACGAGCAGGGATGACCCGACATCCGCCGCCACGGCATTGCCGAGTCGATCGGCCGCGTCGCGAAAATGCGGCTCGGCGATCAGGCGTTCGAGCGCGGCAGCCAGCGCCTGCCGCGAGACGGTGTCGGGAAGCGCGAGTCCGGCGCCGCGGGCGACCACGCGCGCCGCATTGTCCGGCTGGTCGCGTCCCATCGGAATGACCAGCAGCGGCACACGGTGCAACAAGGCGCGGGCGACCGTGCCGTGGCCGCCATGCGTCACGACGACATCGACCTCCTGCATGACAAGATCATGCGGCGCGCTGGACAGGACCGTGACGTTCGGCGGGGCGGTGAAATTCTCCCCCGCCATCGCCGGTCCCGCGGTGACGGCTGCTTCCACGTCCCTGGAACCGAGCGCGGCCAGGATGCGACGGAGCAGATCCGCCTGGTTCTGAAAGCTGGTGCTCAGCAAGACCAGCACGCGCGGCCGGGCGTGATCGGCGGACCAGGGCGCGGTCCAGCCCCGGGCCCAACCCGGCTGGTCGAGCAACGGACCGACATAGCGGATGTTCCGGGGCAATTTCGTCGCCGCGAAATCGAACGCCGCCGACATTCCGATCAGCAGCCGGTCGACCCGGTCGTAGTGGCTGAGAATGTGATCGAGCGGCGGCAGGCCGAAAGCCGCGCGCGCACGATTGAGCGTCGGGAGCTGGTCGTGGAGCAGCTCCATCAGACGGGCCCGTGCCGCAAGTTCGATGACGCGGCTCTCCAGATCACGCGTCGGGATGAAACCGGTCGCACAGATCGGCACGCCGTCGAGCGGCCGGATGCAGACATGCGGCGACAGGAGAGCGTGCGGCACGCCCATCGCCTCGGCGGCGATGACCGGACCAGCCAGAAGATCATGGCTCAGCACGGCATCGACCGGCTCGCTCCGCAGCGCCTCCAGCGTGTCGCCGGCGTAGTCGAGTGCGCCTCCGAACGTCACCTGCTCGAAGATCGCCACGAGCTCCGCCCAGACCGTGGCCTCGTGCGAAGGCGCCGGCGGTCGCAGCAGCGCCGGCCGTCGCCAGCCGATGGCGTCGAACCCCGCCTGTCTTATCTCCGCGAGATCGCAGGTCTCACCGATGACGCGAACACGGTGTCCCCGCTGCCGCAACCGCCGCGCGGCGGTCAGGACCGGACCGAGATTTCCGGGATGGGCCCAGCAGGCCAGCAGAAAGTTCAGAGACATGACGCCGCTTCTCCTCGAAGGCGTGGTTTCGGCGCGAGAAGCGGACATTCGTGCCGGCCGGTTTCCGGACGGGCGGTGCAGTCGCTGGTCCGCTACCCGTCACGGCGCGAGCGTCGGCGCCTTGGACTGCGGAATGATGACGGGTGTGCGGATTTCGATGTCGATTGAAATCCGGACGGCCCCGGCCGGTGCCGACGGCCTGATCCGGTAGACGCCGGCGACGCGGCGCTCGTTCCAGGGGAAGTCCCGGAAGCTCGCACCCCCGGGACGATATCGGCGCCACACGCAAGCGAACCTGCGTGCTCGCGCCGGTCTGAACAGCGACGCCGCTACGGCGCGCTACAAAATCCCGGGTCAGGAATGGACCCTCGGCGCAGCGTGGTCACGTGCCGGTATTTCACTCGACGGGTGCGAGCTTATCCTGCGTCCTGGTCTCGAAGTCGCTGGCGTCATGGCGTTCGTGCAGCTGGCTCGACAATTCGCCGAAAGCGCGGTTGACCATGCGCCCGCGCCGAACGGCTGGCCGCTCCAGGAGCATGTCGGCCCAGCGCTGGACGTTCCTGTAGTCCTGCACGCTCAGGAATTCGGCGGCGTCGTACTGCCAACCCTTTGCAAGCCCGCCATACCAGGGAAAGATCGCCATGTCGGCGATCGTGTAGGCATCCCCGGCGACGTACTCGCTTTCGGCGAGGCGGCGATCGAGCACGTCGAGCTGACGCTTGACCTCCATGGCATAGCGGTCGATGGCGTACTCGATCTTCGTCGGCGCGTAGGCGTAGAAGTGGCCGAAGCCGCCGCCGAGAAACGGCGCACTCCCCATCTGCCAGAACAGCCAGGACAGACATTCGGCGCGCGGAGCCGGTTCCGTCGGCAGGAACGCCCCGAACTTCTCGGCGAGGTAAAGCAGGATCGCGCCGGACTCGAACACCCGGATCGGTGTCGGTCCGCTGCGATCCATCAGCGCCGGGATCTTGGAGTTCGGGTTCACGGCGACGAAGCCGCTGCCGAACTGGTCGCCCTCGCCGATCCTGATCAGCCAGGCATCATATTCCGCGCCGGTCTTGCCGAGCGCCAGAAGCTCCTCCAGCAGGATGGTGACCTTCACGCCGTTCGGGGTCGCCAGCGAGTAGAGCTGCAGCGGGTGACGTCCGACCGGCAGCTCCTTCTCGTGCGTCGCCCCGGCGATCGGACGGTTGATGTTCGCGAAGCTGCCGCCGCTGGGCTTGTTCCAGACCCAGACTTTCGGCGGTGTGTACTCGGACGATCCGTCCATATCCGACCTCCAACGATCACCGCTGCCGCGCCGTCATGGCGCCGGCGGGTAGTTTGATGGAAACAGGGCGCGTCTGGTTTCCTCGTCATTGATCTTCTTGAAGTCGTGATTCTTGCCGACGGCGCGCGCCCGCTGCGCCGCGGGCCTTGCGTCGACCGTCTGCACCAGCCGCTTGAGATGCGGGAAAGCGGCAAGCGGATCATCGGCATTCTTCAGCACGCGCGAGGCCCGGTCGAGCCATCCCCATGCCGACATGTCGGCGATCGTATAGGTGTCGCCGGCGATGAAGTCGCGCCCGGCGAGGTGATCGTTCAGCACCTGGTAGTGGCGTTCGGCCTCGCGGCGGTAGCGATTCACCGCATAGGCCAGCCCCTCGGGTGCGGCGAACTGGAAATGCACCGCCTGCCCCGAGAACGGCCCCAAGCCGGAGGCGATGAAGAGCAGCCAGGAGAGCAATTCCGGCCGATCCTCCGGCGATCCGAGAAATTCTCCGGTTTTTTCGCCGAGATAGAGCAGGATCGCCGTCGAGTCGAAAACCCGCGCCGGCTTGCCGCCCGGCCCCTCCGTGTCGACGATCGCCGGAACCTTGCCGTTCGGGTTGATCGCACGGTAGGCCGGAAGGTGCTGTTCGCCCTTGCTCGTGTCGACCGGGATCATCTCGTACGACAGGCCGGCCTCTTCCAGGAAGAGTGCGACCTTCGCCGGGTTGGGCGTGGGGTGGAAATAGAACCGGATCATCGGACTCTCCTTCGCGGTGGACCGGCCAGAGCATGATCGCGCAAGGCCTGCTCAACGATGCGCCGAGCCCGACTCACCCGGACTGGCCCGACCCGGACGGGCGGCACGGAGAGAAGCATCCGGCCCTGCCTGCGCCGCATCGGTCGCCCAAGGGAAAGCGCATCGCCCGTCACGGCACTCCTTCCCTGCGCCAGGGCCCAGCTCCGCCCGGCAGCCGTGCCTTGAGTTTTGGTTCGTTCAATCTAGAATGCAACGCGAAGCCTGCCTGGGCAAGATGGCAACCGCCACGACGTGAGCGGATGATGCGGAATGGCGAGACCGAGGGAGTTCGACGAGGCGGTCGTGCTCGACGCGGCGGTGGAGTGCTTCTGGCGCCAGGGCTATGCGGCGACCTCGCTGCGTGACCTGATCGAGACAACGGGGCTCACTTGCGCCAGCCTCTACAACGCGTTCGGCGACAAGCGCGCGCTGTTCCGGCTGGCGCTCGATCGCTATGTCGAGGCGAGCGTCGGCGAGCGCATCCGGCGTTGCAAGACCTTGCCGCCCCGTGCGGCAATCGCGGCTTTCTTCGACGAGATCCTGACCCGCTCCCTCGACGATCGGGCGCACAAGGGCTGCATGCTGGTCAACTCGGCCCTGGAGGTCGCGCCACACGACGTCGAGTTTCGCGTGGTCATCGTCGGCGTGCTGACCCGCATCGAGCGGTTTTTCCGCGAATGCGTCGAGGCGGGGCAGGCCGACCGGACGATTCCGTGCGCGATGTCGGCGGACGATCTTGCCCGCCATCTGCTCGGGGTGCTGATCGGCACCCGCGTCCTGGCGCGCGTTCGTCCGGACCGGGCGCTCCTCGAGGGCGTAGTGGCACCGGCGCTCGCGCTGCTGGACGTCGCCGGCGATCGGCC
Source organism: Acetobacteraceae bacterium (assembly GCA_035504175.1). Classification (GTDB taxonomy): domain Bacteria; phylum Pseudomonadota; class Alphaproteobacteria; order Acetobacterales; family Acetobacteraceae; genus DATJSJ01. The sequence goes on from DATJSJ010000090.1 coordinate 27,909, forward strand.
GGCGACCGGGCGATGAGAGCTTTCTCCACGATCTTCGACCTGGCGGCAAAGCGACAGGGTGGTGCCGCGGCGCTCGAGCGGATCCTCGCCGAGACCGCCCCACGCCCTCCCGCCGAGATCGCCGCGACACCCGACGATCGCATCCTGGCGGAGATGACCCGGCGCATTTTCTACGCGGGCTTCTCGTCGAAGACGATCGACGACAAATGGCCCGCCTTCGAAGCCGGCTTCGCCAGGTTCCATCCGAACCTCTGCGCGTTCATGTCGGAGGAGCAATTCGACCGGCTGATGCGCGATCGCGGGATCGTGCGCAACGGGGCGAAGATCAAGGCGGTGCAGATCAACGCGCGATTCCTGCTGGCGCTCGAAGCCGAGCATGGCAGCGCCGCCCGGTTCTTCGCCGACTGGCCGGACGCGGATTATGTCGGTCTGCTGGAGGTGCTGAAGAAACGCGCCAGTCATCTCGGTGGCGACGCCGCCGGCCGGTTTCTCCGCGCGATCGGCAAGCCGGCTTTCATCGCGTCACCCGACATGGTGGCGGCGCTGATCCGGGAGGGCGTCATCGACCGTCCGCCAGGCGGCAAGCGTGACCTCGCGGTCGTGCAGGCCGCGTTCAACCGCTGGTCCGAGGAGTCGGGCCGGGACCTGACGACCATCAGTCGTGTCCTCGCCATGAGCGTGGAATCGGGCGGTGTCGCGTCGACCGGCGGCCGGCCGGAGCATCGGCACCACAGGTGATGCCTCTGTCCTGGGTGCTGCAATCGCTTCGGCGTTGATTCGCGCTTCTTGCAGACCGAGTCCCTGCCGCGCGTCGGGCGCTGATCGTGTTCGGCGGCCGGGAATGACGTCTGGCTCGATCAGCTTCCCGTACCGCAGAGCAACAGCCGCGCCGCGGAGTCATCGAGGTCGCGCGCCGGCATCGTCAAGCTGCCGCGACGAGGCACAACCTGGCCGCCGGCCTTTTCACTGAGGCGCTTGCGGAGACGGCGGTGCCTGGCAGAGGCGCTCGGCGGTCGCGCCGACGACCCGGGCAGCAAGCGCGCACTATCGGCGTTTGCGCGCGCCTCGGCCGGATGCGCGAACGGCGCCGCCGTCCTGCTGCTGATGCGTCTTACGCCGTTGCCGATGGGCCGCCTGCTTGGCCCGATTGCCGCAGATCGACATGCTGCACCACCGTCGCACCCGACCGCGCGTGTGGTCGGCGAACAGCAACGTGCAGGCCGGACCCTCGCACGCCTTGATGCCGGCGAAATCCTCGGTGCAGACGAGGCGTGCCAGCGCCTCGCCGACCGGGAGAAGCAGCGCCTCCGGGCTGCGCCAGCGGCGGACCGTCACAAGCGCCAGCGGCTCCCCACCGGTCGGCCGCGGCGCGATCCGGCTGAAGCTCTCGTCCCGCGCGAGCAGATTGTTGAGCGGCTCCAGCTCGGCGAGCGCCTCCGCAGTGAGTGCGCGACCCTTGTGCCGGCGCACGAAGCGCCGGAACCATTCCCTGAGGCTCCGCGCCTGATCCGCGACCTTGTCGAGCTCGCCGGGCATGGCGCGTGTCCGCATGGTACGGAGCACCTCGCGCGGCACCAGATGCGCCTCCTCCAGCCAGCTCAGATATCCCTCGCCGTCAGCAATCCAGTCGACCGGGGTGTCGATCGGCGTCGCAATCGAATTCAGGAAATCCAGCCCGGATGCCTCGCCGACAAAAATCGCGGGCGGGCGCTGATCCATCGCAACTCCATGTGCGGCGTGGTGGCTGCGCGCCCCACGCATTCGTGAACGGAAGGCAAGATAACCTGCCCGGTTGCGGTTGACAAGTTAAACGCGGGTATGAATAACCCTGATGTCCGGTTCAGCGCGGTTACGAGACCGGTCCAATCCGAGGAGCGCGATGATGTCCGCGAACGATGTGAGCGTCGTGCTCGTCCATGGCGCCTGGGCCGACGGGTCAAGCTGGTCGAAAATCATTCGGCAGCTTTCGGCCGATGGTGTCCCATGCGTCGCGGCACCACTGCCGCTGACGTCTTTTCAGGACGACGTGGCCGCGCTCGACCGCGCCCTCGAGCGGGTGCCGGGATCCGTCGTCCTCGCCGGCCATGCCTATGCCGGGGCCGTGATCGCGGCGACGCGCAGCGACAAGGTCAAGGCGCTCGTCTACATCGCTGCGCTGGCACCGGATGAGGGCGAGACGGTCGCGGACGTGTTCACCCGCGGCGAACCGCATCCGCAGGCGCCGAAGCTCGCGCCTGACGCGCATGGGCTGATGTACCTGCCCGAGAGTGCCTTTGCCGGCGCCTTCGCGCCGAATGCGACGGCGGAGGAGCTGGCGGTGCTGGCGGCGGTGCAGCGCCCGATCTCCCCCGCCTGCATCACCGTTGCCGTGCCGCGGCCGCTCTGGCGCGATCGCCCGAGCTGGTTCCTGGTGGCCGAGCAGGACCGCATGATCGTCGCGGAGAATCAGCGCTTCATGGCAGCTCGCATGCGGGCACGGGTGCGCGCGGAAGCGATCGATCACGCGCCGATCGTGACTGCCCCCGGCGTCGTCGTGGAGGTGCTCCATGCGGCAGTGCAGGCGGTTCGCGGCGACGCCGCCGCCTAGCCGGAGCGCCCGGCCGCGGCCACCTCCCGGCTTCGGTGCGTAACCCGACGATCGCCGCCATTTCGGTTACGATGCAATCAGGGACATACACGCGATGACCGCCATCCGGTACCGAACCGCAGACGTGGACGGCTTCAAGGTGTTCTACCGCGAGGCGGGCCCGACCGCCGCGCCGAAGCTGCTGCTGCTGCACGGCTTCCCGACCGCCGGCCACATGTTCCGCGATCTCATCCCGCTTCTCGCCGACCGCTATCACGTCGTCGCCCCCGACCTGCCCGGGTTCGGCAACTCCGACATGCCGGGACGCGGCCACAGCTTCGACCGGATTGCCGCGACGATCGACCGCTTCACCGACATCGTCGGCTTCGGGCGCTATGCCGTCTACGTCTTCGACTACGGTGCGCCGACCGGCTTCCGCCTCGCCGTGAAGCATCCGGACCGGATCACCGCGATCATTTCGCAGAACGGCAACGCCTATGAGGAGGGTCTCAGCGACGGCTGGAACCCGATCCGCGCGTACTGGCAGGACCCGTCCGAGGCCAATCGCGAGGCGCTGCGGGCGTTCCTGTCGCCCGAGACGACGATCTGGCAGTACACGCATGGCGTGCCCGACCGGACGGCGGTCTCCCCGGATGGGTATTCGCTCGACAATTTCTACCTGGCCCGGCCCGGCGTCGCCGAGGTTCAGCTCGACCTGTTCGGCGACTACAAGAGCAACGTCGCGCTCTATCCGGCCTTCCAGAGCTATTTCCGGACCCACAGGCCACCGCTGCTCGCGGCCTGGGGCCGGAACGATCCGTTCTTCCTGCCGCCGGGGGCGGAGGCGTTCAAGCGCGACATTCCGGATGCCGTCGTCCGCTTCTTCGAAACCGGCCATTTCGCACTGGAAACGCACGCCTCCGAGATCGCCGCGGCGATCCGCGACTTCCTTCCGGGCTGAGCACCCGGGCAGCCGACCGACCCCGCTGTTCCGCGCGGTGCGGGCCGTCCGGGAGCGGCCGACGTCCAATCCAGGGATCGACGGAGAACAACGATGTCGCAATCGGTCGCAATCGTCACCGGAGCGAGCCAGGGCATCGGACAGGCAACCGCAATCCGGCTCGCGCGCGACTTCGCGGCACTGGCGCTGGTCGCGCGCAACCGCGCCAATCTCGAGCAGACCGCCGGAAAGGTCAGGGAGGCCGGCGCCAAGGCACTGATCATCGATGCCGACATGGCGGAGCCCGAGGCCGCGCGGATGGTGGTCGATCAGTGCCTGGCAGGGTTCGGCCGCATCGACGCGCTGCTCAACATCGCCGGCGCGGTGCCGCAGATCGACCTGTTCGAGATGACCGACGCGCAATGGGAGAGCGGCCTGGCGCTGAAGCTGCACGGCGCGCGGCGTCTGACGATCGCCGCCTGGCCGGCGCTGAAGGCGACCCGCGGCTCGGTCGTGCTGATGTCGGGCAACTCGGCGCAGTTCCCGAAGGCGCCGTATGCTGCGGTCGGCACGATCAATGCCGCGATCGTCGCTCTGGCCAAAGCCTTCTCCGACCGCGGCATCGCCGATGGCGTGCAGGTCAACAGCGTGCTGCCCGGCCCCGTCATGACCGGCCGGCGCCGCTCCTACCTGCAGCACTGGGCGCCGCTGCACGACATGACGGTGGAAGAGGCGACCGCCCGGTTTCCGCAGGAGGCGGGGATCGGGCGCTACGGCGAGCCCGAAGAGATTGCCGAGTTGATGGCATTCCTCGTCTCGCCCGGTGCGCGCTGGATGACCGGCTCGGCGCTGCGCATGGATGGCGGCGAGGTAAAGTCGATTTGAACGGTGTCGCCAACGGGCTGCATCGCCTGACAGTCGCGCCGATTCCCGCTATCATGGCTGCCAGTGATGCAGAGAGCTTCGGTCGAAACCGCTTCGCACCCGTGGTGATCAGCAGGGAGTCACACCATGCCCCAGCCCGAGCAGTTTGACGTCGTCATTCTCGGAAGCGGTCAGGGCGGAAAACAGCTCGCCTGGCATCTTGGCCGGTCGGGAAAGAAGGTCGCCACGGTGGAGCGCCGCTGGGTCGGCGGTTCCTGCCCGGCGGTGGCGTGCATGCCGTCCAAAAACGAGCTGTGGAGCGCCCGTGTCGCCCATCTGGTGCGGCATGCCGCGTCATTCGGGACGCTGGCCGACAACATCCGGACCGATATGGGAAAGGTGCGTGAGCGCAAGCAGGCGATGATCGATGCCGAGATCGCGCTTCACCTGCGGATGTATCGGGAAACCGGTGCCGAGCTCATCATGGGCAGCGGCGTCTTCGTCGGGCCGAGGACGATCGAGGTTGCGCTCAACGACGGCGGCACGCGCACGCTGGTCGGGAAGGAGGTCGTCGTCAATGTCGGCTCGCACGCCGCCATTCCCAAGATTCCGGGCCTCACCGCTTCACGCCCGCTCACCCATATCGAGGTGCTGGAGCTGAGCGAGGTGCCGGCGCACCTGATCGTGCTCGGTGGCGGCTATACCGGCATCGAGATGGCGCAGGCCTATCGCCGCTTCGGCAGTCGCGTGACGATCATCGAGCCAGGTCCGCAGCTCATGGCACGCGAGGACGCCGACGTCGCCGAGGAGATGGCGCGCGTGCTGGGCGAGGACGGGCTCGAGATCGTGCTGAATGCCACGCCGACGCGGGTCCGGGGCCTGTCCGGCGACGCGGTCGCCGTGACGATGCGGACGCAGGCCGGCGAGCGGACGGTCGAGGGCAGTGATCTGCTCGTGGCGGTCGGCCGGGTTGCCAACACGGCGGATATCGGACTCGACAGCGCGCAGATCGCGCTCGATGCGCATGGCTTCATCCTGGTCGACGAGCGACTGCGGACGACCGCCGCCGGCGTCTGGGCGATCGGCGAGTGCGCCGGCAGTCCGCAGTTCACGCATGTCTCGATCGATGATTTCAGGATCGTGCGCGACAACATGGCGGGCGGCCACCGCAGGACCGACGACCGGCTCATCCCGCAGGTGATGTTCACCGATCCGCCGCTCGCGCGCGTCGGCATGTCCGAGGGGGAGGCGAAGAAGCACGGCGTCCCGGTGCGCGTGGCGAAGCTGCCGATGCGCAACGTGCTGCGGACGGCGACGACCGGTGAGACCACCGGTTTCATGAAGGCGCTGGTGGGCGCGGAGAACGACCGGATCGTCGGTTTCACGATGATCGGCGCCGACGCCGGTGAGGTGATGATGGCGGTGCAGACGGCGATGCTGGCGGAGCTGCCGTATCCGAAGCTGCGCGATGCCGTCATCGCTCACCTCACCGTCGCCGAGGGCCTGGGAGCGCTGCTGCAGGGCATGCCGGCGCGGCCTGCCTGAAGGCGGCCGCGGCGTCGCCGTCCGCTACGGGACAGCGGGCGCAAGCCTCGTCACGTCTCGCCCGAGGCGGCCGGTTCGCCGGTGATCAGCCTTGTGCTGCGCCGATAGGTGACGTAGGCCCAGAGCCAGTTCAGCACGACCGCCGCGCGGTTGCGGCCGCCGACCAGGAACAGCAGATGCGCCGCGCCCCAGAACCACCAGGCCGGGGCGCCCCACAACCGGACGCGGCCGAACTCCGCCACCGCCGCCAGGCGGCCGATCGTCGCCAGGCTGCCGAAATGGCGGTAGCGGAATGCCGGCGGCAGCGACGTGCCGTCGACCGTCGCCCGGATGACGCGCGCCACGTACTCGCCCTGCTGCTTGGCCGCCGGCGCCAGTCCGGGCGCCGCCGCGCCGTTCCAGCTCAGCGACGAGGCGGTGTCGCCGATCGCGAAGATCCGCGGCAGGCCCGGTGCGGAGAGATCGCCGGAGACGATGACCCGTCCGGATGGATCGCCGGGCCGCCCGAGCCAATCCGCCGCGGGCGACGCGGCGACGCCCGCCGCCCAGAAGGTCGTGCGGGCATCGATCCGCGTGCCGTCGATCTCGGCGCCACGCTGATCGACGCTGCGCACCCGCGCATTGGTGCGCACCTCGACGCCCAGTGCGCGCAGCGCTGACTCGGCACGGACGGAGAGCGCCGGTGGAAAGCTCGGCAGCACGCGCGGCGCGGATTGCACCAGGATCACCCGCGCCGCGGTCGGGTCGATCGCGCGGTATTCCTGCTCCAGCCCGGTGCGCGCCAGTTCCGCAAGGGCGCCGGCCAGTTCGACGCCGGTCGGGCCGCCACCGACCACGACGAAGGTGAGCCACGCGTCCCGCTCGGCCGGATCGCGCGCGGTCTCGGCCCGCTCGAAGGCGCGCAGCAACCGGCTGCGCATGCCGGTCGCGTCCTCGATGCTTTTCAGCCCGGGTGCGTGCGGTGCCCAGTCGTCGTGTCCGAAATAGCTGTGCCGGGCGCCCGTCGCGATCACCAGGAAGTCGAACGGTATCCGCTCCGCGCCGAGCAGCACCGCGCCGGCCTGCGTGTCGACGCCGCTCACCTGCCCGAGCCGCACGCGTACGTTGCGCTGGCCGCGCAGCATGCTGCGGATCGGCGTCGCGATATCGGCCGGCGACAAGGCGGCGGTCGCCACCTGATACAGCAGCGGCTGGAACAGATGATGGTTGCGCCGGTCGATCACGGTGATCCGGCAGGCGACGCGGCGCAGCCCGCGCACGGCGGCGATGCCGCCGAACCCTCCGCCCACGACGACGACGTGCGGCCGCCCGTCCGCGGCGCCGGCATCCACCGCGGGACCGATGCTGGCCCAGCGCACGAGCAGCCGGTCGAGGGAAAACCAGCCGCCGCCGCGCGCGGCAAGCAGCAGCAGCAGCAACAGCACGCCGACCCGGTCCTCCGGCGTCATCGTGACGGCCGCCATTTCAATCACGCCGCCGAGCAGCAGCGCCGCCGCACGGGTCGCGAGGCCGAGCAGCAACAGGGAAGCGATCGGGATCGCCCACCAGCCCGCCGCCGACAGACCGGTGCCGGCACCGAGCATGGCATCACGCGCCCAGCGCAGGGCGACCGCGCCCATGCCGCCGACCGCGAGTGCGAATCCCACCCGCACGCCCAGCAAGAGCACGGGTTCGCAGAAACGCATGATCCAGAGATAGAGGCGGCTGACCGCCCGCACCCCCGAGACCGGCACGCGCGACAGGCCGCCGCGCAGCAGGAAATCGATCGAGAGCGGCCCCGCCCCCAGCACCACCAGCCACACCAGGATCGCGGCGCGCGGGCCGGTGAGCGCCAGCGCCGAGGCGTCCTGCGCCGTGACGATCGCCTCGACCAGCAACGCCAGCGCCACCGGCCGCGTCAGCAGGCCGGCAGCGAGGAGGAGAAGCACGGCGGCCTGCCACAGCGCCGGGAGCGCCGGGACCGGTGCGTGCAAACTTCCGTCGTGCATCATGGCCATGATGCGGTGGACGAAGACGACCTGGCCGAGCCAGATCCGGGCCGCAAGCAGCACCCACGGCCCGACGACGCCCGCGACCAGCCCGCTCAGTCGCGTCAGGCTGGCGAAGCCGTCCCGCAGCCCCTGGACGTCACCGCGCAGCCGCATCGTCACGGTCCGAATCGCCGCGTTTGTGTGGACAGCAGCCGTGCCGGGGCGGCGTACCGCCGCCGCCGTACGGCGCGTCGTGCGAAGGATCGGCGCGGCGTCGTCGGCGCCGTCGAAGCGGACATGCGATCTCTCCTCGCGCGGCGATCGGACGGGATCGGTCTCCCGCCGCGGCATCGCGGCCCCGACTGCCGGCGGCGCGGATCAATGCGACGGCTTGGCCAGGCCCACCTTGATCACGGCATCGGGGGACAGCGGCACGCCGTCGGATGACGCGAAGCTCGGGAAGTGGCGCAACTGGCCTGGCGTGAAAGCGACCACCTCCATGTCCTGACCGAGCAGCGCCATCGCATCGACGGGAACCGCAATCGGCCGCGAGCCGAATCCGAGGAAGCCGCCGAAATTCATCACCACGAGGATGGTGCCCTTGGAGTCGCGCACCACGTCGCGCACGGTGCCGAGAACGTTCTGGCTTTCCACCGGCTGCAGCACGTCCCGATGCAGCAGGTCGCCGACGCGCACCGGCTGCGGGAAGCGCATCGCCGCGGACCGGGCGAGGCTCATCCCCGGCGGCGGCGGCATGCCGCCCGGCGTCGCGCTCTGCGCGCGCGCGCCCGGCGCGGCGATCGACGCGAATGCGACGACCGTCACGACGGCACCGAGTGTCTTCGTCCCGATGCCGACCGCACCGCGACGCCCCGAGGCGATCCGCCGCATCAGATGCCCGCGAACCAGTTGAAGCCGCGCGACTCCCAATATCCGCCCGGATAGGTGTTGGTGACCTCGATCGAGGTGATCCATTTCGGGTTCTTGTAGCCGAGCTTGGTCGAGGTGCGCAGCCGCACCGGATAGCCGAACGGATCGGCCAGCGTCTCGCCGGCGTATTTGGTGGCCAGCAGCGTCTGCGGATGCAGCGCGGTCGCCATGTCGATGCTGCTCGGATAGTTGTCGGCGGTCTGGAAGGCGACATACTTCGCCCGGAGATCCGCGCCGACATGTTCGAGGAAGGTACGCAGCGGCACGCCCGACCAGCCGCCGATATAGCTCCAGCCCTCGACGCAGATATGCTTGATCACCATGCTCCGCTGCGGCAGCGCCTCGAGCTGCTGCACCGTCCAGGGCTGCTTGTCGGCGATCAGGCCGGAGAGCTCCAGCCGCCAGGTGGCGCCGTTCACCGGCTTGACGTGCATGACGTCGTAGTACGCGTTGAACTTCGGCGGCTTCAGGATCATCGATTCGGGGTAGGTGGGCGCCAGATGGTTCGGGTCGAACAGCCAGGCCTGCACCTGGTCGTTCCAGCGCGAGACCGCCAGAAGCGCCGATTCCACCGCCTCCGGACGGTGCACGTCGCAGCCTGTCAACATGGCGAGCGCGCCGAGCGAGAAGCCGCCGCGGATCAGGCCGCGCCGCCGCAGCGAGCGGATCAGCGGGCGATGCAGACCGAGGATTGCCGGATCGGGGACCGTATCCGGGCGGAACGGCGATTTCATGGACGGGGCAGCTCCTCAACGGCCTGGCGGGCGAGATGCGGATCGAGGGCCGGACGCGAGAGGCGCGGTCCGCCGCTCAGCATCGCCCAGAGCGTCCGCGGCACCAGCAGTGCGAGGACCACGTGCACGAGGAGAAACGCGCAGATCGCCACCATGCCGAGGAAATGCAGCACGCGCGCCGTCTGGAAGCCGCCCAGAAGTGCGACCAGCCCGGAGAACTGCACCGGCTTCCAGATGGCAAGCCCGGTCACCACCTGCACGATGGCGGCCAGGATCACCAGGATGTAAAGCAGTTTCTGCACCGCGTTGTACACCGTGATGTCGTCATGCGCGATGTGCAGGTGCAGTGTCTCGCGCACGGTTTCGATCACCTCGGAGACGCGGATCGGCAACAGCCGCTGGCGAAACCGGCCGGTGGCGAGGCCGTAGGCGAGATACGCGAGGCCGTTGATCACCAGCACCCACATGCCGGCGAAGTGCCAGTTCAGGCTCCACGCCGCCCAGTCGCCGAGCCGCAGAAACTGGCTGAAATGCAGGCCGCGGATGATGACGTCGTCGTTGTAGATGCCCCAGCCCGACGTGATCATCACGAGCATGGCTGCCGCGTTGATCCAATGCATGATGCGAACCGGCAGCGGGTGCAACCGCCTGCCGGCTTGCCTGTCTTTGTCCATCTCGTCCAGCCCTCGCTCCGAGGTCCCCTTCGCCCCGCCGCGCCGCAAGGTTACACCGCCCGGCAGGCGACGTCAGGGGGCGACCACCGGCTCGACGACCGCGGCGCGGGCGCGGCAGCCGGCGTCTGGTCGGACCAGCCGCAGCTCGAAGGGCAGACCCGATTTCGGGGCCGCGCCCGTCGCGGCAAGCGCTGCCGTCGTGGCGCATGGTGTCACGCGGACAGGGCGACGCAGGTCAGCGCGCGGGGTGGTCCTCGCCCGTGGCGATCCGCGTGACATGCCAGCGGCCCAGATTCGCGGCATAGAGATCGTCGCCGTCGAAGGCGATGTTGGTCGGGTGGCACAGAACGTGTGCCGTCTCGTCCTCGATCAGCAGCTCGACCTTGCCGTCGCCGGCCAGGCGGAGGATGCGGGACGGCTCGTAGCAGGCGACGTGCAGCCGACCCGCCGCGTCGAGCGCCAGGCCGTCGGGCAGGCCGGGCAGATCGGTCGCCACCGGCACACTCGATCCCGGCGCGCCATCCGAACCGATCGGTATCCGCAGGATGCGTCGCCCGAAGGTCTCGACCAGGAACAGCGCCGTGCCGTCCCGGGCAAGCGCCATCCCGTTGGCGAAATTGAACACCTCCGCACACCAGAGGCCGCCCTCGCCGGTCGCGAGGTCGTAGCGCCAGATGCCCGGGCCGGGCTCGCCGAAGCCGTGACTGTCGGAGACATACAGGCAGCCGCGCGCGCGATCCACCACCGGATAGTTCGGGATGCGGATCCCCGGCGGCGTGAAGCGCTGCAGCGTGCGGCTCGCCAGATCCAGACGATAGACGCAGGCATTGCGCAGATCGCAGGCAAACAGGTCGCCCGCGCCATCGAACGCGATGCCGAGGATGAAGCCGCCGGTCGAGGCGATCTCCTCGATCGCCGAGCCGTCGCGGCGGATGCGCAGGATCTGCCCGTTCTCGCTGCCGCACCAGATGTCGCCCTCCGGCCCGACGGCGACGCATTCGGGATGCTGCAGGCGCGGTGTGGTGAACAGCCCGTCGAAGAACACCTGCGCCCGGTCGATGCCCAGCACCGGGCGGGTTGCGATCGCGAATCCCATCGCCGTTCCTCCCCATTCCGATCCGGCCGCGTAGCCGATACCGCGTGCGGCGCGGCCGGATTGTTCAATCGCCCTTGATGAGCATCCCGCCATCGACCCGCATGATGGAGCCGGTGATGAAGGCAGCACGGTCGCTGGCGAGGAACAGCACCAGCTCCGCGACTTCCTGCGGCCGGCCAAAGCGCCCGAGCGGGTGCTGCGCATTCCAGCGATCGATCAGCGCCTGCGGATCCTCCGCCTCGCGGAAGATGCGCTCGTTCATCGGCGTCATGATCGTGCCCGGCGCCACCGCATTGACGCGGATGCCGGCTGGGGCCAGGTCAAGCGCCGCCTGCTGCGTCAGCGCGTTGATCCCGCCCTTCGCCGCGGCATAGGCGGCCCAGCCGTGGAACCCGGTCAGCGCCTGCACCGAGCTGATGTTGACGATCGCGCCCCGCTGCTGCCGGCGCATCTGCGGCACCACCGATTTCATGCCGCGCCAGACGCTGGAGAGATTGGTGCTGATCGTCGCGTCCCACGCGGCCTCGTCGATCTCATCGACCACGCCCGGGATGGCGCGCGCGGCATTGTTGACCAGGATGTCGATGCGGCCGAATGCCCCGAGCGTGCGCGAAGCCGCGGCTTCGACCTGGTCGAGACGGTTCACATCCGTTGCGACGAACTGCGCGCGGCCGCCGGCATCCGCAATGGCCTGCGCTGCCGCGTCCCCGCCGGCGGCATCGATATCGGCGATGGTAACCGCGGCGCCCGCCCGCGCCAGCGCCTCGGCGATGGCCCGGCCGATGCCTTGCGCCGCGCCGGTGACGATCGCGGCGCGACCTTCCAGCTCCGCCATGCTCATTCCCCCTTGAACGCCGGCGCGCGCTTCTCGAGGAAAGCGTCGATGCCTTCCTGCCCGTCACGCGTGCCGTAGAGCCGGAACAGCACTTCCTGCTCGAGGCTGAGCGCCGTCGGCAGCGCCGCGTCGCCGCCGATCCGCAGCAGCCGCTTCATCTCCGCCTGCGCCAGCGGCGCCAGTTTCAGCATCGCCCGCGCCCGATCGAGCGCCGTCGGCATCAGCGCCTCCGGCTCGCAAAGTGCGACCGCCAGGCCGAGCGCATGGGCGCGCGCGCCGTCGATGCGGCTGCCGGCCAGCAGCAGATCAGCCGTGGCCTGCCGCCCGATCGTGCGCAGCAGCCGCTGCGTGCCACCGCCGCCGGGACAAAGGCCAAGCCTGCCCTCCGGCAATCCGAGCCGCGCCGTGGTCGCGACCAGCAGCACGTCGCAGCACAGCGCCAGCTCCAGCCCGCCGCCCAGCGCGTAGCCGGCGATCGCGGCGATGCTCGGCTTGGGCAGCGCCTCGATACGGTCGAACAGGGTGCGGCTCGCGAACTGGTAGGCGATGAAGCGCGCATCCTGCCGGCCGCGATACTCGGCAATGTCGGCACCGGCGGCGAAGGCGCGGTCGCCGGCGCCGGTCAGCACCAGCACGCGGATCGCCGGATCGGCGGCGATCGCATCGACCTCCCGCCCGAGCCGCTCCAGCATCGGCGTGCTGAGCGCGTTCAGCTTGTCCGGCCGGTTGAGCCGCAGCATCGCGATCGTGCCGTCCACGGTCTCGCGCAGCACCGGATCGGCGGGATCGCTCATATGATCGCCCGTGCCCGCAGCTCGGCGCGGCGCGCCGGATCGTAGCCGAGCTCCTCCAGCACCGCGTCGGTGTGTTCGCCGACCCGCGGCGGCACCAGGCGGATCGCGCCGGGCGTCTCGCTGAAGCTGACCGGGATGCCGATCACCTTCATGCGCCCGGCGGTCGGATGCTCGATCTCCTGGATCATGCCGTTATGCGCAACCTGCGGATCGCGCAGCACGGCGTCGAAATCCTGCACCCGCGCGCACCACAGGTCGCGCGCCGCGAGTGCCGCCACCACGTCGTCGGCGCGGCGCGCTGCGACCGCCGCATCGAGGATGCGCCGCACCGTGTCGCGCTCGCGATAGGCGCTCGCCTCGTCGGCGTAGCGGTGCAGCTCCGGCAGGCCGAGCGCCTCGGCGATCTCCGTCAGCGGATTGATCGAGATCGCGACGTAGCCGTCCGAGGCGGCGTAGATGCCGAACGGAGCGGCGAGCCAGGGCGCCCCGATGCCGGCCTCGCTGCGCCGCCCCTGCACCGGCAGGTTGAAATGCGCCAGCAATTCCTGGCACTGGATCGCGAGCGCGGTGTTGAACAGCGACACCTCGACGCGCTGGCCGATTCCGGTGCGCTCGCGGCAATAGAGCGCCGTGGTGATCGACAGCGCCAGCATCAGCGCCGTGCTGGCATCCATCACCGAGCAGGCGGAGGGAACCGGCGCCTCGCCGGCGCGCCCGTTCTGCGCCGCGTAGCCGGACATCGCCTGGATCAGCAGATCCTGTCCCGGCCGGCGCAGATACGGGCCGGACGATCCATAGCCGTAGCCGGCGGCGTAGATGATTCGCGGATTGATCGCGCGCAGCGCGTCGTAGCCGAGGCCGAGCCGGTCGAGCACGCCCGGGCGGAAATTCTCCACCACGACGTCGCCGCGGCGCACCAATTCGCGCACGATCTCCTGCGCCTCCGGGGCCTTCAGGTCGAGCGTCAGGCTGCGCTTGTTGCGGTTCATCGCCAGGAAGAACGGGCTGTCGCCGCCGAGCAGCTGGCCCATCGCCGCCAGACCGCGCTCCCACTCGCCGCTGCCGGGCCGCTCGATCTTGACGATGTCGGCACCCATGTCGCCGAGGAACTGCGTCGCCCACGGGCCGAGCATCATCTGCGTGAAATCGACCACCCGCACGCCGTCCAGCGCACCGCGCATCGGATGTGCCGCCTCGCCCATCGCTAGCCTTTCACCGAGCCGGCAGTCAGCCCGGCCACGAATTGCCGTTGCAGGAAGAAGAACACCAGGATCACCGGTACCGAGACCATCACCGAGCTCGCCATCAGCTCGCCGTAGCGGATGCCGTACTGGCCGATATAGTCGTTCATGCCGACCGGCAGCGTGCGCATCTCCCGCGTCGAGGTGAAGGAGAGCGCGAACAGGAATTCCTGCCAGGTGACAATCAGGACGAACACGCCGGTCGCGACGATGCCGGGCCGGCACAGCGGGACCACGACGGCGAAGAAGGCGCGCAGCGGGCCCGCGCCGTCGATCGCCGCCGCTTCCTCGAGCGTGCGCGGCAGGTTGGCGAGGAAGCCGCGCAGCATCCAGATCGCGACCGGCAGCGTCACAGTGATATAGGCGATGATCAGCGCCGCGTAGGTGTTGAGCAGCCCGGCCGCCTTCACCATGCGGTAGATCGGGATGATGATCGCGCTCGACGGAAAGAGCTGCGCCGCCAGCACCGCGACCAGGAACACGTTCAGGATCCGCATCTGCAGCCGGGTGAAGCTGTAGGCGGCGAGCAGCCCGAGCGTCAGCGTGATGGCGAGCGTCGCCGCCGAGACGACGATGCTGTTGAGGAAGTACCGGCGGAATTCCGGGCGGAAGGCGGAGGCGTAGTTGGCGAGCGTCGGATGAACCGGCCAGAGCCGGGCCGGGATCGCGAACGGCTCGGTCGCCGGCTTGAGCGACACGCTCAGCATCCAGAAGAACGGCAGCAGGATCACCACGGCGAGCGCGATCTGGCCGAGCAGCACCGCGATCCGCCGGGCGGGCCCGCGGCGCATCGCTCAACCCGTCTCGCCCTGGCGGCGCTGCACCACCAGGAAGGCGGCGACGAAGCCGGCCAGCACCAGGATCGAGAACACGCCGTACACCGCCGCCTCGCCGAAGCGGAACTGGCCGAAGCCGAGCTCGTAGATGCGGGTCGGGAAGATATGCGTCGCATCCTCCGGCCCGCCGCGGGTCAGCACCCAGATCATGTCGAAGTAGTTGAACGTCAGGATGGTGGTGATCAGCAGGTTGGTCGCGATCACCGCCCGCATCGAGGGCAGCACGACCGCGGTCAGCCGCCGCCAGGGACCGGCGCCGTCGATCGTCGCCGCCTCGATCTGCTCGCGATCGACCGATTGCAGCCCGGCGAGATAAACCACGGTCGAGAACGGAAACCCCTTCCACACCGCGGCCAGGATCGCCGCGGGCAGCGCGGTCGCGGTGTTGGCGAGCCAGGCGATGCCGGTCTGCGTCAGGCCGAGGCTGATCAGGAAGGAGTTGAGCAGGCCGAGCTGCGGGTCGTACATGAACCGCCACAGGATCGCCGCGACGACGCCGGGCAGCACCCAGGGCAGCAGCACCAGCGAGCGCATCAGCCCCTGGCCCGGCAGATTGTGGTTCAGCAGCAACGCGACCGCAAAGCCGAAGCCGTTCTGCAGCGCCACCACGCCGATCGTCCAGATCAGCGAATTGCGCACGATCTCGGCGAACACCGGATCGGCCAGGATGCGGGCGTAGTTGGCGAAGCCGACGAAGCGCGGATGCGGGTTGATGAAGGAGACGCTGTAGAGGCTTTCGAAGAACGTGCCGATCATCGGATAGTACATCAGCACGCCGACCAGGATGATGGCGGGCGCCGCGAACGCGAGCGCCAGGCGGCGGTCGCCCGCCGTCATGCGCCCGCGCGCCCGCCACGCACGGCGCAGGCGCGGCGCGCGGATCGGCGTCGTCGCGGCGCCCGCCAGCGTCATCGGGCGGCCGCGCTCAGGGCGAGGCGAGCTGATCGATCGCGGCACAGGCCGTCTTCGCCGCCGCCTGCGGATCCTGGCCCGAGAACACGTCCTGCGCCAGCTTCACCTCGATGTCGGAGACTTCGAGGTAGCGCGGCGAGAGCGGGCGCGCCCGGGCATTGTCCAGATGGCGCATGATCGCCTCGGGGTGCTTGCGATGCTGCTGCAGGAAGGTCTTCGCCGCCTCGACATTCGCCGGGATCAGGTCGACCACGTCGCCGTTGACGTCCGGCCGGGTCAGGAAGTGGATGAACTTCCAGGCCGCGTCCTGGTGCTTCGACTGCTTGTAGATCACCAGGTTCCAGCCGCCATAGGTGCCGACCGGGGTCTTGCCCTGGGGCGCGAAGCCGGTGACGAAGTCCCAGTCGAGATGGGTCTTCTGCAATGTCGGTTGCTCCAGCGCCGGCCACAGCTCCATCGCCAGCGAGCCGTTCAGGAACAGCTCGCGCATGTCGCCGCTGGCCGCGTTGTTGATGCCGCGCGGCGCGTACGGCTTGAGCGAGGCCATGTAACGCAGTGCGTCGACCGCCGGCTTCTGGTCGAGCGCGCATTTGCCGTTCGCGTCCAGCACCGAGCCGCCATTGGAGTAGATGAAGGAGTCCATGACGACGACGGTGTCTTCGCCCTTATGCGCGAACAGCCCGATCGCGTATTTGCCCTTGGCGGCGTCGGTCAGCTTCGGCGCCGCCGCGGACAACCCTTCCCAGGTCGTGACCGAGGCCGGGTCGACGCCGGCCGCATGGAACAGCGCGTCGTTGGTGTAGGCGAAGAACCAGACATCGACGTTGAACGGAATGCCCCAGAGCTGGCCCTTGTAGTTGGCGGAATCCCAGGCGCCCTTGAAGAACTGGCTTTCCGTCATGCCGGCGGATTTCGCCCGATCGCCGAGCGGCACGATCGCACCGGCCTCGGCGAAGGCGGCCTGCCAGATCTGGTCGACGGTCGAGACGTCCGGCGCGTTGCCGCCCTGCACCGCGGTCAGCAGGCGCTGCTGGTATTCCGGATAGGGCACGGTCGTGACATCGACCTTGATGCCGGGATTCTCGGCCTCGAAGCGCTTCACCGCCTCCTTCTGATACTGGCTCAGCCCGGATTCCGTCTGCTGGTTGTCCCAGAACTGCAGCGTCACGTCCTCGGCCCGCGCCGCCGTGGCGCCGAGCAGCAGGCCGGCGGCGAGCGTCGCGCCCAGTGCCATGCCGGCGAGCGGCAACACCACGCCGCCGTCGCGACCCGGCTTCGTTTCCTTCATGGTCGTCCTCCCTGTTCCATCGGCCTGTTCTATCGGCGGGTCCTGCCCGCCGCCTGGCTCGCCCGCCGGGCCGGCGCGGCGTCGTGCGGTGCCGTCCGCCGCTCCACCGGCGCATCATCGGCGACGATGACGCGCACGCCCGCGGCGGCGAGTTCCAGCCGGTGCGCCGGCAGCGTCACCAGGTCGGTGACGACGGTGTGGATGGCGCCAAGCGGCACGACATGCGCGCGCGCCTCGGCGCCGACCAGGCTGTGATCGGCGAGCACGATCACCTCGCGTGCCGATTGCATCAGCCGGCGCTGCGCCTCGGCCACCGCCTCGTCCTCGGCGGAGAGGCCGAACGCCGCGGAGACGCCGTCGGGCGAGATCACCGCGCGCTGCGCGCGGATCGTGCCGAGCAGCGGCGCCATCGACGGGCCGAGCAAAGCCTGGCGCGACGGCGCCACCTCGCCGCCGGTCAGCATGACGCGCAACCCCGCCGTGCCGCGCAGGATCGCCTCGACGCCGAGGCTGTTGGTGACGACGGACAGATCGCGCAACCGCCCGGCAGAACAGGCGGCGCGCACTTCGCCGGCGAACAGCCGGGCGAAGCGGCCGCAATCGATCAGGATCGTCTCGCCGTCGCGCAGCGTTTCCGCCGCGGCGCGTGCGATGCGGCAGCGCAGCGCCTGGATCTGCTCGGCGGTGCTGTCCTCGGCGTCGCAGATCAGCGCCCGCATGCCGCGTTCCGCGGCGCGGCGCTGGATCGCGGCGGAGAGGTTGCGATACCATTCATGCGCCGGGTAGTGCTGCACGAAGCCGATCGTCTTGCCGTGCGGTCCGGCGTCTTCGCGCCAGCCGCGCTCGCCGCAGAGGCGCGCCAGCAGCTCCGGAAGCGGCGTCCAGTGCTCACCCTCGCGCCGGAAGAGACGCGGCAGGCGCTCCGGCGTCACCAGCTCGAAACCGGTGACGATCGCATCGGGCAGGCGGCCGCCGGCGAAGAAATGCGCAATCGCATCGACCGCGAGCCGCCCCACCGCCTCGGGGAACAGCGCCGCGCAGGCGCGCAGCGGCCCGTCCGTCGCGAGTTCGGTGAACAGCGCCCCGCCCTCGCCACCGACCGAGTAAGCGAGGCAGCGATCCGCCCCCAGGCCAAGCCGGCGACAGGCCTCGAGACCGGCCAGCACGGAATGATCGTTGACGCCGAACAGCACGTCGATTGCCGGGTGGGAATGCAGCGCGTCGAGCGCCAGGCGGAAGGCGTGGTCGAACAGGCCGCGTCCGTCGACGAGATGGCTGCGCACGGTGCCGCGGAAGCGCTCCTGGAAGCCTTCGAGAAATCCGCGACTGCGCTCGCGCGTGTTGGGCAGTTCCTCGAGCGAGAGCAGCAGCAGATCGGCGGAGCGGCGGCGACGCTGCGTCTGCTGCTCCGCGGCGAGCGCGCCGAGCTGCCGGCCCGCGGCGCGATTGTCCGGGCCGAGATAGATGCCGCCCTCCTGCGGCGCCGATTCGGCGAGGAATGGCACGCCGGCGCGCCGCGCGTGCTCGCGCAGCGTTCGCGGCATGGCGCCGGAAATCGGCGGCAGGATCAGCGCATCCGCTTCGTGCAGTCCGGCCGGCGCCGGCCGGATCGGCGTCAGGTGCGCGGGCGCATCCGGTGCCCGGACCGCGCCGCCGCGCGTGCGGCAGAGCCGTCCCTCGGCCGCCATGCGCCCGAGATCGCGGCGGATCGTCACGGCGGACACGCTGGGCCAGGCACGGGTGAGGCTTCGCACCGAGACGACGCCGCGCTCGGCCAGCAAATCGACGATCGCGGTCTCGCGCTCGATGCGCAGCATCGCCCCCCTTTTGTGCCGTCTCGTCGCGGCTGCGGCGGACCGTAGGCGGCCGCTCGGGGGTATTCAAATCGAATCGCCCTCGCGATCGCTTTTGATCGCTTGGCTTCGGCGGCGTGTACCGGGCGCGGGATCGGCGCGGCGCGTCAGCGCCCGGATCTGTCCCGGCCGGGCGGCGGCGCGGAAGCACGGCGCCCGGCGCTCCTCGCCCCGGCGCCTTCGGCCTGTCGCCACGCGCCGGGGCTGATCCCGACGACGCGGCGAAACGTGCGGCTGAAATGATAGACGTCGCAGAACCCGCAGCGCTCCGCGACCGCACCGACCGTCGAATCGGGCTCCCACAGCAGGCGCTGCGACAGCATGATGCGTTCCCGGATCAGCCAGCGATGCGGGCTGAGGCCGAGATGCCGCTGGAACAGGCGACGCATGTGCGCGGCACTGCTGCCGCCGGCGGCGGCGATCGCGCTCGCCGGCCAGGCGCGTTCGGGCGCGCGCCGCATCGCCCCGAGGGCGGCGCGCAGCTTCTCCGGCAGAAGCGTCTGATCCGGCCGGGCCGCACGCGTCGCCAGCAGATGCAGGAATTCGCCGACCAGATGATTGAGCGCGAGATCGATGTCGGGCGCGCGGGCGCGGAGCACCCGGAACAGGCGCGAGAACCAGAGCTCGATCTGCTCCGGCCGCGCCAGCGTCAGCAGCGTCGGGCCGGCGCCGAAGATCTTGCGCCGCATGGCGGCACAGTCCGGCCCCGCCAGGCGCACCCAGAGCACCGTCCACGGATCGGACGCGTCCGGCCAGTGCGCGTGCGGCGCCTCGTTGGCGATCCAGACGAGCTGCTCCGGCCCGACCCGCATCACCGCGCCCTCGCTCCGCGCGAAACCCCGGCCGGCGCGACAGAACAGCACGTCCTGGCCGGGATAGGCGTCTCGCGTGACGCGATAGTCCGGGGCGGTCACCGCCTCGCCGGCTCGCATGATCGTGAAGGCCGCGCGCGTCCAATCCGGATCCGGGACGTAGTGGTGGTTCTCCGGGAACTCGGTGCGGTGCAGCAAGACCATGCTGCGCGTTTTGTACAAATCGGCGCTCGACCTGTCCATTCAGCCGGGGCCCATGGACCGTGCTAAACCGCATATCCGGAGGCCGGAGCGCGTCGCCGCCGACCGCATCGCCGGACCGGCGGGCGCACGTTTCGGACAAAACTGCGAGCGGACGGGCCGGATCGGCCCGGCAGGAGGATCGCGATGTTCACGCCGACCGCCGAGGAGACGACCC
>DATJSJ010000091.1:0-30258 GCA_035504175.1 Acetobacteraceae bacterium
TCAGCCAGTTGCAGGCATCGTGTTCGGCATTGGCGCAGAAGCGCCACGCCTGCTCGGGCGCGCCTACTGCCTGCCAGCATGTCTCATCCGTCGCGGGTTCCACCGCCCGGAGCCGTGCCGTCTGCGGCGCATAGCCGAGGCGATGGCCGCATTTCTCGCAGCGCACGTTCTCGAAGTAGAGCACTTGGCCGCAATTCTGGCAGCGGAACAGCTTCACGAGGCCTCCTTCCCCGGCGCGCGGCGCGGCCGGTCGGGCGCAGCGCGCCCGCAGTGAAACACACCCCGAACCCTCCGGGCCGGGTCAGATACGGACGAGACACGGATCGCTCCGACTGCGCCGGGCGATCCCAGTTCACGCGTTGCTTCGGCCGATGATGGATGCCTCCGGTGATCTTGCCTCGGGCGATCATGGTCGCGGCCTTCGCCGCCGCACCGAATGGTGGACGAGGCGGAAAGTTCCGGCCTGCGGACCGGCATTCGCCCAACGCAGGGCGCGCGGGTCAGAGCGGATCGAGATCGACCGAGACTTGCAGGCTGTGCGCGCCGCCACCGAGGATCACGCCGCGCAGCGGGCTGATATCGCCGTAATCCCGACCCCAGGCGAGCACCACATGCTCGTCGCGCACCACGACGCCGTTGGTCGGATCGAGCTGTACCCAGCCATGCGCCGGCCCCATCCAGGCACCGACCCAGGCATGCGATTGGTCGGCGCCGCGCCGCCGCTCCCGCCCTGGCGGCGGCCGGGTGCGGATATAGCCGGAGGTGTAGCGCGCCGGCAGGCCGAGCCCGCGCAGCGCACTCAGCATCACATGCGTGAAGTCCTGACACACGCCCTCACGCCGGTGCATCACCTCGGACACCGGCGTCGCGAGCGTGGTCACCCCGGCGCGGAAGGTGAACTCTCGGAAGATACGCTGGTTGAGATCACGCAGCCCTGCCAGCACCGGGCGCCCGGCGGGGAAACTCGTCGCCGCGTAGGCGGTGGCGGTCGGGCTCGCCGGCGCCATGCGGCTCGGGAAGGTGAACTCCGCCGCCGCGGCGCCCTCCGCGCCGCCCTGCCGTGCGCTGGCGGCGATCGCCTCCCACGGGGGTGTCGCCGCATCCTCCGGCGGATCGGGACAGCGCACCGCGACGACCGCCTCGCTGGTCACCTCGAAGGCGAGATGCGGCTGGTCGAGGAACAGCCAGGTGGTACGGTTGCCGAACGCGTCGCTGGCATCCACCCGCCGGCCCGGCGCGGGCTCGATCGCGAGCGCGTCGGAGATCACCTCCTGCCAGGGCAGGGGCCGCGGCAGCAGGTGTAGCATGTGCGAGGCGAGATCGACCGGCCGGCGATAGGCGTAGCGCGTCGTGTGGCGGACGCGATACTTCACGCCATCCCGCGCAGCCGGCGCGCCTCCCCCTCCACGCCGAGGCTTTGCGCCACCGGCAGCACCGCGAAATACTGGCGCGCGATCCGGTCCGAGAGATCGGCGATCCCCGAGCGGATCTGCCGCAATGGCTCCGGCAGCAGCACGGCGGCGGCATACTGGTCGAGCGCCGCTTCGGTGTCGGCGACCAGGCGCTGCGTCTCGGCGAGCAGCTCGGCCGCCGCCATGCCGAGCATCGGATCCTGTCCCTCGGGCAGCGCGGCCAACAGCTCGCGCGCCGCGACGAGTTGAAAGGCCAGCGACCGCGGGTTGCCACCATCGGCCAGAACGAGGTCGAGCACCGCGGCGGGCTGCAGCACGCCGACATAGCGGGTCCGGTAGGTGATGACCGAGTCGCAGAGCTCCAAAGCTAGCCGCAGCCCCGGCTCCAGCCGCGCCGGCTGCGCCGCGGCGCCGGGCTGGTCCAGCACCTGCGCGAGCGCGCCGGCGCCGGCCCAGCCGCGCTCGATGCGACGGCCGAGATCGAGGAACAGCCGGCCGCCGCCGCGCACCATGTTCTCGGCGGCGAGCCCGGCCATCGCGGCGGTGAAGCTGAGCACGTTGGTGGTGGCGCGCGCGAGCGGCTCGAGGTTGCGCGGCCGCGCCGCGGCGCCGCCCACAGGCAGCGCCGCCAGCCCCTGCAGCCCGTGCGAGAGCTGGGCATAGACCTCCTCGGTCAGCCGGTCGCGCAATCGCTCCGCCAGGCGCGACAGGTCGTCGAGCAGGCCGGCCAGCTTGCCGCGCTCGGCGGCGACCCCGAGCAGCGTCGCGGCAGCGGCATCCGCCCCGAGCCCATGTGCGGCGTCGCGTTCGAGCAGCTCGGCGCGGTCGAGGCAGGCGAGCAGGCTCTCCAGCTCCACCCGGTCGCGCGCCGCCCGGTCGGATCCCGAGAGGCGCGACAGCGCCAGGCGCAGCAGCCGCGCGCCGCCCTCCAGCCGTTCCAGGTAGCGACCGAGCCAGAAGAAATCGTCGGCGACGCGGCTCGGCAGGTCGCCGCTCGGGCGCCGGATCAGCAGCGGCACCACCGGCAGATGCGCGACGCCGGTGCGCGGCGCCTCCTCCTCGGCGGCGACCCAGACATCCTTGGCCAAAGTGTGCAACGGCGCGCGGCCGGCCAGCGCTTCCTCGTCCGAAAGGCAGCGCGCCAGGCCGCCCGGCATCGCCTGCCAGTCGCGGCCGTCGAACAGCAGGAACAGGCGCAGCACCACCGGGCGCGGGGTGAACCCCTGGGTGCCGAGGCAGGGGGCGACCGAGGGCGGCAGCAGCGCGGTGACCGCGAAGGCCTCCGGCCGATGCGTGATGCGCGCGCGCAGCCGCGCCTGGTTGGCGGCGGAGAGCCGGGCGAACACCATCGGCGTCATCGTGCCGTCCAGCGCCGGCCGCACCCGCCAGCGTGCGAGCTCGGGCAGGACGCGGCGCCGGGCCGCGTCGTCGCCCATCCAGAGCGTCTCGACGCTCGGCAGGATCAGGGTTTCGCCAAGCAGGTGTCGCGCGATGGCGGGCAGGAAGGCGGCCAGTGCCGGCGCCTCGGCGAAGCCGACCCCGGGATCGTTGACCACCTGCACCCGGCCGGCGCGCATCGCGTCCAGCAGCCCGGGCGTGCCCTGCAGCGTGCCGGGCTCCAGCTCCAGCGGATCGAGCGTCCGCCCGTCCTGCCGCCGAAGCAGCACGTGCACCGGCTGCAGCCCGCGCAGGGTCTTGAGGAACAGCCCGCCGCCGCGCACGGTGAGATCGGCCGGCTCGACCAGGTGGCAGGCGAGCTCGCGCGCCAGCAGCACGTGCTCGAACCAGAGCTTGTCGGCCGGACCGGGGGTCAGCAGCGCGACGCCGGGCGTGCCGGCGTCGGACGGAGCGAGGCGCTGCAGCCGGTCCTCCCAGAGCTCGAAGAACGGGCGCAGCCGGCGCACCGGCTGCAGCCGGAACAGCTCCGGCATCACCCGTGCGAGTGCCCGGCGGTTCTGCAGCGCGTAGGCGGTGCCAGCGGCATCGGCGGTGCGGTCGGCCAGCACCCGCCAGCCGCCGTCCGGGCCGCGGATCAGCTCGGCGGCATAGATGTGCAGCCGGCGCCCCGGCCCGGCCGGACCGGCCACGCTGCAGGGACGCAGGAACGCCGGATTCGGATAGACGATCGACGGCGGCAGCACGCCGTCGGCGAGCAGGCGCTGCTGGCCGTAGACGTTGTCGAGCAGCGCCGAGAGCACCCGTGCGCGCTGCACGAGTCCGGCTTCGAGGGCGGCGAACTCGGCCGCGCCGATCGGAAACGGGATTGGATCGCAGCGTCGGGCGAGGGGTTCTGCGCCGGGCAGCACGCTGCCCTTGCCCTCTTCGGCCAGGATGGCGTCGAGCTGTCGCTGCCGATCGGCCAAAGCCTCGCGGCCGAGACCGGTGAGCGGACCGAGCAGGGGGCGCCAGTGCGGCCGCAGCCCGCCGCTGCCGTCCACCATCTCGTCCCGGGGCTCGACCGCGGCAGCGCCGTCATTCATTCCGCCGGTCAGGAGGCCATCGCGCGGCGCAAGTCAAGCGTGCGCGGCGCCTCGCGCGAGACCGCGAGCGGCGGCTCCGGCATCGGGCCTGGCGTGTGGCCGAACGGCTGGAATCGCGTGCGGCGCCGCGCCTCCGCTTCGCTCGCGTTCACCGGCAGCGTCTCGTAATGGCGCCCGCCGGGATGCGCCACGTGATGCGTGAGGCCGCCGAGCGATCGGCCGGTCCAGCGATCGTAGACGTCGAACACCAGTGGTGTTTGCGCCCCCAGCACCGGATGCAGCGCCTCGGGCGGCGCCCAGGCCTTGAAGCGCACGGCGCCGACGAACTCGCCCTGCCGCTCGGTCGCGGTCAGCGGCACGGCGCGGCCGTTGCAGGCGAGCACGTAGCGCTCCTCGACCCAGCCGGAAACCCGTGCCTGCAGCCGCTCGGTCGAGCTGTCGACGTAGCGCACCGTGCCGCCCGCCGCCGGCTCCTCGCCCAGCACGTGCCACGGTTCCAGCGCGTGGCGCAGCTCGACGCGGGCGCCCCGCAGCGTCACCTCGCCGATGCGCGGGAAGCGGAATTCCAGATGTGGCGCGAACCACTCCGGATCGAGCGCATGGCCGAGCGAGGCGAGTTCCTCCAGCGCGTCGCGGAAATCCTGCTCGACGAAGTGCGGCAGCATGAATTCGTCGTGCAGCCGCGTGCCCCAGCGCACCAGCCGGCGCTCGTACGGGTGCTGCCAGAACGATGCGATCGCGCTCTGCATCAATAGCAACTGCGCCGCCGACATGCGCGCATGCGGCGGCATCTCCAGCGCCCGGAACTCGACCAGGCCGAGCCGGCCGGACGCGGTCTCGGGCGCGTACATCTTGTCGATGCAGAACTCGGTGCGATGCGTGTTGCCGGTCATGTCCGCGAGCAGGTTGCGGAACAGCCGGTCGGTGAGCCACGGCGCCGTCTCCGCGCCGGCACGGATGCGGGAGAATGCGATCTCGAGCTCGGCCAGGCTGTCCTGCCGCGCCTCGTCAACGCGCGGATGCTGGCTGGTCGGCCCGATGAACAAGCCGCTGAACAGATACGAGAGGCTCGGATGATTGTGCCAGAAGCCGAGCAGCGATTTCAGCAGATCGGGCCGGCGCAGGAACGGGCTGTCCGACGCGGTCGCGCCGCCCATCACCACGTGGTTGCCGCCGCCGGTGCCGACATGGCGGCCGTCGAGCATGAACTTCTCGGTCGCGAGCCCGACCTGCCGCGCCTCCTCGTACAATTCCTCGGTGCGGCCGACCATCTCCGCCCAGTTCGCGGCGGGATGCACGTTGACCTCGATCACGCCGGGATCGGGCGTGACCGAGAAATGCAGCAGGCGCGGGTCGCGCGGCGGCAGATAGCCCTCCAGCACGACGCGGCGGCCGATCTCGGCCGCGGTCTCCTCGATCGCGGCGACGAGGTCGAGCCAGTCTTCGGCGGCGTAGAGCGGCGGGAAGAAGACGTGCAACATGCCGCCGCGCGGCTCGACGGCGAGCGCGGTGCGCACCAGATCGGGCTCGTCGCGCCCGACCACCGGCAGCGCCTGCGGCACCGGGCGCAGCGCGAAGGCGCGGTCGCCGTCCGGGCCGCGCCCCGGCTGCCATTGCTGATGCGCGAAGGCGTGGCGTTGATGCGCGAAGGCCTGGCGCGGCGGCAGCGTCTCGCGCGGCGCGAACGGGTCCGGCTCGGTCGCGAACTCGATCGCATCCGGATCGGCCCAGGGCAGGCTCTCCAGCGGCAGGCGAAAGCCGATCGGACTATCGCCCGGCACCAGGAACAGCGTGCCGCCGCGGAAGAACCACTGCCCGGACTGCCAGCGCCGCAAGCCGTCCTGGATCACCCGGCGCAGCGGCAGCACGCTGCCGACTGACGCACCCAGCGCGCCGGCATAGACCCGCGCCAGCCGCTCGCGCTCGAGCGGATCCTTCAGCTTCGCGTCCTCGACGACGACGTTGGCAGGCAGGCGATGCTCGCGCCACAGAAAGTAGTGGATGTCCTCATGCGCGGGAGCGACCAATGCGGGATCGACCTGCAGCCGCTCGGCCAGCGCGCTGGCAAAGCGCGCGGCATCGGCGGCGGTCGCGTCGTCGCGATCGTCGTCGCCGGCAAGCAGCGCCGCGTCGCGCCAGACCGGCTCGCCATCGCCGCGCCAGTGCGAATACAGCGCCCAGCGCGGCAATTGCTCGCCGGGATAGTGTTTGCCGACCGTGTATTGCAGCGCGGCACCCGGCGACCAGCGCGCCGCCAGCCGGCGCAGCAGTCGCCCGGCGTAGCGGCGCTTGGTCGGGCCGAGCGCCGTGGTGTTCCACTCCGCCGCGTCCATGTCGTCGGCGGCGATGAAGGTCGGCTCGCCGCCCATCGTCAGGCGCACATCCGTCTGCGCCAGCGCCGCATCGACGCGCCGGCCGGCGGCGAGGATGTCCTGCCAGACCGGCTCGGCATAGGGCCTGGTGGTACGCGGGGTTTCGCGGATGCGCGTCACCGCCATCGCGAAATCGAAACTGGTCTCGCATTCATCGACCGCGCCGGCGATCGGCGCCGCCGAGGCCGGCTCCGGCGTCGCCGCCAGCGGGATATGGCCCTCGCCGGCAAGCAGGCCGGAGGTGGGATCCAGCCCGACCCAGCCGGCGCCCGGCAGGTAGACCTCGGCCCAGGCGTGCAGATCGGTGAAATCCGCGGTCGGACCCTCGGGCCCGTCGAGCGGTTTCACGTCGGCGACGAGCTGGATCAGGTAGCCGGAGACGAAGCGCGCGGCGTAGCCCAGCCGGCGCAGCGCCTGCACCAGCAGCCAGGCGGAATCGCGGCAGGAGCCGCGTCCTTCCGCCAGCGTCTCCTCCGGCGTCCAGACGCCGGGTTCCATGCGCACGACATAGGCGACGCGCTGCTGCACCGCGCGGTTGATTGCAACCAGCATGTCGACGGTGCGCTGGCCCGCTTGCTGCGGCAACGCGTCGAGCAGCGCGGCGAGGCGCGGCCCGGGTTCGGCGGCGCGGCGGAACGGCGCCAGCTCCTGGTCCAGCACCGGGTCGTAGGCGAACGGCCAGGTCTCGGCCGCGGGCTCGAGGAAGAAGTCGAACGGGTTGACCGTCGCCATGTCGGCGACGAGGTCGACGGTCACGTCGAAATGCGTGACCCGCTCGGGGAAGACCACGCGCGCCTGGAAATTGCCCTGCGGATCCTGTTGCCAGTTGATGAAATGGGCGGTGGGCTCGATCGTCAGCGCGTAGGACAGGATCGGCGTGCGCGCATGCGGCGCCGGGCGCAGCCGGATCACCTGCGGCCCGAGCCCGACCGGGCGGTCATAGCGGTAGGACGTGCGGTGGGTGAGCGCAACGTGCAGCGACATGGGCGGCCTCGGGAGCTGGTGCGGGCGTAAGCCGGAAGAGGCGTAAGCCGGGCGGGGCGGAACAAGCAAAAACCGGGCCGATCGTTCCCGATCCGGCCCGAAGCGGCGCGCGCTTATGCCTTCGCGGCGCGTCAGAGTTCGAGGGCGGAATCCGCAGACCAGCGTCCCGCCCGTCTCGTGCCCGTTTCTGCCCGCGGTATGGGCAGGCGCTGCGGGCGAGGGCGGCGTCTGGCCGGGAGCGGCCGGCGTTGCCATCTCCCGGCCGGGCATGCTCGTCCGGGCCCGACGGTCCGGCTCGTCGCGGTCGCGGAGGTCGCATGCGGATCGTCGTCATCGGTGCCGGAATCCTCGGCGCCAGCACCGCCTTCCACCTGGCGCGAAGCGGTGCCGCGGTGGTGGTGGTCGATCATGCGCATGCGGGTCGCGCCACCGCCGCCGGTGCCGGCATCATCTGCCCCTGGGTCGCCGACGCGCCGGAGCCGGATTTCTACCGGCTCTACGCCGCCGGGGCGCAGTACTACCCGACCTTGCTGGCGGCGCTGGGCGAGGCGGAGACCGGGTATCGCCACACTGGCGCGCTTTGCGTCTCCGACAGCAGCGACGCGCTCGATGCAATCGAGGCTCTGGCACGCCGCCGTGCCGCCGCGGCGCCGGCGGCGGGCGAGATCCGCCGCCTGTCCCCCGCCGAGGCACGCCGGCGATTTCCGCCGCTGCGATCGGATTTCGCCGCGGTGCAGATCACCGGTGGCGCGCGGGTGGACGGGCGACGCCTCGCCGCGGCGCTGCTGCGCGCCGCCGAGGCGGCTGGGGCGGAATGTCGCCCCGGTCTGGCGTCGCTCTCCCTGCACCCGGGCGGCGCGCCGCTTGTCTGGCTGGACGGCGAAGCGCTGGCCGCCGATGCGGTCGTGGTCACCGCCGGGGCCTGGGCGCCGGCGCTGCTTCGCCCGCTCGGCCTCGCCCTCGCGATCGCACCGCAGCGTGGCCAGATCGTGCATTTGCACCTGCCCGGCGCCGCGACCGGCGAGTGGCCGGTGATCCTGCCCCCGGGCAGCCACTACCTGCTCGCCTTCGACGACTCCCGGGTGGTGGTCGGCGCCACGCGCGAGACCGGTGCGGGCTTCGACCATCGCCTCACCGCCGGCGGGATGGCCGAGGTGCTCGCCGAGGCGCTGCGCGTCGCCCCGGGCCTGGCCGATGCCACCCTGGCTGAAACCCGCATCGGCTTCCGTCCGATCGCCGCCGACGGCTTGCCGATGCTCGGGGGGGCGCCGGGCGTGCCGGGGCTGTTCGTCGGCAACGGGCTCGGGCCGTCCGGGCTGACGATCGGCCCCTACGCCGGGGCGCTGCTGGCCGCGCTCGCCCTCGGCGAGACGCCCGCGCTGCCGCTCGACCGGTTTGCACCGCTCCGCGACGTGACGCCGCAGCGGTCGGCAGCGCTGCGGTAGGGTTCGGCGGCTACAGGCTTCAATCCCTCCCGGCTGACGCGGGGATCCCGGCCGGCCGCCAGCTCTTCCTTGCGGGTCAGCCTGCCGGGGCTTGCGGCGCTGTCGTGACGGCCGCGCCCTCGGCCTTCGCCTCGGCAAGCCGCAGCAGGCGCAGAAAATTGCCGCCCCAGAGCTGCGCCAGCTCGGTTTCGCCATAGCCGCGGCGCAGCAGTTCCGCGGTGAGGTTCGCGCTCTCCGAGGCGTCGCGCCAGCCGGCGACGCCGCCGCCGCCGTCGAAATCGGAACCGATCCCGACATGGCCGAGCCCGCAGCGCTGCACCGCATAGTCGATGTGGTCGCAGACATGCGCGACGCGCACGGTCTCGACCGTGCCGTGCGACCGTACGAAGGCGGGAACCGCGGTGATCTGGATCAGCCCGCCCGTGTCGCGCAGCGCGTCGAGCTGCAGGTCGTCCATGTTGCGCGGGTGATCGCACAGCGCCCGGGTGCAGGAATGCGTCGCGACGACCGGCACCGCCGAGCATTGCGCCGCCTGCAGCATCGTCTGGCGCGAGGCGTGCGACACGTCGACCAGCATGCCGAGCCGGTTTATCTCCGCGATCGCGGCGCGGCCGAGCGGCGACAACCCGCCGTGCAGCGCCTCCGGATCGTGCAGGTCGCTGCGCGGCCGCGCGCTGTCGGCCAGCGCGTTGTGGCCGTTGTGGGTCAGCGTGACGTATCGCGCCCCCAGCGCCCGGAAGCGCGCGAGCAGCGCCAGATCCTCGCCGATCGCGTAACCGTTCTCGACCGCCGGGACGACGGCGAGCGCACCCGCGCGATGCGCCGCCTCCACGCCATCGACGGTGTCGGCGAGGTGCACGGTCAGACCCGGCTCGCTGCGCGCCATGTCACGGATCGCGGCGAGCATGGCGAGCGCCCGGTCCCGCGCCGCCGCATGCCCCTCCGGCGACCGGGGACCTTGCGGCACGTAGGCGACGAAGCATCCGGCGACGAGGTGCCCGGCCCGCATCTTTGGGAAATCCACCGCGCGGGGGCCGGCGATGAAGGGGTCGGGCGTCTCCGGCCACGGGATGTCGATATGGCTGTCGAGCGTCAGCAGCCCGGCATGGACCGAGGCGGCGTCGAGCACCATCAACCCCCTGTCCGGCGGTCCTGGCCGGCCGGTGGCCGCCATCGGGACCCGTTGGAACGCTGCATCCGGCCTCCTGCCTGCCCGTGGCTTGCATTGGGCCGCCCATGGTGCCGCCGGTCAATCACCGGTGGTTCCCACATGCAGTCGCATTGCGAGGTAGACGCGCTTTCGGAGGCTCGTTATGATCGCGTGAGGGGAACGCGGACGCAGATTATTCGCGCAGACCGTTAGTCGGCCGGGCGTCCGGCACGGGTCACATCAGCCGGAATGGAGCGAGATGGCAACGCTGTTCAAACGCGTGCGTCGGGCGATCGCGACACGTCGCAGCCTGTTCGAGACGACGGGATACCCCACCGAGCATGAGCCGATGGCGGGACCATCGCCAGTGGTCGACCTCGAGGCCGATCCCGTGGCCGAGGCGGAGGTCCTGGCGGAACGAGCGGCCGCCCTTGCCGAACAGGGGAAGCCCCGCGACGCCGCGCTTGTGGCGCGCCGGGTCCTCGACCTGGCGACGCCCGACGCGGCCAACTGCCAGGCGCTGGGTGATATCCTGCTGGCCGGCGGCGAAGAGGAAGCCGCGGCCGCGATGTTCCGCACCGGTCTCGCGGCCGACGCGAGCGTGCCGGCGCTGCATATCGGCCTCTGCCGCGCGCTGCGCGCGACGGGGCGGATAGCCGACGCGCTGACCGTGGCGCGCGACGCGGCAGCGCGTTTCCCCGAGGAGGCGGCGCCGCGCGAGGCCTGCGGCGACCTCGAATTGGCGCAAGGGCTGATCGCCGACGCAGAGGCGAGCTTCAGCGCGGGGCTGCGCATCAACCGGCGCGACGTCGCCTGCCATCGCGGACTGATCGAGGCGCTGCATCGTACCGGGCGCCTCGACGAGGCGGCCACGGCGGCGCGCGAGGCGGTTGCCCTGCTGCCAGGGCGGAACGGGCTGCGCAGCGCCGCCGTCCGCGTGCTGCTGGCACAGGGCGACCTCGACGGCGCGGAAGCGATGTTCCGCGACGGGCTGGCACGCGACGAGACGGTGATCGGCTTCCATCTCGGGCTCGCCGAGACACTCGGGCGCGCCCGACGCTTCGAGGACGGCATCGCCGCCGCCGAACGCGGATTGTCGTTGTTTCCCGACAGTCTGCCGCTGCTCGCGCAATTGGCACGCCTGCAGCTTTGGGCCGGGCGGCTGGAGGCGGCCGAACTCGGGTTTCGCGCCGGCATCGGAGTCGATCCAGAATTTCCGGCTTTCGCCCATGGGCTCGCGGACACGCTGCGGCGACAGGGGCGGCTGGCGGAAGCAGAGGCCCTGGTGCGCGAGGCCGAGGCGCGGTTTCCGGGCAATGAAGCGTTCGGAACCTTGCGGGCACGGGTCGAGGCAGACCGGCTGGCGGCGTAGCAGGAAGGCAGCGGCGAGGGGTTCTGCCCGCTGGCCGGGCGTCCGACCGCGCGTGCGCGTCGGACGCCCGAACTCCAGGCGAAGGCTCCGCCCTCGCAACCCCGCGCTCGTCAGGCCGTCATCAGAGCGTTGCGGCGACCGAGGCCAGGGAGGCCGCCGTCGTCGCGACCGCCGGTGACGCGGCCTGGGCGCGAAGGCCCTCGATCATATCGGCGTTGACCTGAACCAGCGGGGCCAGTGGCAGATCCATGGCCATGGCGTGGATGCAGTAGGTCATCGCCCAGATGCCGAGATCGGTGAGATTGGTCTTCAGATCGGCCGGCAGGCCGTTCGCTTCCATCGCGACATCGCGCACGATCAGCGACCATAGCTGATGCGTCTTGTGCAACGCCTCGATCCGGGCGCGGGCGTCGGCGGCTCCGGCGAGCCGCTCGTTGCAGATGGTGAACGCGACGATCTCGGTCTCGCGCGGCGCGACCGCTTCCAGGCCCGAGACCTGATAGCGCTGGACTGGAGTCCTCAAAGCACCCTCCTGGTGTCAGCACGGTAGCCGGCCGCCGCGTACCTCGCGGGTAGCCGCCGGCCGGTGGACGAACCCGTCCGGCGGAACCGCCTCGGCCGCGCTCGCGGCATCGGCGGCCCCGCCGGTTCCGGGATCAGCGGAACAGCGACAGCAGGGACTGCGGCTGCTGGTTGGCGATCGACAGCGACTGGATGGCGAGCTGCTGCTTGGTCTGCAACGACTGCAGCTTGGCGCTCTCCGCCGCCATGTCGGCATCGGTCAGGGCGCCGAGGCCGTTGGTCAGCGAGTCGCTCAGCGCCGCGCTGAAGTTCTGCATCCCGGTGATCTGCTGGGACGCCGCGCCGAGCGCTGCTGCCTTGGTGTTGGCGTTGGCGATGGCATTGTCGACCGTGTTGATCGCGACCGTCGTGCCGTTGACGGCCGTTGCGGTCGCCCCGCCGCTGGCCACGGACACGGCATTCGTCCAGTTCGGGTTGGTCGTGTCCACGCCCGTCACGTCCACCGTGCCGTCCGTGTTCTGCTGCACACCGAGACCGGCGTGCTGCATGGCGGTGATCAGCGAGCCGATATCCGACATCGGCGAGGCGTTGGAGTTGAGCGAGATCGAGACGACGTTGACCTTCGCAACCACCTGATTGGTCGTCGAATCATAGATGGTCTGCGGCACCGCGGTCGGTGCCGTGCTGCCGTCGTCGAATTCGAACACCCAGGCCTGGGCGACGCTGGCGGGCGGGTTGCCGGTGGGCGCCCCGGTCGGCGTCGTGGTGTAACCTGCTTGCGCCGTGAAGCCGGTGCCGGAGGCGTACGAGCTGACGCTGCCGAACGTGTTGAAGTTGTTGTCGGCGAACATGAAGGAGTCGCCGTTCGCCGGCACGAAGGTGGAATCGAACGACAGCTCGGCGCCGCCCTGGTTGACGCTGAGACCGGAAAGGCCGAGACCGGCCGTGCTCATGTCCTGCGACCCGACGGCCAGCGTGTCGCCGGCGATGTCCTGCGTCACGCTGAGCGACGTCGACCCGGTATGGGCCAGCATGTTGACGCCGTTGAACGTCGCGCTCTGGGCGAAGGCGTCGATGTTCTGCAGGAGTGCGTCGACCTGGTTCTGCATCGTCGCCGCGCTGAGACCCTGGCTCTGCGCCTGGGTGATCGTCTGCTTCAGCGTGCTGAGCTGGCTCGAGATCTGCGCCGCACCGGAGCTTGCGACGCCGATCACCGACTGGGCGAAGGAGAGGTTGTCCGACACCGCCGACAGACCGGCGATGTCGCCGTTCATGGTCTGCGAGATCGAGTAGATGGCGGGATTGTCACTGGCCTGGGAGACCTTTTGGCCGGTGGAGATCTCATTCTGCGTCATGCTGAGCTGCTGGGCGGTCGCGGTCAGCGACGCCAGAGCCGCCATCGCAGAGGTGTTGGTGTTGATCGAAAACATATGACGGTTCCTTTTGGCTTACCGATGCCGCCCATCCTGCCGGCAAACTCTTAACGTCGCGTTTCCGGGACTGACTCTCTCTGGGCGAGACCGGGATCGTCATCGGATGGGACTGCACGGGTCGGGGCCCGAAGCCGCATCGCAGAAACGCCCACCATGCCGGTGCCGCGAGCCGGGGCATCCGCGGCGCGTACAACAAAGCTGTCTCGTCTTCCGGCCCGGCTCAGCGCGCGGCGATTTTGCGGCCCAGCACCGCATCCTCATGCCGGATGATCCGGCGGGCGAGCTTCAGCGCCTGATAGCAGTCATCGGCCTCCGCCGCCTGCAACGCGCGGTCGAGGATCTCGCGGGCCAGCGGCGAGGTGGTGGCTTCCTGAAAGGCACCGATGAGGGTCCGCGCCTCGGTGAGCCCCGCCTCCCGCTCCTCTTCCGTGCCGATATAGGCGGTCTGCAACGCGAAATAGATGCGCCGCGCCGGGCTGTCGACCTCATGCGGGCCCATGATCTGCCGCCCGAACAGGAAACGCGCGCGCGCTGCCAGTTCCAGCCGCGTCTTGGTTCGAAAGCGGATCGACGCCCCATTGACGATCATCATCTCGCCGGGTCGGATCTCGAGGACCAGGTTGGACATTTTTACCTTCCGATCTGCGTGCCCATTTTGCGCCGCACCGGCTTTGCCATGTACCCGCCGCCCGAGTGTCGTTGCCGCCGCTTAACGGGGGATGAACCCCGGGGACGGCGGCCCGCCGGCGATCAGGCGGTCGAGCTCATGAACGTGACCAGGGAGAAATTGCTGAGATCCGCGATCAGCTTGTAGGAGGCCTGAAGCTGGGTCTGCACCTGCGAGAGCTGCGTCGCGGTCGTCGTCATGTCGACATCCTGGACGTCGGAGACCTGCGTCGTCAGCGCGTTGACGGTGCTGGTGAGGCCATTATTGATCGAGGTCAGCTCGTCCTGGGTGCTGCCGAGTGTCGCGGTGTCCGTCGCCATGGCGGAAATCACCCCGGTGAGGCTCGTGGTGCTGTCCTGCAACAGGTCCTGGAAGGGCTGGCCGAGCGAGGCCTGGCCGCCGTTCAGCGAGGCGAGGGTGGCGAGCGAGCGCATCAGGTCGACGATGTACGATCCGGTGGTGGACGTCCCGGTTTGCACCGCCGTTGCGTTCTGATTGGCGATGATGCCGACCGGGATGGTCTGGCCCGGAGCGAGCTGCACGGTTGCCTGCTGGGTCCCGAGTGTCGCCGAGAACGGCGAGTTGGCGGGGGCTTCCGCCGCCGCGAGCGTCGCCGCAGCGGTTGCCGCCCCCCCGTTGGCGGCGAGACCCGCGACCGCCGACTGGATCTGCGTCACGAAGTTCGAGTTGAGGATGTTCTCCGGATCGGGTACCGGCGGATTGGCCGTGTCCTGCCCGGCGAAGACGTAGACGCCGCCATCCTGGGTGTCGAGCAGGCTCGCCACCTGCTGCAGCGCCTGCTGCGCCTGCACCGCCACCGTATCCACTTCAGAGCTCGTCTGCGACGTCAGGCTCAGCGTCGAGGTGTAGAACTGGCTGGCGATGGCGCTGATCTGCGACATCGCGTTCTGCGTCACGCTGAGCCGTGTGTTCGCGACGGAGATGTTCGTCTGCTCCGCCTGCGCCGCCGCGATCACCGGGTTGAGGTCGAGGCTGACCCGCCCGCCGCTGCCGAGTCCGGAATAGGTGCTCGACACCAGCCCGCTCGCTGATTCCGCGGTGAGCTGATCCATGCGCGACTTGAGCGACGTGCTGTCCGCAAGCAGCCGGGTCGTGAGCCCGGCATCGGACAGACCGGTGATGCTGGCGCTCACGGCGTCACCGCTTGCAGCAGGGTGGTGAACATCGACTGCGCCGTGGTGATGATCTTGGCGTTCGCGCCATAGGCATTCTGGAGCTGAATCATCGTCGACATCTCCGTATCGATCGAGACCGAGGAGCTGTCCGCGAGCTTGGTCTGCAGTGTCGTCTGCACGGCCTGCTCGGTGCTGAGCTGCGTCTGGGTGCTCGAGGATTGCTGCGACTGCGCCGCGACCAGCGTGCTCGCGAAGGCGCTGAGCGTGGTCGGCGCGGTGAAGGGCGCCGTCAGCGTGCCGGTCGGGCCGAGCCCGCTCGTCGCCGGCGCCGGCTGCGCGATCCCGGACGCCACCTGGCTGCCGGTCGCGTAGGTCAGGATACGGTTGATCAGATCGGAGAACCCGGCCGGACCGCCGGCCGGGTTGGGATTGTAGGTGACGCCGCCGATCGTGA
Organism: Acetobacteraceae bacterium; assembly: GCA_035504175.1. Classification (GTDB taxonomy): domain Bacteria; phylum Pseudomonadota; class Alphaproteobacteria; order Acetobacterales; family Acetobacteraceae; genus DATJSJ01. The sequence goes on from DATJSJ010000091.1 coordinate 15,428, forward strand.
CCGACTGCGTGCCGTCGCGCACCAGCGACGGGGTCTGCGTGACCGCCGGGTTGACCTGGATCGTGTTGGCGAAACCGACATAGTTCTGCTGCACGGGCGGCGCGGACGCGGTCGGCACCGTGCCAGACGCGTTGCTGAACAGCGTCAGCCCCTGTGCCTGGAAACGGGAGGCGAGCGTCTCCGAGAACTCGTCGAGCTCGGCCTGGAAGGTCGGCAGCGTCTGGTCCCGCAGCGTGATATCGGCGCCGATCGAGCCGCCGCCGATCTGGGTGGTGACGTCCTGCCCGTTCAGCATCACCGCCGGCGCGCTCGCCGGATAGGCGGCATTGGGTCCGAGCTGGGCGCTGGCGACGGAGAACGGCCCGGTGCTTCCGGTGAGCGGGATCACCGCGCCGTTGCTGACCGCCAGGACCGTGCCGTCGGATTGCGGCACGAAATTGATCGCCAGATATTGCGACGCCGTCGCCATCGCCGCGTTGCGCTGGTTCTGCAGGTCGGCGGTATCGACGCCGTTGGCCTGGAGCTGCTGGATCTGGGTGTTGAGCTGGCCGATCTGCTGCAATGCCTGGTTGAGACTGGCGACGTCGCTCACCAGGTCGTCCTGCGACGCCTGGCGCTGCGTGCCATAGGCCTGCGCGAGGGTGTTGATCCCCTGCGCCAGGGTCTGCGCGCTCGAGACCACCTGCGATTGATAGGTGGTGTTGCTCGGGTCGGTGGAGAGCGTCGAGAAGGCATTGGTGACGTCGCCGAGCAGGCTGGCGAGATCGGTGCCGGCTCCGGGCGTGCCCTGCACCGCGTCGATCGCCGAGAGCGCCGTCTGTGTGGTCTGCAGATTGCCCACCACCGCGTTCTGCGCCAGCACGCTGGACTGCAATTGCTGGCTGATCTGCAGCGTGGTCGGCCCGACCCGCACGCCCATGCCATCGCCGGCGGCGGTCAGGCTGGAGAGGCTGACCACCTCCTGCGCATAGCCCGGCGTGCTGGCATTCGAGACGTTCTGCGAGACGACGGCGAGCTGCCGGTTGATCGCGGCGAGCCCGCTGGTGGCGCTGGTGAGCGCCGTGTCGAGCGTCATCATGCGGCGACCAACCCTTCGTCCGGCCGGTTATCCTCCTGCCGTCACTGCTTCATGTTCAGCGTCTGCTGCAGCATGTCGTTGGCCGTCGAGATGATCTTGGCGTTCGCCGAATAGGCCTGCTGGGCCACGATCAGGTTGCTGAACTGGGTGGCGATGTCGACGTTCGAGCTCTCGACCGCGCTGGTGGTGAGCGTGCCGGCGCCGTTGATGCCCGCGGTCTGGGTGGTTGCCTGGCCGGAGGCATAGGTCGCCGTGAAGGCCTGGCCGTTCTGCCGCTGCAGCGCGTCCGGGTCGGGAAACACGGTGACCGGCACCTGTGCCACCGTCGTGGACTGGCCGTTGTTGTAGTTGACCACGATATCGCCGTTCTGATCGGTGGTGATGCCGCTGAAGCTGCCCTGCGGCAGGCCGTTCTGGCTCAGATTCTCCAGCGTGTAGTTGGTGCCGGCGAACTGCGTCAGGCCGTTGTCCTGGCCGTAATTGCCGAGATTGAGCTGGATCGGCTGGTTGCCGCTGCCGAAATTCGGCGTGAAGGACAGGCTCGCCGGCCCGTTGGCGCTGAAGCCCGAGGTAGTCACCGTGCCGGTGGTGTTCAGGATGTTGCCGATCGTGCCGTCCGGCACGTTGTTGCCGCTGGTGTTCGGCCCGAACTGGATCTCCGCCGTGCCGAGCGTCGTCGGTGTCGAATCGGCGGAGCTGATCGTCACCGTCCAATCATTGGCGGTGTTCTGCGTCCAGGACAGGTTGACGTCGTGCGTCGTGCCGTCGGCATCGTAGACCTGGATGTCCGACGAGATCGGTGTCGCGGCACTCGGCGTTGCCGGCAGGTTGGCCTGCATCGTGACACCGGAGGTCGGCACCGGGCTCGAGACACCCTGGTTGACCTGGATCGGCGCCAACTGGTTGCTGTTCACCGTCCCGGTCGTGGCATCGACGCTCCAGCCCATCAGGTAGTCGCCCTCGCTGTTCACGAGGTAGCCGTCCTTGTTCATGCTGAAATCGCCGGCCCGCGTGTAGTAGGTCTGCGGATTGAACACCGTCGCCCCGGTGGTGGACGAGGTGGCCGGGCGGCTGACCGCGAAGAACCCCTGCCCGGCAATCGCCATGTTCAGCGGGTTGTCGGTCTGCGAGATCGTGCCCTGGACGTTGTTGACGTAGTCCGGGTGTGCCAGCACGGCGCCGCTTTCATTGGTGGTCGCCGTGCTGGTGGTCAACAGATCGTCGAAGCTGGTGTCGATCCGCTTGAAACCGACCGTCTGGCTGTTCGCGACGTTGTCGCTGATGTTGCCGAAGGCTGCGGATTGCGCGCTGAGCCCGCTGATTGCCGTGCTCATCGCCCCGAACAGTGACATTGGGTCTCTCCCGAATGCAGATGACCGGTCTGCCCGGCTCGCGCGGCGGTCATGCAGGCGGCATGCCAGGTTCCCGTGCGGCGCCACGCCCGTTGCCGCAGGCGCTTGCGAACCGACCCACCCGGCCGCCCGGCAGCATCGGCCCGGCAGTTCGTGCCGGCTGACGACTTCGGCCCGGTCCGTCCGGGTGCAACGTCGGCGTGCGCGGTCTGGCCTGCCGCTTGCTTGATGCCACGCCGCCCGTCGCCGGCTGGCGGCGCGGGCGCAGGCCCAGGATGGTGCAATGGCGACCGCGCAGCTCGCAGCCGTTTCAGACCGATCGTTGCCGGACCCGGGTCGGACGGCGGCCGGCGGTGCCCGATCCGGGGACAGCACCTTCGACTCGTTGCTTGCGGCAGCCGGTGCCGATCCGTCAGGGGCGACGACGAGTTCCGCCACCGCGGCCCCGCCGGCGGCGCCAGGCGCCGCGCCGCGGCCCGCCGCGACGTCGGAGCCGGCGCGCGGGACGGCCCCCGGAGCGACGGCTCCAGCCACCGTGGCGGCAACGACGTCACCGCCAGGCGCCGGAGCACCAGCCAGCACGGCTGCGCCGGACACCGACGCGGCCTCGGCTCTTACACCGGCGCGGACGGCAGTCACGTCGTCCAAAACAACAGCGGCCGGAGCCACACCCGGCGGATCGCCTGCGACCGATCCTGCGAACACGGCCGCCACAAAGGCTTGCGGCACGCGCGGCACCCGATCGGCGATGACCGCCGCCGCATCCGAGACGGGAGAGCAGGTCGGCACTGGGACCGCAGCAACGGCCGCGCCATCTCCGGCGGAGGCGGCCACTTCCGGAACCGCCCGGCCGCCGGCCGCCGCCGGCCCGCAGCTGGCATCGGCTTCGGGCCAGGAGGCGCAAGGCACGGCGACGACACCAGCCGCCCAGCCTGTCGCGGCGTCGGCAATCGCGCTTCCGATCATCGCCGCGTCGGCTGCGCCGGCAAGCGCTGCCGGCGGCGTCAGCACGACGCGAACCGCCACAGCGGACGGCAAGAACGCCGCGACCGCGACGCGCAAGCATGGCGAGAAGCACGCGACCGACAAAGCCGGATCCGACGGGGCCGCGCCTCAGCCCACCATCGCGGTGGCGTTGCCCCTGCCGGTGCCACCCGCCGCGGCCGTCGCTGGGTCAGCCGCCCACGCGTCAACCCACCAATCCGCGCCGGTGGGCGACAGCGGCGGACCTGCCGCAAACTCCGCCGCGTTGAGCGCCGCGGCCTCAGCCGCAGGGCGGCATGCCGAGCCACCCGGCCCGGCGGCCGCCGCGGCGCCGGCAACCGCGCCGGTGACCGCCGCCTCTCAGGCCGCCATTGCCGCGACGGCATCCGCGCCCGCCACCGGCGGCGGCACGGCGGCGTCCGGCAAGACGGGCTCCCGGCTCGACACGACGTTCGCGACGCAGACCCCGGCCCTCGGCCTCACCTCCGCCGCGCCGATCCGGGTCGGGGCCACCGCGACGCCGGAGGCCAGTGCGAAACCGGCCGCGCAGGTGGCCGCCGCCATGGTCTCGATGGCGCGGACCGGCACCGGGTCGGGGGCGCTGGTGCTGCGGCTCAATCCGGTCGAGCTCGGCCAGGTCCAAATCCGCATCGACCGGGCCAGCGACGGCACCAGCGCGGTGCAGGTCAGCGCCGATCGGCCGGAGACGCTGCAGCTGCTGGTGCAGGATGCGACCCATCTGCATCAGGCGCTGGACCAGGCGGGCGTCGCGGCGCTGGGCCGCAGCCTGACCTTCCAACTCGCGTCGCCCTCCGCGCCGAACGGCGCCGGCACCTCCGCCAATGCGGGTTTCGGCGCGAGTGGCGGCGGCGGCGGCAACGCGGCAGGCGACGGGCAATCGAGCGGCGGCCAGTTCGAGGGCGGCCGCGGCCGTGCGCCGTCCGTCTTCCTCACCGAGGACGCGGTCTCCGCGTCCGGGCCGGCGGCCAGATGGCTGCGCGCCGGCCTGAATATCATGGCGTGAAAGGATCGACGCAATGAGCATCGCATCGGTCGCGAGCCAGCAGGCCGCGGCTGCCGCCGCCGCCCAGGGTGCGGCGTCTGGCATCACCGGCGCCACGAGCAGCACCAGCACCAGCAGCGGCACCGGCAGCAGCTCGACATCGCAGAGCGCGCTGCAATCGCTTTCCGGCAATTTCAACGACTTCCTGAACCTGCTGATGACCCAGCTGCAGTATCAGGACCCGACCAGCCCGATGGATACGACGCAGTTCACCTCGCAGCTGGTGCAGTTCGCGAGTGTCGCGCAGCAGATCAACACGAACAGCAGCCTGACCCAGCTGATCCAACTCACCCAGGGCAACGAGATCCTGCAATCCTCCTCGATGGTGGGCAAACAGGTGACGGTGACCTCGGATCACATCCCGCTGCAGAACGGCAAGGGCGAGGTGCAGTTCACCGCGACCGGCAACCAGCCCGTGGCGATCGCGATCTACAACGACGCCGGCACCGAGATCCGGGAAGCCGAGGTCACGGCGAGCCAGGGCACCAACACCTGGACCTGGGACGGCACCGACAACAACGGCAACCAGGTCGCCGACGGCTCATACCGGATCGCCGTGATGGGGGCGAATGCCGATGGCAGCACCTCGGCGCTGAACTTCAGCGTCATCGGCACCGCCACGGGTGTCGTTCGCGGCAGCAGCAGCAGCGACAGCACCAGCACTGACGGCAGCGGCAGCAGTTCGGGCAGCACGGGCAGCGGCATCACCCTGCAGCTCGGCGCGCTGGGGGTCGACTTCAGCGCCGTGCAGTCGGTCGGCAATTAATGCCGCGCCGTTAACCTCCGCGAAAGCCGGCCCCTCGCATCCTCCCGGCACGGCAGAAGGCCGGGCGGCCGGGAGCAGGCGGCGATGACGGGTTCTCCGCGCGAGGGGATGCGGATGTGAAGGCGCTGCTGGAGGGGCTTCGCGGCCTCGGTGCGGCGCGACTCGGGGCCATGGCGGCCGTGTCGGTCGGCATGCTCGGCCTGCTCGCCTTGCTCGCCATCCGCGGCGCCACCCAGCCGATGGCGCTGCTCTACGGCGATCTCGATCTCAAGGAGGCCGGACAGGCGGTCGATCTGCTCGACCATGCGCACATTCCGCATCGGGAGGAGGCGGGCGGCACCACCATCCTGGTGCCGGCCGATCAGGTCGCACGGGCGCGTCTGCTGCTGGCCAAGGACGGCCTGCCGTCGGGTGGCTCGATCGGCTACGAAATCTTCGATCACACCGACGGCCTGACCGAGACCGCATTCCAGCAGCAGATCAACGAGACGCGGGCGCTGGAAGGCGAACTCGAGCGCACCATCCGCGCGATCAACGGCGTGCGGGCGGTGCGGGTGAACCTCGTCCTGCCGCACCGCGAGCCGTTCGCACGGGATGCGCAGCCGGCGCAGGCCAGCGTGCTGCTGACCATGGCGGGCGCGATGCCACTCGACCACGAGGGCGTGCAGGCGATCCTCAATCTCGTGGCCGCGGCGGTACCGGGACTTCGGCCGGAACACATCGCAATCATCGACAGTCGCGGCGATCTGCTGGCACGAGCCGGCGAGCCAGTCGGCGCGATCGGCGCGGCGCAGACCGCGGAGAGTCTGCGCCGGGCGACGGAGTTGCAGCTCTCGCGCGCCGTGGAGGAGATGCTGGAACCGACCCTCGGCGTCGGCCACGTGCGCGCCGAGGCGGCGGTCGAGATGAACTTCGATCAGGTCCAGGAAAAGCAGGAGACCTTCAACCCGGACCAGCAGGTGGTGCGCAGCACCCAGACCTCGAGCGACAACAGCAAGACCACGGAAGCCAACAAGTCCGTCTCGGTGCAGAACAACCTGCCGAACGCCAATGCCGGCCAGACCGGATCCGGGTCGCAGGAGCAGCGGCGGGACGAGACCACGAACTACGAGATCGGCAACACCGTGCGCACCCTGGTGCACCAGGAACCGCAGATCAGCCGCATCAGCCTCGCCGTGCTGGTCGACGGGGTGGAAACGCGCCAGCCGGACGGCAAGCTCGTCTATCGCGACCGGACGCCGGCGGAGCTGCACCGGATCGAGACGCTGGTGAAAAGCGCGATCGGCTTCAATGCCAAGCGCGGCGACACGGTGGACGTGGTCTCGATGCGCTTCGCCGACACGGCCGAGCCGCTGCCGCCGCCCGCGCCGACCTTCCTCGGCGTACATCTCGAGCGATCCGACATCATGCGGCTGGCGGAAACCGGGCTGTTCGGACTGCTGGTGCTGCTGGCCCTGCTCCTCGTGGCACGGCCGATGGCGCTGCGCATCGCGGCACCGCCGGCGCTGGCCGGTCCGGACGCGGCGGGCGGGGCAGGGCCTGACGCGGTGCTGGCCGGGCCGGGAGCGACCGGCTCGAGCGTCGCGGCGCTGCCGCCCGGCGCCGTCGCCACGGCCCTACCGGCGCCGGCCGGCACCCTGCTGGTCGAGGATGAGCGCATGGTCGATATCGCCAATGTGGAAGGCCAGATGCGCGCCTCCTCGATCCGCAGGCTCGCCGATCTGGTCGACAAGCACCCCGAGGAAAGCCTTTCGATCGTTCGTGGCTGGATGGCGCGGGAGGCGCTGTAAGCAATGGCCCCGCCCGACGATTACCGCGCGCTGAGCGGGTCGCAGAAAGCCGCGATCCTGATGCTGGCACTCGGGGAGGAGCATTGCTCGCGCCTGTTCAGCATGATGCACGAGGACGAGATCAAGGACGTCTCATCGGCGATGGCGCAGCTCGGCTCGGTGCGCTCCGATCTCGTGGAGCGGCTCTGCGTCGAGTTCGCCGACAGTCTCGGCAGTGCCGGCAATCTGGTCGGCTCCTTCGAGAGCACGGAGCGGCTGCTGCAGCGCACGCTGCCGCGCGATCGGGCGGCGCAGATCATGGAGGAGATCCGCGGCCCTGCCGGGCGGACCATGTGGGACAAGCTCGGCAACGTCAACGAGGCGGTGCTCGCCAACTATCTCAAGAACGAATACCCGCAAACCGTCGCCGTGGTGCTCTCCAAGGTGAAGCCGGATCACGCGGCGCGCGTGCTGTCGCTGCTGCCCGACAGCTTCGCGATGGAAGTGGTGATGCGCATGCTGCGCATGGAAAGCGTGCAGAAGGAGGTGCTGGACGGAGTCGAGCGCACGCTCCGCGCCGAGTTCATGTCCAATCTGGCGCGCAGCACGCGCCGCGATTCGCACGAGATGATGGCCGAGATATTCAACAATCTCGACCGCCAGGCGGAGACCCGCTTCATCGCGGCACTCGAGGAGCGCAACCGCGAATCCGCGGACCGAATCAAATCGCTGATGTTCACCTTCGATGACCTGCAGCGCCTGACTTCGACCGCGATGCAGACGCTGCTGCGCGTGGTGGAGAAGGACAAGCTGCCGCTGGCGCTGAAGGGCGCCTCCGAGCCGGTGCGCGAGCTGTTCTTCCGCAATCTCTCGGAGCGCGCCGGCAAGATGCTGCGCGACGACATCGAGTCGTTGGGCCCGGTGAAGCTGCGCGACGTCGACGAGGCGCAGGCGGCAATCGTGGCGCTGGCCAAGGATCTGGCGGCGCAGGGCCAGATCGAGATCGGCGAGGGCAAGGACGAGGAGCTGGTGTACTGAGATGGACGGAATGGTCGCCCCGCGCCTGGCCCGGGTGCTGTTCGCGGAGGATTTCGACGACGAGGGCCCGGATGCGGAAGCGCCGGCCGAGCCGGAGATCATCCGCGCCGAGCCGCGGTCTGCGGAGCCGCTGCCGCTCACCTTCTCACTCGAGGAATTGCAGACGGCCCGCGAAGAGGCGCGGCGTCTCGGCCGCGAGGAGGGCGCGGCGGCCGCTTCCGCCGCCGCCGGCCAGGCGGCGCAAGCGGCCCTGTCGCGCATCGCGGCGGAGCTTGCCGCCGGACGCACGGCCGCCGGCCGTGTCGCCGAGGAGGCGGCGGAGGAACTCGCGCGGCTCGCCTGCCGGATGATTGCTGCGGCACTTCCCGCTTTCTCGGCGCGGCATGGCGAGGCCGAGATTCGCGCCGCGGCGCGCGCGCTGTTGCCCGGCCTCGCCACCGAGCCGCGCGTCGTCGTCCGCGTCAACCCGGTGCATCTGCCCGGGCTGCAGGCGGAGATCGCGCAGCTCGAGCTGGATGCGGCGCGGGTCGAGTTCGTGCCGCTGCCGGAGGTGCCGCCGGGCGATCTGCGCGTCGCCTGGGAGGCTGGCCGCGCCTCACGGGAAGCGGCGGCGATTCGCGAGGCGGTGGAGCGGGCGCTCGGCTTGTTCGGGCTCGACGCCGCGGAGATCAGGGGCCCGAGCGGCCCGGAGGACGATGATCATGGCCGGTGAGATGGACCTCTCGGAGCTGGGGGACGCCGCCGGCGGCGCCGGCGAGGCCGCGCCGCCGCGCAGCGGTCGCGACCTGGAGGCGGTGTACGACATTCCGGTCACGGTCAGCGCCGTGCTCGGCAAATCGACGATGCAGGTGAGCCAGCTGCTCAAGCTCGGCCGCGGTGCGGTGGTCGAGCTCGATCGCAAGCTCGGCGAGGCGATCGACATCTATGTCAATAACCGGCTGGTCGCGCGCGGCGAAGTGGTGATGGTGGACGACAACCGGCTTGGCGTGACCATGACGGAAATCGTCAAGGCGGAACGGTCGTGAGCAGCGGCCGCACCCCGGGAGGCGCGCCATGCGCGTGCTGATCGTCGGCTCGCTCGGCGCCGAGCTCGGCCAGGCGGCGCGCATTGCGATCGCTCGCGGCGCGCAGCTCGACCAGGCGGACGCGCCGGAGGTGGCACTCGCGCGGCTGCGCGCCGATGCGCGCGTCGATCTGGTGCTGTGCGACGTGGCGCATGACGTGGGCGGCCTGATCCGCGCGATGGCCGCCGAACGGATCATCACCCCGGTGGTCGCCTGCGGCTTCGACAGCGATCCGGAGGCGGCGATCCGCGCCGTGCGCGACGGTGCGCGCGAATTCCTGCCGCTGCCGCCGGACGCCGACCTGATCGCCGCGATCCTGGAAGCGGCCTCGGGCGAGACACATGCGCTGGTCGCGCGCGATCCGGCGATGCTCGCGGTGCTGCGTCGCGCCGAGCAGGTCGCACCGTCGGAGGCTTCGGTGCTGATCAGCGGCGAGTCCGGCACCGGCAAGGAGGTGCTGGCGCGGCACATCCATCGCCGCTCCCGCCGCGCCGCCGGGCCGTTCGTGGCGCTCAACTGCGCCGCGATCCCGGAGAACCTGCTGGAAAGCGAGTTGTTCGGCCACGAGAAGGGCGCGTTCAGCGGCGCCGCGGCGCGGCGCATCGGCAAGTTCGAGGCCGCCGATGGCGGCACATTGCTGCTCGACGAGATCAGCGAGATGGACGTGCGGCTGCAGGCCAAGCTGCTGCGCGCGATCCAGGAGCGCGAGATCGACCGGCTCGGCGGCAGCGCACCGGTGCGCGTCAACGTCCGCATCCTCGCCACCTCCAATCGCGACATGCCGGCCGAGATCGTCGCCGGGCGGTTTCGCGAGGACCTCTATTTCCGCCTCAACGTCGTCTCGCTGCAGTTGCCGCCGCTGCGCGAGCGGCCGCACGATATCGCGGCCCTCGCCGAGCACTTCGCCCGCCGCTACGCCGAGGTGAACGGTCTGCCGCCGCGTCCGCTCTCGATCACCGCGCATCGCCGTCTCGCCGCCGGACAGTGGCGCGGCAACGTGCGGGAATTGGAGAACGTGGTGCACCGCGCGGTGCTGCTCGCGCAGGGCGCGGAGATCGGCGAGGAGGCGGTGGAAGTGATCGGCGCCACCCCGGCAGCGCCTGCATCGCCGTCGCCATCCGCCGCCGCGGTCTGCGCCGCCGACGCCGCGCCAGGGGCTGCCGCCGGCGTCGCCGGCCTGGTCGGGCGGAGGATGGAAGATGTCGAGCGCGACCTGATCCTCGAGACGCTGGTGCACACGCTCGGCAACCGCACGCATGCCGCGACCATCCTCGGCATCTCGATCCGGGCGCTGCGCAACAAGCTGCGCGACTACGCGCAGGCCGGGATCGCGGTGCCGCCGCCCGGCGCCGGCGTCGCCGCCTGACGCGGGCGTCGCTTTCCGACCACGGCCATGGCGGCAATCGCCCTCCCGCCCTTCGTCGAGAAGCTGCGCGTCTACGCGCCTGGCAGCGATGTCGGGCTCGCGCTCGGGGTCGGCGCGCTGATCTGCGTGCTGGTCCTGCCGCTGCCGACGCTGTTGCTGGATTTCGGCCTGGCGCTGTCGATCACTGCCTCGGTGCTGGTGCTGATGGTGGCGCTGTTCCTGCAGCGACCCCTCGACTTCACCAGCTTCCCGACGCTGCTGCTGCTGACCACGCTGCTGCGCCTGTCGCTGGAGGTTGCCACCACCCGGCTCATCCTCAGCCACGGCAACGAGGGTCCGACCGCGGCCGGCCACGTGGTCGCGGCTTTCGGCGGCTTTCTGATGGGCGGCGACGTGGTGATCGGCTTCATCCTGTTCGCCATCCTGCTGGTGGTCAATTTCATGGTGATCACCAAGGGCTCCGGCCGCATCGCCGAAGTCGCGGCCCGCTTCAGCCTGGATGCGATGCCGGGCAAGCAGATGGCGATCGACGCCGATCTCTCCGCCGGCCTGATCGACGAGAAGATCGCCCGCAAGCGGCGTCGCGAGCTGGAGGAAGAGAGCGGCTTCTATGGCGCCATGGACGGTGCCGCGAAGTTCGTGCGCGGCGATGCGATCGCCGGGCTGCTCATTACCACGATCAATATCATCGGCGGCCTGGCGATCGGCCTGGTGCGCCATGGCATGAGTTTCTCCGATGCCGCATCGACCTTCACCACGCTCACCGTCGGCGACGGGTTGGTGTCGCAGATACCGGCGCTGCTGGTCTCGACTGCCGCCGGCATCGTCGTGACCAAAGGCGGAACGGAGGGAGCGGCCGACGCGGCGCTGGTGCGTCAGCTCGGCGGCAGCCCGAAGCCGCTGGCGCTCGCGGCCGGTGCCGCCGGCGTGATGGCGCTGATGCCGGGCTTGCCGGCGCTGCCGTTCCTGGGCCTGGCCGGGATCATCGGCGGTGCCGCCTGGATGCGGCACAAGCACCCGCCGGTGGAGGAGGCCGCGGCGGCCCCGACACCGGCCGCGCCCGCCGAGCCGCCGATCAGCGATTCGCTGCGCATCGACATGATCCGCGTCGAGCTCGGCTACGGGCTGCTGTCGCTGGCCGGCGGCGATTCGCCGCGGCTCACCGAGCAGATCAAGCAGCTCCGCCGCTCGATCGCGGCCGAGATGGGGTTCGTGCTGCCGGCGGTGCGAATCCAGGACAACATGCAGCTCCCGGCCGACAGCTACGTCATCCGCGTCAAGGAGCTGGAGGCGGGCCGGGGCGAGCTGCGCGCGACCCAGCTCCTCGCGATGGATCCCAAGGGCGGCGTGCCGAACCTGCCCGGCGAGCGCACGCAGGAACCGGCCTTCGGCCTGCCCGCGCTCTGGATCGACGCCGCCCGGAAGGAGGAGGCGATGATCCGCGGCTGCACGGTCGTCGATGCGCCGAGCGTGCTGACCACGCACCTGACCGAACTGATCCGCGAGAACATGGCCGAGCTGCTCTCCTATGCCGAGATGCAGAAGCTGCTCGAGGATCTGCCGCGCGAGCAGCAGAAGCTGGTCACCGACCTGATTCCGTCGCAGATCTCCGCTGGCGGCGTGCATCGCGTGCTGCAAGCGCTGCTCGCCGAGCGGGTGTCGATCCGCGACCTGTCGACCATCCTGGAGGCCGTGCAGGAGGCCAGTGGCGGCGGGCCGCGTCCGATTCCGGCAATCGTCGGCCATGTCCGCGTCCGCCTGGCGCGGCAGATCAGCGACGCCCATACCGGCCCGGGCGGCTACATCCCGCTGGTCACGCTGTCGCCGGAATGGGAGGCGGCCTTCGCCGAATCGCTGGTGGGGCCGCCGGAGGACCGCCAGCTCGCCATGGCGCCGAGCCGGCTGCAGGAATTCATGCAGCGCTTCCGCGCCGCTTTCGATGCGGCGGCGCAATCGGGCGAGAGCCCGGTGCTGCTGACGTCCTTTGCGATCCGCTTCCACCTCCATGCGATCGTCGAACGGATCCGGCCGGCGACGCCGGTGCTGGCGCAGGCGGAGATCTCGCCGCGCGCCCGCATCCGCACGGTGGGCACGATCTGAAAATGAGCGCCGGTGATCGCGCGCGGCGGGGATTAAGCTCCCGGCAATTCCTGCCCAGCAATATCCGCGCATGCGTCTGAAGCTGTACCGTGCCGCGCGGCTGTCGGATGCGATGGCCAGCATCCGCGCCGAGCTCGGCGCGGACGCGCTGATCCTCGCCACCCGCCGCGTCGCCGAGGGGGTGGAGGTGACGGCGGCACTGGAGCCCGAGGACGAGGCACCCCCCGCGCCGCTGCCACCCCCGCCGCCGCCGGCCGACCCGGCGCGGCAGTCGGCTCTGGCCTGGCATGCTGTACCGGCGCCGCTTGCCGCGCGTCTTGCCGCCGGTCCGTTGGAGCCGCTGTTGCAGGAGGCGTTCGCCTTCGCCGCCCTCGATCTCGCGCCGGACGCACGGCCGCTCCTACTGGCCGGGCCGCCCGGGGCGGGCAAGACGCTCACCGTCGCCCGGCTGGCGACACGGCTGGTCATGGCCGGCAGCGCGCCGCTCGTCGTGACCGTCGATGACAAGCGCGCCGGCGCGGTGGAGCAGCTTGCCGCCTTCACCCGACTGCTCGGCCTTGATCTGATGGTGGCGAGCAATCCGGTGATACTCGGCCGCGCGCTCGCGCGGCGGACCAGCGCCCCGGTTCTGATCGATGCGCCGGGCAGCGACCCGTTCCGCCTCGACCAGGCGGAGGAGCTGCAGACGCTGGTCGCGGTCGGCGATGCAGTGACCGCGCTGGTGCTGCCGGCCGGGCTCGACGCGGCGGAGGCCGGCGAGCTCGCCGAGGCCTATGCCGCGCTCGGCGCCACCATGCTCATTGCGACCCGCTTCGACCTCGCCCGGCGCGTCGGCGCGGTGCTTGCCGCCGCCGAAGCCGGACGGCTCGCCATGGCGGAGGCCGGTATCGGCCCGGGCGCCGCGGACGGGCTCGCCCCGCTCACCCCCGCCTTCCTGGCCGAGCGCCTGAGCCGGCCGCAGACCCCCGGAGCACGCCCATGTCACGCCCCGACCCGGTGACCATGGACCGGCCGCCCGTATCGCCGGGCGCGGCGCCCGGCCGCATCATCGCCGTTGCCTCGGGCAAGGGGGGCGTCGGCAAGACCTGGTTCGCGATCACGCTGGCGCACAGCCTGGCCCGGCGTGGCCGGCGCGTGCTGCTGGTCGATGGCGATCTCGGCCTCGCCAATGTCGACATCCAGCTTGGCCTGGCGCCGGTGCAGGATCTCGGTGCCGTGCTCGCCGGCCGCGCGACGCTGGCGGCTGCGGTGATCCGGGTCGAGGCCGGCGGCTTCGACGTGCTCGCCGGCCGGTCCGGTTCCGGCGCGCTTGCCGGGCTGGAGCCGGCGCGGCTGGAGGCGATGCTGGAAGGACTGCGCAGTGCCGCTGCGGCGTACGACACGGTGATCATCGATCTCGGCGCCGGGCTCGATCGCGCGGTCCGGCGCATGGCGGTCTGGTCCGACACGCTGCTGGTCGTGGCGACGGAGGAGCCGACCTCGCTCACCGACGCCTATGCGGCGCTGAAGCTGCATGCGCGTGACGGTGGCGGCGACGCCCGCATCGTGGTCAACCAGGCGCGTTCCGGCGCCAGCGGCGAGCATGTGTATGCGACGCTCGCGCGGGCCTGCAGCAGCTTTCTCGGCCGTACCCCGCCGCTCGCCGGCGTGGTGCGACGCGACGACCGGGTGCGGGATGCGATCCGTCGGCAGTGCCTGCTGCTGCCGCGGCATCCCGGCTCCGCCGCCGGTGCCGATGTGGAGGCGATCGCCGCGGCGCTCTCGGCGCGGGGCTGAGAGAAGCAGGCCGGGGCAAAGGCACAGGTTTTGCCAGCCTTGACTTAAGGAATGGGGGTCTGGGGCCTCAGGCCCCAGCGGGGTGCAGGGGCGGAGCCCCTGGCCTTGCTTCGTCATCACGCGTCGCGATGTATCGTGTAGGAACGGCGCACTGCTCTCGGGAGGACGTGTTCCCCCCTCGATCGCTGCCCGATCTGTATCGCGGCTACATCGACTGCCTGAACCGACAGGATTGGGCTGCGCTTGCGGAATACGTCGACGATGAGGTCGAGCACAACGGTCGGCGGCTCAGGCTATCCGGGGATCGTGCCATGCTGGTCGAAGACTTCGCCAACATCCCGGATCTCCGCTTCAACATCGAGCTTCTGGCTTGTTCTCCCCCGCTTGTCGCCGCTCGCCTCGGCTTTCGATGCTCGCCCAAAGGGAGTTTCCTCGGCCTGCACATCGATGGCCGGCAGGTGTCGTTCGCGGAGAA